>JADKIY010000002.1:600000-900000 GCA_016722575.1 Elusimicrobiota bacterium | reverse complement strand
CGGCGTCGTCGATGGGGGAGGCGAACGCGCGCCGGACCCGGTCCGTGGGTTGGGGGGGAGTGTCGCCGGCCCGAAGGGCGGGCGCCAGAAAGAGCGTCGACGCTAAAACGGTAAGTGGGAATCGCACGGGGTTCTCCTTTTTGTTACCGCCCGGCGCCGCCGGAGCGTTTCCACTTGATGTTGCAGCCGACGCTGGGTTTCTGCTCGGGCCGCGGGGGCCGTCCGGCCAGAACCGCGTCCAGGGCGGCGCGCAGGTCCGCGCCCGTGACGGGCCGGCCGTTGCCCGGACGGCTGTCGTCCAACTGGCCCCGGTAGACGAGGCGCCGTTCCTTGTTGAAGACAAAAAAGTCCGGGGTGCAGGCGGCGGCGTAGGCTTTGGCGACGGATTGGGACTCGTCGTAAAGGTAAGGGAAGGAAAATCCCGACTCGGCGGCCTGGGCCCGAAGCCCCGCGGGAGCGTCCTCGGGGTAATCCCCGGCGTCGTTGGCGCTGATGGCGATCAGGGCGACGTCTTTCGAGGCGTAGTCCCGGCCCAAACGGGACAATTCCTTTTCCACGTGCTTTACGTAGGGGCAATGACGGCAGAGGAACATGACCAGCAAGGCGGATTTTCCGGCCGAATCCTCCAGGGAAACGGTAATTCCCGAGACCACCTCCGGCAATTGAAAGGTCGGGGCGGCGGTGCCCAGGGGCAACATGGTGGACGGCGTGAGGGCCATGGGATTCTTCCTTGAGGGTCGATGTCTCTGCGGGAAGTATACGATGGGGGGTCGGGCGTGTCAAAGGGCTCCGCGCCCTAAAATATTTTTTTAAATTATGATCGCTGTCATGTATGGGTTTCGCCAAATTGATATATACATGATGTGAATCGGCCGGCGGATCGCGTCGGGTTCCCGGCTTTTTTAACCATCCATTTGAAGACGGGCGGTTTAAACCGTTCTTCCCCGACGGAAAGTCATTTCGGAGGTTCCGCGAAAGCGGGACAGGCCGCAACCCCGACCCCGGTCGCGCATCGATCGGCCGGACTCTTGAGGATAACCATGAGACCAATCCAACGAAGTTTCTTGTTGAAATTGTGGATGGCCCTGGCCGTGGGCGGCCTGGGCCTCGCGTTCACGGGGGGGAAGTCGGCGCGCGCCGACGAAGCGGCCGCTCCCGCGCCCGCGGTGGAAGCGGAAAAGCCCGAGTGGGTCGGGGCCTCCGCCTGCCTCGCCTGCCACCAGGAACAAGGGGAAGCTTTTAAATCGACGCACCACGGGGAATATTTGGAAAAGCGCAAGGGCGTCGATTTCGAGAAATCCTGCGAAACCTGCCACGGACCCGGGTCGCTGCACGCCGGCGCCGCGGGCGACAAGGCGAATCCGGGGTTTGCCACGGTCAAAAATTTTAAGACAGCCAAAGCCAAGGTCGTCGCCGACTCCTGCCTGCAGTGCCACCGCGACGCCGGTCGCACTCACTGGAGCGGCGGAGCCCACGATCGAGCCAACGTCTCCTGCGTCGCGTGCCACAGCGTCCACAACGCCGCGGGCAAACATGGCCAACTGGTCAAAGCCACCCAGCGAGAGACTTGCTATCAGTGCCACAAGGACGTGAAAGGGCAAATGCGCCGTTCGGCGCACATGGCCATCGAGGAAGACAAGCTCAGCTGTTCTTCCTGCCACGATTCCCATGGCACCGGCACCCCGAAACAGCTCAAGGCCGCCAACGTCAATCAGCTCTGTTTCCAGTGCCATCAGGACAAACGCGGACCCCATTTGTGGGAACACGCGCCCGTGCGGGAGAACTGCCTCAACTGCCACCACCCCCACGGTTCGCACCACGAGAAGATGCTGGTCGCCAAACGGGCGTTCTTGTGCCAGCGATGCCACACGGGCGGCGGCCATCCGAGCACGGTGTACGACGCCACCAACATCGACCAATTCAACAACAAAATTGCCGGGCAGACCTGTCAGGAATGCCATTCCACGATCCACGGGTCCAACCACCCGTCGGGCAAGATGTTTACCCGCTAAGCGGAGGAGAAACCCCATGTCGACCCAGACAAATCTTCGCAAGGCCCTCGCCGGACTTCTCTTAATGGCGGGCGCGCCCCTCGGCGCCTCCGTGTCTCAGGAACTGGTGCTTGGGGTTCAGTCGGTGGATCAAAACAACCCCGAAGCCAAGTTTGAGGAATACCGGGACGTTTCCAAAGGCCCGGTGATCGAGGAATACGCGGTGGTCGGAGAATCCAACGGGTGGGACTACCACTTCCAAGCGAACAACCTGCGCGAAGAGGACCAATCCGCCGCCCTGTGCCTGGGCGTGGGCAAATTGTCCCTGGGGTTGGCCTACGACCAGTCGCCCCATCGCTGGTCGTCGATTTCCCAAACGCTTTACCGGGAGGAAAGCCCCGGCGTTCTTCGCCTTCCGGACGGGATGCAGGGCGCGATTCAAACCGGCGCCGGGACCGGAAGCGCGGCCACCCAGCGCACCAACTGGTTCAATCTGATGACGAGCACCTACGCCGGCTTGGCCCACACGCAGGATCTGGAAACCCGCCAGGACAAGACGGGCATTCGGATGGACTACGCCTTGTCGGACCGGCTGGGCGCGCGGGCGCAGTTCGCCCAGCAGAAGAAGGATGGCCATAAATTGCAGGCCTTTGCCTTTGGGCGCAATCACTCCGTTGAGTTGGCGAAACCCGTGGACGAAACAGCCTACGAGTCGAACCTCTCCCTGGATTACGTCGGCGAGAAGACGAACTGGGGTCTGGGTTACGGTTTATCGCTTTACGACAACGAAATTGAAACCCTGGTGTGGGACAATTCCAAGCGGACGACCGATCGATTCACCGGTTCGGGCGTCACCGATGGCAACGACAGCGCCCAGGGACGGGCCGCCATGCAGCCGGACAACGCTTCCCACGCTTTGACGATGAATTTCGGGGTCGCCCTGCCGGCCCAAAGCCGGTTCCGGGCCGACGTGTCTTACACCAAAATGGTCCAAAACGAAGAAATGTTGCCGTACACCATCAATTCTCTCATCAACGCTTCGTCGGCCACGGTGGGCCTCGACGCGCATTTGGCTTCGTCCCTGCCGCAGAGCAAAGTGGGCGCGGAGCAAACCTTGGTGGTCCAAAACTACGACCTGACCAACCAGACGTTCAGCAAGTGGAATTTCGGGGCGCGGGTGCGGTCCGAGCAGCTGGGCAACAGCTCGGATATGATTCAATTCGCCGGACATTCGGCGGTGGACCAAACGTGGGCCAGCAGCGCGACGTCGGCGGCCAACACCGTGCGGTTCGCTTACCGTAAGTTGACCTTCGGGGCGAACGCCGATTACGCCTTGTCGTCGAAATGGAACCTGTCTTTGGACGCCGCCCGGGAAAAAGCCATTCGAGAACACCGGGAATACCGAGAGACCCTCGAGGACATCGTCACCGGCAAGGTGTCCTACCGACCCGTCCTCGGTTTCTCCGTGCGGGCCCGGGTGGTAAACGCGGATCGAAAAGCCGAAGAGTTCGAGATCGAAGATTATTTGAACTATCTCGGCACGGCGTACGCTGAATTGCCCGGCATGCGCCGGGTGGACATTGCCTCCCGTCACCGAAACAGCGGCGATCTAACGGTGCAAGGGTGGCGCGGTCCCTGGTCAATCACCCTCACCGGCGGGTTGACGCACGATCGGTTCCGGGGGGGCAACGGCGACCTTCAGGGTTCGTCCACCGTTATCCTCGTGTCCACGAACAACTTGCCGCTCCTTTACGGGCTTTTGGAAAACCGTTCGGCCCGCGCGGGCCTGGACCTCACGTTGGACGTGTCCGACCGGGTGGGGGTTTACGGTTTCTACCAGTATGAGCATGTCCGGGGGGTTCAGCGGTCGAACACCTCTTCCGGCGGAAGCGCGACGCAAAACGCCGCGGAGGACTGGACGGCCGCCTCCACCGATCGTTACGACACCGCGGGGCTCGGGGTGGACACGGACTTGACCGCGAAACTCCGCGTGTCCCTGGGATATGACCTGGCCCGCTCGCGGGGAGCCACGGATTTCCTCGAACTGGGCACCTCCTTGGCGGCCAAATTGTCTCCGCCCGAAACGGTGACAACCAAGCAGGACTACTCGATTCGGGGCGAATACCAAGCCAAGAAAGATCTGGCGCTCGAATTGGGCTACACCTTTGAGCGCTACGATGTGTCGGATTACGCCACCGACGATATCCCGATGCTCGCGGGATCGGCGGCGGGGCAAACGAACATCTTCCTGGCCGACACCATCATGGATTACCGCGCGCACATCGTGAGCGCGAAAATCAAGTATAAATGGTGAGCCCGACTTAATCGACACCACGATCACAACGGCGCGCCCTCTCCCCGTCGACGGGGGGGAGGGCGCGCCACTTTTTGCGCGCTTGACGGGAGAATCGAAGGCGTGATATAACAGGGTTCCCCGCCGCTGAGAATTTCAAGTCGATCCCTTTAAGCACAGGTGGCAGAGCGGTCAAATGCACCAGACTGTAAATCTGGCGGGCCTCGCCCTACGAAGGTTCGAATCCTTCCCTGTGCAAATTTAAAAGGCGCCCACGCGTGGGCGCCTTTTGAATTTGGGCAGATCTCGGGGTTCGAACTGGTTCGCGGTCGTAGCGAAAGACGAAGTCTTTTGCCTGATTGAGTAGCGGGCTTCCGCTCGACGTAGGCCTGAGGCCGTCATCCTTCCCTGTGCAACAAAAGGCGCCCACGCGTGGGCGCCTTTTGAATTTGGGCAGATCTCGGGGTTCGAACTGGTTCGTTGCCGCTAGGCAACGTCCCGGTTTGCTTGGCGAATACGCCAGGCCCCCGTTTGTCGGAAGGGGTCGGACGGGGCGCGGTCGTAGCGAAAGACGAAGTCTTTTGCCTGATTCAGATGCGGGCTTCCGTTCGACGGTGGTTTGACCCCTTATTCCTCGCGAATCTTCCCTCGAAAATACCACCCCATCCCGGCCACCGTAACGAAAGTCATCGCCACGCCGAACAGCACCGAGCCCACCGGACCCAGGAACTTGGCCGAGAGGCCCGATTCGAAGGCCCCGATTTCGTTGGACGTGCTGATGAAAATACCGCTCACCGCCGCCACCCGGCCCCGCAGGGGATCCGGCGTGTGGGCCTGGTAAAGGCTTTGGCGAATGATCACGCTGACCCCGTCCACGATCCCCGCCAAAAAGAGAAAGAGGGCCGCCGACACTAGATTGGGAGCCAGGGCAAACCCCAGCATGAAAACGCCGAAGGCCGTCACCACGCGCTTTAATTGACGCCAGGAGGGGGATATAAACGGGCGAGCCACTTGGCGGGCCGAAACCAGGGCGGCCCCGGCGGCGGGGGACGCTCGAAGAAGACCGAACCCAACGGGCCCGGCCCTGAGCAAATCGGCGAAAATCGGATAAAGCGCGACCGCGTCCCCGAAAAGGACGGCGACCATGTCCAGGGACATGGCGCCGAGAATCAGGGGTTGATTTTTAACGAAACGAAGGCCCGCCTTCACCCGGACCCCCGGCGTTTCCGTTTCCTGTCCGGGGGCGGGGGGCAGGCGGCGCAATCGGGTGGCGAAGGTCCAGGCGCCCAGAAAGAAGGCCATGGCGAGGCCGTACGCCACCCGGTCCGAATGGGTCTTCAATATCCATCCGCCGGCCAGGGGGCCCGCGATGGTGGCGGTGGAAAAGGTGATCAGGTTCCAGGCCGCGGCCCGGGGAAACCCTTCCCGGGGGATGATCGTTTGGGCGAAGGCGCTCGCCGATATCATTTCAAAACTGACCGAAGCGCCCTTGAGCGCCACGGCCCCGTAGAGAAAAACCAGGGGCGCCCGCCCAAAGGTCGAGAGAAGGAGGGCCGCGGCGCAGGCCCCCAACGCCCCCTGGGCGGCCAGCAACAGGCCCCTCTTTTCGCTCCGGTCCACCACGTGCCCGGCCCAGAGGGAGGTCAAAATAAATGGGACCGCGCTGGAAAGACCGACCAAACCGAGGGCCAGGGGATCCTTGGTTCGAACGTAAACCTGCCAGGCCACGGCGACGGACAAAAGCTGTTTGGCGATGTTGGAGAGCCACCGGGCCATCAGCCAGTGTTTGAAGTCCTGCGGCATAGGACGTCAGAATAGTAGTTGGTTCCCCCGGACGCAACTTGTCACCCACCGTCCATAATGGTATCCTTAGCCCTTCGGAAACGAAAATTTGGGAAAAAGAGCCCCCCGGGCCCCCTATTCCCCTTCAGGAGAGCTCCAGTGACGAGCGAGGCACCCGTGAAAGACGATATGAGCATGGAGGAGTTGCTGGCGGAGGCGGAAGCCCAAAGCCGGCCCGGTTCCCTGGTGACCGCCCACGTGGTGGAAGTCACCGCCGCGGGCGTCTTGGTGGACGTCGGTTTGAAAGTCGAAGGCTTGATTCCCTTAGCGGAGTTTCGCTCCCAGGCCCAGCCGCCCAAAGTGGGCGACTCTTTCCCCGCCTTGATCAAACGGCTTTCCGGCCCCGAAGGCCACCCGCTGGTCTCCTTCAAAGAAGCCCGCGACCGTTCCCAGTGGACCCACGTGATCCAAGCCCGCGACGCCGGCACGCCCCTGGAAGCCACCGTCATCCGCGCCGTGAAGGGCGGCTTGATCGTCGACGTGGGCATGGAGGCGTTTCTCCCGGCCTCCCAAGTGGACCGCCGTCCCGTCAAAGATTTGACCCCCCTGGTCGGGCAGAAGTTTCCCGTGGCCGTTTTGGAAATGGACACCGCCAAGGGCAACGTGGTCGTTTCCCGTCGGAAACTCCTCGAAAAAGACGCCACCCAAAAGCGCGCCGACACCCTCAAAACCATGGAAGTGGGCAAAATCTTCAACGGCACCGTCACCAGCCTCACCGCCTTCGGCGCCTTCGTGGACATCGGCGGCATCGAAGGCTTGCTCCGCATCACCGACGTCTCCTGGGGCTGGGTTGGTAAATTGTCCGACGTGCTCAAGGTCGGGGACGTGATCGACGTCAAGGTTTTGAAATTTGATCCCGCGAGCGGCAAAATCGCCCTGGGGCGCAAACAGCTCCTGGCCAAACCCTGGGATACCGTGGACGCCAAGTTCCCGGTCAACTCCATCCAGAAGGGCAAAGTGACCAGCCTGACGGACTTCGGGGCGTTCGTGGAATTGGAGCCCGGCGTGGAAGGGCTGGTCCACCAATCGGAATTTTCCTGGAAAGAACGGGGCGTGAAGCCCAAGGAACTCCTGACCGTCGGCCAGGAGGTGTACGTGTTCATCCTGTCCATCAACAAGGAACAAGAAAAGATGGCCCTGAGCCTCAAACGCGCCGGGGAAAACCCCTGGGTGGAAGCCGCCCGGGAATACCCGGCCGGTTCCCGCGTGAAGGGCGTGGTGACGCACATGCTGCCCGTGGGCGCCTTCGTGCGCTTGCCGAGCGGCATCGAAGGCCTGCTCCGCACCCAGGACATGTCCTGGACCAAAGCCCCCGCCCATCCCAAGGACGTTTTAACCGTCGGCCAGGAAATCGAGGCCGTGGTGATCGACGTGAACCCCACCACCGAAAAGATGGCCCTGGGCCTCAAGCAGTTGACCGAGGACCCCATCGCCAAATTCGCCCCCGGGGCGACCGTGGAAGGCAAAGTGGTCCGCCTCACGGACCAAGGCGCTTTTTTGGAACTGGCCCCCGACATCGAGGGGTTCGTGCACATCAGCGAGATCCCCTCCGACCACCGGTTGAACCACGCCGGCGAAGTGTTGAAGGAAGGCGAAATCGTGACGGGGCTTGTGCTCAAGGGCCAGCGCAAATCGCGCCGCATCGAATTGTCCATCCGCAAGCACGATCAGCGCGAAGAACGGCAGTTGCTCAAACGCTACCGCCCCTCCGGCGAAGGCGTGACCCTGGGCGACGTGACCGAATGGGGTTCCGCGGACGAACCGCCCGCCGAGGAGCCCCCCGCCTCCGATTCCACCCCCCCGAACGCCTGAGGCCGGGTTGGCCGTGTCGCGACCGGGGACTCCGACGGTCCGCCCCGCGCCGTCCTTCGATCCGTTTTTTCCCGTCATCGTTCTGCTGGGGGCCGCCGCCGTCTTTTGGACGTTCACGGTCTATCAACCGGCGCCGCGCCGCCCGTTCCCCCGCCAGCCGGCGGATTTCCGATCTCCCGCCGCTTTGGACGCGGCCGTTCAAACGGCCGAAAAAACCCTGGCCGAAACCCCCGAAAACGTTGAGGCGCTGTTGGACCTCGCCATCGCCCAATACGAGCGCGGCCCCTCCCAATACAAAGAAGCCTTGAAAAGTCTGGAAAAAGCCCGGGAACTGGGCGCTTTGGACGAGCGCCTGTTCTATTTCGCGGGCGTCATGTACGAAAGCGAAAACCTCCCCGAATACGCCGCGCCCGATCTGGAGCGCTACGCCCGCCGCCACCCCGAGGACATGGAAACCCGCCTTCGCTTGGGCAACCTCTATTACCGGACGGACGAACTGGATAAAAGCATCGATTCCTATCGCCGGGTTCTGGCCAAAAAGCCGGGGGACGCGCTGGTCTCCTTTAACCTGGCCTTCGTTCTTCGGGACCGTAAAAACTGGCCCGAGGCCTTGGACGCGTTGAAACCTTTCACCGAGGGGGGGCGCGCGATGCCCACCGGCGGGCACAAACTCCTGGGGGACCTTTTCCGCGGTCGGGGCGACCTGCCCAAGGCTCTGGAGGAATACGCCCTGGAGCGTAACGCTTCCGGCGACAGCGCGGAGTTGGCCCTGGCCATGGCCCAGGCCTACCAAGACGCGGGCCAGGACGAATTGGCCCTGGAACGATGGGAACACGTCGCTCAGCTGGACCCCAAGAACCGCGAAGCCCGCACCCGCCTGCGGCGGCTCAAAAAGCGCCTCGCGCGCGCTTCCCGGTGATCCGGGCCCTCCGCCCGCTCCCCCTCCTCCTCTTCCTGGGCGCGATCCCCGCCGCCCTCCACGCCTTCGGCCAAAACAAGGTCCGCGCCGACGCCTTCGAATGGCGGGTGGTTCGAACGCCGCATTTTGAAATTCACGCGACCCCCGAAGGGTCCGCCCTCCTTCCCCGGGTCGCCCAGATTTTGGAGGAGGCGCACGCCCGGATCACGACCGACTTGGGCGTTCCCACTCCCGGGCCCACCCCGGTGTTCCTTTACCCCACGCACAACCAATTTGAACAGACCAACGTCGTCGACATCGGCGAAGGGACCGGCGGCGTCACCGAGGCTTTCAAAAATCGCCTGCTGATTTTCAACGACGGGACCGACGCCTGGCTCCGCCACGTCCTGCCCCACGAGTTTACCCACGTGGTCGAATTCGACGCCCTCTACGGCGGGCTGTGGCGCTCGGCGCGGTTCCTTAAATCCCCCTTTTACCCGCTCTGGTTCATGGAAGGCCTGTCCGAATACGAAAGCGGCGAGGTGGACCGGGCCGAGGAAGACATGGTTTTGCGGGACGCCGCCACCCGGGGCGCCCTGTATCCGTTGAGCGAGCTTCACGGGTTCAGCCACCTGAAACCCCATCAAGTGACCCTCGGTTACAAACAGGGGGGCGCGGCGGTCCGGTTTTTAGCGGAGGAATACGGCCGGGACAAACCGGGCGAATTTCTAAGATTAATGCGGGACCGTTTCGACGAAAACTCCATCCTTCAGGATTTGACGGGGCAGGATTTCGCCCGTTTCGACTCGCGCTACCGGGAATGGTTGACGGATTTTTACGCCGACCAGGCCGCCGGGGCCGCGGAACCCGAGGCCGACGGAGAGCGAATCACGGTTCCGGACGATCTGCCCGTTTTCAACAGCGCTCCGGCCCTATCGCCGGACGGCCGCCGCCTGGCGTACGTGACCGACCGGGACGGGCGGCACGACGTGGTTTTGCGTCGGTTGGACACCGGGGAGGAATTCCGAATCGGGGGGCTCGAAGGCGGGCGAACGGAGAATCTGCAGTCCCAGAACCGAGCCCTGGCTTTTTCGCCCGATGGCCGCTGGGTCGCTTTTTTCGGGGAAAAGGAACAGCGCGACTTTCTTTACCTTTACGACGTCGAGCGTCGACGGCTCCGCCGAACGCGCACGCCCCTGGCGGAAATGCGGTCCCCGGTCTTTTCCCCGAACGGCGCCCGGCTGGCGGTTTCCGCGCTGGCGGACGGCCGCCGGGACCTTTATGAGATTTCCCCCGGAGGCCGCGTCCTCCGCCGGCTCACCCGGACGCCCGAAGACGAGGATCACCCGGCCTACAGCCCCGACGGGCGGCGTCTGGTCTTTTCCCGAGAGGTCCCCGGCGCGGTCGACGCGCCGCCGGATCGGCAATTGGTGCTGTGGGATTTGGATACGGGCGCGGCCGTCAACGAAACCCGCCTGCCCGGCCGGGAGACGGAGCCGGTCTTCGGCCCGGGAGGGACCGCCGTGTTCTTTGTGGGGGAGGGGACCGCGGCCGTCCGAAATCTCTATCGTTGGGATCCGGCCTCCGGGGACGTGTCCCGTTTGACCAACGCGATTGGCGGGGATTTCTCCCCGGCCTTTTCCCGGGACGGCGCGGTGTCGCTTTACTCCGCCTACCGGGATCAATCCCTGCACCTCTATCGGGCGGCGCCCGCCCTGTGGACGCGCCCCGGAACGCCGATTTTACCGACGGCGGCCGCCCCGCCGCCCCCGCCGCCGGCCCCGGTGGGCGATCCGCGGCCCTACCGTTTCAAAGCCTCCACCGACCTTTTTTTCCCGGTGGTGTATTACTCTTCCGAAGGCGGACTCTTCGCCGCGGCTCTCTGGCAATCCTCCGAGTGGCTGGGCGACCACGATTTGCGCCTGGTGTTTCAGTACGCCAGCGGCGATCGTTTGCTGGACTACAACGCCGAATATGCCTACCGCCGCTTCCGTCCGGAATTCTTTCTCGCCGCTTCGGGGCAGAGTTTTTACAACGACATCGATCGGACCGACCGGGAGCGGGAATCCGTTCGCACCGTCGGTGCCCGCTACCCCCTCGACCGTTTCCACCGGCTGGAGGGCGCGGTTTCTTTCCTTCACCGCGACCGCACCTTTTCCCTGACGCCCAGCCGGGATTTCCAGGAGGACGAGAACACCTTTTCCACCGCCTGGACCCGGGACACGGCCCAGGGCCGCTACCTGGGGGTGACCGGGGGTTCGCGCCTGACCCTGGAGGAAAAATGGACCGCCGAGGTGTTGGGCACCGACCGGCGCTACCGGACCCATCGAATGGAACACCATGTTTTCGTGCCCACCGGAGGGGAAAGCGCCTTCGCTTTTCGAACGCGGGCGGGGGCCAGCGTGGGGCGCGAGCCCGAACGCCTGCGCCTGGGCGGGGCCGACCGACTCCGGGGCTATCCCCGGCGGGGCGACGACGTCCGTTCAACCCGGTTCGCTTTGGTCAACGCCGAGTGGCGCACGCCGCTGGTGTACCTCCGGGGGGCGACCTTGCCGGTCCTGGCGGGGGTGACGGTCAAGGCGATTTACGGCACGCTGTTCGCCGATGCGGGGCTGGATTGGAACCATCACGGAGAGCTTCGTCGCAAGAAATGGACGGACGTCCGGCAATCGGTGGGGGCCGGGGTGGGGTTTCCGGCTTTTTTGTTTCAGAGTTTTCCGCTCTGGGCGGACGTTCAGGCGGCCAAACGGACGGACGCCCGTTTTTGGACTTTTTACTTGTCGATCGGGCCGACTTTTTAGGCGGGGGCGGGGGCCGACGGGGCGGGCGCCGGGGCCAGGGGCAGGGTAAACCAGAATTTGGCGCCGCGGCCGGCGCCCTCGGATTCGGCCCCGATCTCCCCGCCGTGAGCGTGGATGATTTCCCGGGCGATGGTGAGGCCGAGCCCGAGCCCTTCTTTTTTGGAGGCGTGGGCTTCCACCTGGAAAAACTGATCGAACACCCGGGCGAGCGCCTCCCTGGGGATCCCTTCGCCCGTGTCCGTCACCTCGAGTCGAAGCGTTTCGCCGCCGCGGCGGCCCGTGACCGCCACCTGTCCGCCGGCCGGGGTGTGTTTAAAGGCGTTGCCGATCAAATTGGTCAGCACCTGGTCGATCCTCCGGCGGTCGAGGGACAGCGGCGGCAATTCCCCGGCTTCCAGGGAGGTCGTCAGGACGATTTTCTTCTGCTCGGCCAGGGGTTTCATCCGGGAGGCCACCTGTTGCAGGAGATCGTTAAAAACGATGGGCGTCTTTTCGATCCGAAGTTTGCCCGCCTCGATGCTCACCACGTCCATCAAATCCGACACCAAATCCCCCATGTGGTCCGATTCGGCGATGATGATGTTGAGGAACTGGGTCGCCTGCTCGGGCGACAGCCCCCGCTGGAATTGAAGCAGTTGGGCGTAGCCCCGGATGGAGGCCAGGGGGGTTCGCAGGTCGTGTGTGACGATGGAAAGGAATTTGGATTTCAGTTCGCTGGCCCGCTCCAACCCGTCGTTGGCCTTGGTGAGGGTCTGCACCAGTCGTTTGTTCTCGACGGAGAGCCGGTTCTTTTCCAGGGCGTTGGCCAGGGAACGTTTCAAGTGGTTGGAGTCGATGGGCTTGATGAGATAGTCGTACACGTCCGCCTGGATCGCCTTGACCGCCATGTCCAGGGAGGCGTGGGCCGTCATCAAGATGACGTTCAAATCCTCCTGCAGCCGGCGCAATTCCTTGGCCAGGGCCAGTCCCGTCATGTCCCCCAGGTTGTAGTCCAGGAGGGCGGCGTGGTACTCCTGCTGGCGGGCGGCGTGGATGGCGGCGGTGCCGCTCGCCACGCCGTCCACCGTGTAGCCGTCGTCGGTCAAAAGGTCCACGATCAGGTCCAGGAGGTGGGGTTCGTCGTCCACCACCAGGATCCGTTCTTTGGGATTGGGGGCCGCCATGTCCCATAGGGTAGATCGCCCGGCGTTCCTTGGCAAGGGCCTGCCCGCGACGTCCGGGTCCCCGCTCCGATTTCGGGAAAGCCTTGACGGGGGAGGGATCGGGGTCTATAATTGATTGATTCCCCGTTTTCGACGAGGAATTTCCGTCTGAATCGCATCGCGCGCGACTTTTTGAGGTGACCATGCCCGCCAAAATCCTGATTGCCGAAGACGATCCGAACATTTTGGGTCTGTTGTCCGTATTCCTCAGTGGGTTGGGTTACGAAGTGTCCCTGGCGCGGGACGGCCAGGAAGCGTTGGAGATGGCCGCCCAAGTCAAGCCGGACCTGTTGATCGCGGACGTCATGATGCCCCGCATGAACGGTTTTAAATTGGTGAACACCCTCACCAGCGAACGGCACGACATCCCCATGCCCAAGGTGATCATGCTCACCTCCCTGGCGGACCAGGAAAACGTCCAACGGGGCATGAGCGTCGGGGCGGACGTTTACATCCCCAAACCCTTCAACCTGGAAGACGTTGCCGCCCGGGTGAAGGAACTTTTGGGCGCCGCGGGGGTCTAACCCCTCGGACGTTCAAAGCCGAACCAAAAGGATTCCCATGTCTTTTTTTCGCCGTTTCAAAATATTCTGGATGAACAACTGGGTCAACCTCACGATCATCGTGTCGTTGATCCTCCTGCTGGTGCTCTCCATTTGGGGTCTCTTCGCCCTCGAATCCTTCTACCGTACCCTCACCCTGGCCACCCTGCCGCTCAACTTGCTCATGGCGGTGATGAACGCGTTGGTGTTCGTCTACCTCTACACCCACGTGCTCCAGGGCGGTTTCGGGAAAATGGGCCGGAAGATGCAGATCAACGCCGACGATTTCAAGGTGACCTTTAAAGATGTGATCGGCCTGGAGAACGCCAAAAAGGAGGCCATGGAAGTCGTGGCCCTTCTAAAAGACCGGGCGCGGGTCAAAGCCATCGGGGGCAGCATCATCAAAGGCCTCCTCATGGTGGGTCCCCCGGGAACCGGGAAGACTCTCTTGGCGAAGGCCATCGCGACGGAGGCGGGGATTCCCTTTCTCTCCATCGCCGGCTCGGAGTTTGTGGAGGTGTTCGTCGGGGTGGGCGCCAGCCGCGTGCGAAAGCTGTTCAAGAAAGCGCGCCAATTGGCCTATGCTCACGGGGCCTGCATCGTGTTCCTCGACGAGTTGGACGTCATCGGGCGGGGACGTCATTTTAATTCCTTCGGCGGCGGCGAAGAAACCAACAGCACCCAAAATCAGCTTTTGGTGGAAATGGACGGATTGGGGGAAAAGCAGGAAAACGTGATCGTGATCGGAGCCACCAACGCGGCCGAAGGCATCTTGGACAAAGCCCTCCTCCGCCCCGGACGGTTCGACCGAAAAATTTTTGTCGACCTTCCCAATCTGGACGAGCGGGTCGGCCTTTTCCGGTATTATCTCCGCAAGATCGTTCACGACCCCGCCATCGACATCGGCCGCCTGGCCCGCCGTTGCGTTCAGAAATCGCCGGCGGACATCATGAACATCTGCAAAGAGTCGGCCCTGATCGCGACCCGAGACAAACGCGCCCAGATTACCTACCGGGACATTTCCGAAGCCATCGAGCGGATCGACCTGGGCGTGGCCCACCCGCTCTCCATGAACGCCCAGGAACGGGAGGCCACCGCCTACCACGAGGCCGGTCATTTGCTGGTTCTTTACAACATGCACCCGACCGATGACGTCTTCAAAGCGTCGATCATTCACCGGGGCGGCGCCCTGGGCGTCGTTTACCACACCCCCCGGGAAGAATTGCATTCCTCCACCAAAGATCAAATCCTGGCGGACATCAAGGTGTCCCTCGGAGGCTACATGGGGGAAAAGATCAAGTACGGCGTCACCTCCAACGGCGTGGCGGCGGATTTCGCCAACGCCATGGGAAAAGCCCACACCATGGTGTGGCGTTTGGGCATGGGGTCCAACGGGTATCTCGGCGATTACGGGATCATTCCCGAACACCAGCTCTCCGACGATATCAAGACCAAATTGAACCAGGAAACCTACGGCATCCTCCATCAATGCGCCAAAGAGGTCGAGGAATTCCTTCGTCGGGAGTGGACCCTGGTGGACCGCTTCGCCCAGGAATTGGTCAAACGAAGCGAATTGGAATACGATGACATTCACGCCATCTTCGCCGAATACGGCAAGGCCCGGGAACAGGTGCCCATTCAAACCGTTACCCTCGATGCGCCTCCGGCCGCTCCTGGCGCTTAGCCTCCTCGCCGCCTGCGGACAGGCGACCTTTCCCGCCGCGCGCCTTCCCGAAGCGGTCCGGGAACTTTGCCTCAAAGAGCAAAAGATCGACGTCCGCGCCCAATTGGTGGGGAAAACCCTTTACATCGCGTGCGATCTGGAAGGCCTGGTCACGGACGATCTGGATTTTCGTCGGGACACCCTGGAGACCTTTGAAGGCCTCATGTTGTCGGGCACCCGGGCCAGTCTGTCCACCGACGCTCCGGTGGATTTTCTGGTGGTCCAAGCCACGGACCCCCGCCTCAAGGCCTCCATCACCATCCTTCGCTACATCCCCGACATCAAGGGCCTGATTTACATGCGCTACTCCCGCTCCGATTTTGAGGACCGCATGGTGTTGGAGTCCGACGCCGAAACCACGGAGGCTTCGCCGGCCGCCTGGCACGACGTGGATTTGGGCGAGTTTATGGCGCGGCTGGTGGCCTCCCGCCTTCAACGGCGCCTGAGCGGCAATCCGTTGGTCAGCGTCATGCTTCAAATCCGCTCCATCCGGGGCCGCGTCGAGGGCGGGCGGTTGATTTTAACCCTGGAGCGCGGCGACAAGGCTTCGACCGACTCTCCCTTAAACGCCGTCCTGGAAACCGCCGTGCAGGAAGTGGCCTCCGACGTCCTCCGCAAATACGACCCCAAGACGGCCGAAGTCCACCGCGTGGAATTGGAAGACGACCGCGGCATTTCTCTTTGGGACCGGACCGCCACCGAACTCCTGCCGTCGTCTCCCAAACCCCTCGTTTCCCGTTAGCCCCCCTCCCCCGTCGGTCGTTTGACAACCCGCTCCCGAATCCCTAATATTGACTGACCGGTCAGTCAATTGATTTCCCGCGGCCCCGGCCGCGACCGCCCAGGAGCCTTCCCATTCCCGTCGCCCGCCCCGCGTCCCTTTCCCGCCGCCGCCCGCACGTCCGCCGGCCGGCGGCCGAAACCCGCGGGGCCATCCTGGCCGCCGCCGGCCGCGCCTTGGAAACCCGGGATTACCACGCCTTGACCATGGACGAAATCGCCCGTCGATCGGGCATCGCCAAGGGCAGTCTTTATCTCCACTTTAAAACCAAGGAAGACCTTTTTCGCGAATTGGCCGAAACCGTCCACCGAGACCTGGGCGAATCGTTTTGCCAAACGCTCGGCGCCACCGCGCCCGGCCGGGACCGTGTGCGCGGTCTGATTCGGGCCCAACTGGCTTTTTTTGAAACCCACCGTGGGTTGTTCCTGCAGGTCTTTCAGGGAAATCTGCCTTGTCTGTGGCGGGGCCCCCACCGGCCCATGGAATTGGTGAAGTCCCTCATCAACGAAATGGCGAAGGCCATCAACGAAGGGGCCCGGCTCGGGCATTTCCGCCGGGGCCACGCCGAGGAAGCCGCCATCGGATTGTTCGGATTGATCCGGGGTTTCGTTTTCGTCCACATCGCGGGGGACATGGCGGGGTCGCTCCTTTCCCGGACCGAGGCGGTTTGGGAACTCTTCAGCCGGGGGGTCTGCCCGTGAGGCGGTGGGCGGCGGTTTTACTGTTGCTGGGGGGGGCGACGTCCCGGGCCGAAGAAGCCCCCGCGGCCCTGTCCCTTCGGGACTGTTTCCGTCGGGCCGCCGAGAAAAGCGAAACGTTGGCCCTGGGTGAAACGGACGTCCGCCAGGTGGAAAACCAATACGCTCTCGTTCGGGCCGGGGTGCTGCCCCAGGTCGGTTTTCGCGCCTCGGAAACCTGGCAGGACGCCTCCGGGCGTTCCGATTCTTCGAGCAATCCGCCCCGGGTCCGCCGGTCCGAATCCGGGTTTTACGGACGGCAAACGTTGTTTGCCGGGTTCCGCGAGTTTGCCGGGATGCGGGCGCAATCGGCGCTCCGGGATTCCCGTCAATGGGGTTTGGCCCGGGCCCGCCAATTGCTCTACGCCGACGTGGCCGAGGTTTATTACACCGTGCTGGCTTACGACGCGGACCGGATGGCCCTCACCACCTTGGGCGACTTGACGGACAAGCGGATCGCGGATTTGACCCACCGGGTCCGCATCGGCCGGTCCCGGGAGGGGGAACGGCTTTCGGTCCGTTCCCAGCGGGCGACTTTGGAAGCGCGGCGTCGGCGGGCCGAGGGGCTTCGATCCTCCGCCCTGGAAGTTTTAAGCGTGTTGGTGGGCGAAACGGTTTTGGCCGTGGCCGAAGAGCCCGGCGACCTCCCCGCCCCGGAACCCGTGGCTCGTTGGATGGAAAAACTTCCCGCCCGCCCGGACTTGGCCGCCTCGGAGCGGTCGGTCGAGGCGGCGCGGTTCCTTTATCGGGCCCGACGGCGTGAAATCTGGCCCAGTCTGGTCGCGGCCGGCAATTACTATACCCAACGGTCCGGCGGAAACGCGCCCATCGACTGGGACGCGACCTTGTCCTTGGATTTGCCCCTCTTCCGGGGCGGGGCGTGGCGGTACGGGGTGCGCGTCGCGGCGGACGACGCCGAGGCGGCCCGGTGGCGCCTGGCCCGGGACCGCCGTTCGGCGGAATCCGAGCTCCGCGCCCGTTACGCCGAGCTTCTGTCGGCCCGTTCGGAGACCGAGGCCCTTTTGTCGGCCGCGGAACTGGCGGAAGCCAACTACAACGCCCAAGTGCGGGACTACGGCCTGGGGCTCGTGACCAATTTGGACGTCTTGACCGCCATGGACACCTTCCAGGAGGCGAAACTCTCCTACGACCGTCGGCGGCTCGACGCCCGGCTGGGAGCCCTTCGCGTGGCCGTGGCGGCCGGGGACGTTCCGGAGGCGGCGCCATGACCCTGTCGGATTTGTCCATCAAGAACCCCGTTTTCGCCTGGATGCTGATGATCGGGATGATCGTCTTCGGCCTGTTCGGGTTCTCCCGCATGGGCGTCAGCCAAATGCCCGACGTGGATTTTCCCATCTTGTCGGTGAGCGTCACCTGGGAGGGGGCCGCCCCCGAGGTGATGGAAACGGAAATCACGGACACCCTGGAAGACGCCCTTATTTCCATCGAAGGCCTGAAGGAAATTTCCTCCAGTTCCCGCCAGGGGTCGACGTCGCTGACCCTGGAATTCAACCTCGACAAAGACATCGACGTGGCCCTGCAGGAAGTCCAGGCCAAGGTGGCCGAGGCCCAGCGCAGTCTTCCCCGGGAAATGGACCCGCCCGTGATCCGCAAATCGAACCCCGAGGACCAACCGATTATGTGGCTGGCGCTGATGGGGAACCGGGACCGGCGTTTCCTCATGGAATACACCCGGGACCAACTGAAGGACAAATTCACGACGGTGCCCGGCGTGGGCGAAGTCACGCTGGGGGGCTACGTCGATCCCAATTTGCGCGTGTGGGTGAACGCGGACAAACTGCGCGCCTACGAGTTGACGGTGGACGACGTGCTCCACGCCATCGGCGCCCAGCACGCCGAGGTCCCCGCCGGCCGCATTGAAACCGGACGGCAGGAGTTGAACGTGCGCGTCATGGGCGAAGCAACCACCGTGGCGGATTTTTCCAATTTAATTATTCCCGCCCGGGGCGGCTCGCCCTTGCACCGGGTGGTCCGATTAAAGGACGTGGCCGAGGTGGAGGACGGGCTGGCCGACGTTCGGCGGATTTCCCGCGCCATGGGCGAATCGGCCGTGGGATTGGGGATCAAAAAACAGCGGGGAGCCAACGCGGTGGCGGTGGCCCGGGCCGTCCGGGAACGAATGGCCCAGGCCCAAAAAGACCTTCCCCCGGGACTCACCCTGGCCATGAACTTCGACACGACTCGGTTCATCGAGGAATCCACGCACGAACTTCTTCTGACCCTGGGGCTCTCGGCCTTGCTCACCTCCGCCGTGTGCTGGCTCTTTTTGGGGTCCTGGAGCTCGGCCATGAACGTGATCTTGGCCATCCCCACCTCCATCGTCGGTTCCTTTTTGATTTTGTACTTCATGGGGTTCACGCTTAACACCTTCACGCTCTTGGGTCTCTCGCTGTGCATCGGCATTGTGGTGGACGACGCCATCATGGTCCTGGAAAACATCGTCCGCTACAGGGAAAAGGGCCTGTCCCGCATCAAGGCCGCCATCGTGGGGGCCCGGGAGATCACTTTCGCGGCCATGGCCGCCACCGTCGCCATTCTCGCCATTTTCGTTCCGGTGGTGTTCATGAAGGGAATCATCGGAAAATTTTTCTTCCAATTCGGCGTCACGCTGTCCGTCGCGGTGGTGTTGTCCTTGTTGGAGGCGCTCACGCTGGCGCCCATGCGGTGCTCCCAATTTTTGGAAGTGGGCCACTCCTCCCGGGTGGGCCGCGCGATGGACGCGCTTATGGAACGGTTGACCCGATGGTATTCGACGGGGTTGGCCTGGAGCCTGCGCTGGCGTTGGTGGGTGTGCGGAACCGCGACGTTCATTTTCGCCGGTTCGATGTTTTTGGTGGGCGGCCTTAAAAAGGAATTCGTGCCCTCCCAAGACCAAAGCCGCTTTTTGGTTCGACTTCAGACCCCCTTGGGCTCCTCCATCGAAACCACCGACGCCGTTTTTAAAAAAGCGGAGGACATCGTTTCCCAGCGCCCCGAACTGGACCGGTATTTCGGCGCCATCGGCGGGTTTGGCGGGGGCGATGTCAACTCCGCCATGATGTTCCTGACGCTCAAGGATCCCGCCAAGCGGCCCATCACGCCGCCCTACAAGGGTCCCGTGACCCAGGCCGACGTGATGGAATATATTCGAAGCCAATTTAAAGCCATTCCCGGGGTGCAGCGCGTGGCCGTCCAGGATTTGTCCCAGCAGGGATTCTCGGCTCAGCGCGGGTTCCCCGTCGAATTCACCATTCGAGGTCCCGATTGGGACAAATTGGGCGAACTGGCCGGAATTCTTGAAAAACGCATGGAAGCCACGGGCCTGATGATTGACGCCGACACCGATTACCGGGTGGGCATGCCGGAAGTCCGCGTCGTGCCGGACCGGGACAAGTCCTCCGGCCGGGGGGTCACGGTGGAATCCATCGCCAACACCATCAACGCCATGATCGGCGGGGTGCGGGCCGGGAAATACACCAAGGGCGGCAAACGCTACGACATTCGACTGCGCCTGGTGGCCGACGAACGCCGGCGCCCCGACGATATTCAGAAAATTTTCGTGCGCAACGACCGGGGCGAAGTGATCCCGCTCTCGCAAGTCGTGTCGATCAACGAAAAACCCACGCTTCTCACCATCAATCGCCGGGACCGGGAGCGGGCCGTGGGCCTTTTCGCCAACGTGGCCGCCGGCAAATCCCAAGGGGAGGCGATCAACGCCGTGACGGCCCTGGGGCGGGAAATTTTGCCCGAAGGCTACCGCCTGGTCCTTTCCGGAAGCGCCAAAACCTTTAAGGAGTCTTTCTCCAGCCTCTTGTTCGCCTTGGTGTTGGGTCTGTTCGTGGCTTACATGGTCTTGGGCGCCCAGTTCAACAGCTTCATTCACCCGGTCACGGTCCTCCTGGCCTTGCCCTTCAGCGTCACCGGGGCCTTTTTGGCCCTGCGATTGACGGGCATCTCCCTAAACGTCTACAGTCTGATCGGTTTGCTGTTGCTGATGGGGCTTGTGAAGAAAAACTCCATTTTGCTCGTGGACTTCACCAACGAACGCCGCGTCCGCGGACTCGGCGTTCGGGAAGCTCTGATGGACGCCTGCCCCGTCCGGCTTCGGCCCATTTTGATGACGTCGGTTTCGACCATTGTGGGGGCGATTCCGGCGGCCCTGGCCTTCGGTCCCGGCGCGGAAACGACCCGGCCCATGGCCGTGGTTGTGATCGGAGGCATGCTGGTGTCGACGATTTTGACCCTCTTTGTCGTTCCCAGCGCCTACAGTTTGCTGGCCAATCTTCAAAGCCACGCCCACGACCGGGATTTGAAGGAAGCGCTCAAGGAATTGGGCGAACTGAAGGAAGCGGTGGAATGATTTTCAGGAATAAAACATTGTTGACGATGTCCGCGCTGATGTTGGCGGGGGGGGGCTGGGCACGCGCCGAGGACGCCGTCGTGACCTTGTCCCAATGCCACGCCTGGGCTCTTCAGAACAGCGAAACCCGCCGGGTTTCCCGGGAGGACATTCTCCAATCCGCGGCCCGGGCCCGGGCGGCCCTGGGCGGCCTCTTGCCCACGGTCCAATGGACTTGGGACCGAACGTGGCAGGACACCAAGGGCCTTCCGGTGTTCAACGATCCCTCCGGGTTCAGCAACAGCTTCGCGTTAAAGCGGCAGGACGTGTCGAAGTTTACCGTTGATCAAGCTCTCTTCGGCGGTTTTCGGGAATTTTCGGCCCGGGCCGGTTTCCTAAAAGAAAGAGACCGGGACGCTCTTCGCCTGGATCAGCAATCCCTGGACATTTTCCAGTCCGTGGTGGCGTCTTTTTACGGCGTGCGGGCGAGCGAAACCCTTCGGGACAACGTGGCCGAAGCCATGGCCCTGGCCCAAAAACGGACCCGGGAGCTCCAGAGCCGCTACCGGCTGGGCAAGGCCCGGGAAAGCGAGATTTTCAGCGCCGAATCCCAGGTGTCGGCCCTGCGGGCCCAGTGGATCCATCTGGGCGGTCAAACGCGCTGGGCGCGGGAGAATCTTTCGTACGTGACGGGCCGCAACGTCCTGGCCGACGGCCTGGTGGACGATGAGGCGCTCACCGATCGCCCCGCCCCGTTGGAGGAATTCACGGCGCGGTTGGACCGCCGGCCCGATATTCAAGCCCAACAAAAAGACGTGGAAGGACGTCGGCTCCGGGTTCGCTACGAGAAAGCCCGCTATTGGCCCACCCTGAATTTTAACGGCAACTATTACACCGATCGGCCGGCTTTTTACGACGCGATCAACTGGGACGCCAAATTGAGTTTGGCCGCGCCTATTTATCAAGGCGGTGAGGTGGGCGCCCGGACCGCCGAGGCGGTGTCCCAGCTTCGCCAGTCCGAAGACGAGTTGGCGCGCCTTCGCCGCTGGGCTCAAACGGACGTGGCCCAACGCCACGCGCTGTGGGTCGCGGCGTTGGACGAAGTGGGCGCCTACCGCGAAGGCTTCGAAGCCGCGGACAAAAGCTTTCGCCGCCACGAAGAGGAATACCGCCTCGGGTTGGTCACCAACCTCGACGTTCTGCAGGCGATCAACGACCGTCTGGCCATGAAAAAGGCCTGGGACGACGCCCGGTTGAACGCCCGCCGGGCCTATTGGGACCTTCGGGCCGCCGTGGGGAGCCTGCCGTGAGACTGTCCGACATCGCCATCAAAAACCCCGTCTTCGCCTGGATGCTGATGGCGGGGCTGATTCTCTTCGGTTGGATCGGGTTCACGGGCATCGGCAAAAGCCAGCTGCCCGACGTGGATTTCCCCGTGATCATGGTGTCCACCCGCTGGGAGGGGGCCTCCCCCGAAGTCATCGAGACCGACGTGGTCGATTTGATCGAAGACGCTCTCACCTCGGTCAAGGGGCTCAAAAAAATCACTTCCACCAGCCGCCAGGGTCAGACGATGGTCATCATGGAATTCGACCTCAAGACCGACGTGGACGTGGCCCTCCAGGAAACCCAGAGCAAGCTGTCCCAAATCCAAGCCACGCTCCCCAAGGACATGGAGCCGCCGACCATCGCCAAATTCAACCCCGAGGATCAACCGTTTATGTGGTTGTCCTTGTCCGGCGACCGGCCCCTGCGGGAAATGAACGCGTACGTCAAAGACGAGCTCAAAAACCAATTCACGACCATCCCCGGGGTCGGCGACGTCATGCTGGGGGGCTACGTGGAGCCGTCCCTCCGGGTCTGGCTGGACCCCGTCCGCCTCAAGGCGGTGGAACTCACGGTGGACGACGTGGTGGCCGCCATTCAAACCGAACACGCCGAACGCCCGGCGGGCTATCTGACCTCGGACAAACAAGAGTGGAACCTGCGGGTGATGGGCGAGGCCGCGGGCGTCGAAGACTTCGGCAACCTGGTGATCCCGGCCCGGAGCGGCGCGCCGTTGACCCGGATCTTCCGGCTAAAAGACGTCGCCACCATCGAAGACGGTTTGGCGGACCCCCGGGCCGTTTCCCGGGTGGACGGAAAACGCGCCATCGGTCTGGGGATCCGCAAACAACGGAACGCCAACACGGTGGAAGTGGGAAAGCGGGTCAAAAAGAAAGTGGCGGAACTTCAGTCGTCCTTGCCGCCCGGGATGAAGCTGGAAGTGAATTTCGACGGGACGTTTTTCGTCGAGCAATCCACCCACGAACTGAATTTTAATCTGATCCTGGCGGCGGTGCTCACCTCCTTCATTTGCTGGATGTTCCTGGGGTCCTGGAGCTCGGCCATCAACATTATTTTGGCGATCCCCACCTCCATCCTGGGGACCTTCATCGTCCTGTATTTGCTCGGGTTCACCCAAAACACCTTCACGCTTCTGGCGTTGACGCTCGTGATCGGCATCGTGGTGGACGACGCCATCATGGTACTGGAAAATATCGTCCGCCACCGGGAGATGGGAGAGCCCAAGGTCAAAGCCGCCATTTTGGGTTCCCGGGAAATTTATTTCGCGGCCATGGCGGCCTCGGTGGCGATTCTCGGCATTTTCATTCCCGTCGTGTTCGTCAAAGGCGTCATCGGCAAGTATTTCTTCCAGTTCGGCATCACCATTTCGGCGGCGGTGATGTTTTCCCTCCTGGAGGCCCTGACCTTGGCCCCCATGCGGACGTCCCAGTTTTTGGAAATCGGCCACCCCAACGCCGTCGCTCGGTGGGTCGACGGCGCCATGGCCCGATCCACCGCCGCTTATCGCCGCGCCCTGGAGTTTTGCCTTCGGCACCGCTGGAAAGTGGTGGGGGCGTCCCTGGCCCTTTTTGTGGGGTCCCTGTCCCTGGGGGGAATCGTCAAGAAGGAACTGATGCCGCCCCAGGACCAGAACATGCTCTTTCTCCGCATTGAAACACCCGTGGGCTCCTCCCTGGCCTTTACCGATAACACCTTGAAACAGGTGGAGGAATTCGCCATGAAGCGGGGCGAGTTGTCCCGCTACTACGCCGCCGTCGGCGGGTTCGAGGGGGGCGAAATCAACACGGCGTTCATGTTCATCACCCTGAAGGACCCGAAGGACCGTCCCGTTCCGCCCGGTCGGCGGAAACCTTTTTCACAGCAGGAGTTGATGACGGAATTCCGCGACGCGGTGAAACCCATGCCGGGCGTCGAATCCGTGATCCTCCAGGATTTCTCCGTTGGCGGCATGGGGGCCGATTCGGGCTTCCCCATCGAGTTCACCCTGCGGGGGCGGGACTGGGACGAGTTGGGCCGGGTGAGCGACGAAGTGAAAAAGAAGATGGAAGAATCGGGCCTGATGGTGGACGTGGACACCAACTACGATTTGGGCATGCCCGAGATTCAGATTCGACCGAACCGCGAGGCGGCGGCCCTTCGGGGGGTCAGCGTGTCCGCCATCGGCAACGCCATCAACGCGACCCTGGGAGGCATGAAGGTCGGCAAGTTTTCCCGGGGCGGTCGGCGCTACGACGTCCGCGTTCGTTTCAAGGAGGAAGACCGCCGCCGGCCTTCCGACGTGGACAAAATTTGGGTCCGGAACAACCGCGGCCAGGTGATTCCCCTCCGCGACGTCGTCACCGTCCAGGAGAAAAAAACCCTCTTAAGCATCACCCGCCAGGACCGCTCCCGCGCGGTGACGGTCACGGCCAACGTGGCCCCCGGCAAGTCCCAGGGGGACGCCTTGACGAAAGTGCAGGAGATCGGGCGGACGCTCCCCGGGAGCATTAAACTCGTGTTCTCCGGAGCCGCGGAAACCTTCAAGGAGGCCTTCCAGGGGCTCGCCTTGGCGATCCTGCTGGGCGTGGTCGTGGCGTACATGATTCTGGGGACGCAATTCAACAGCTTCATCCATCCCGTGCTCGTCTTGATCGCCCTGCCCTTCAGCGTCACGGGCGCGCTCCTGGCCCTGGTGCTCGGGCACCAGTCGCTGAACATGTTCAGCTTTATCGGACTCATTCTCCTGATGGGCATCGTGAAAAAGAACTCCATCATGCTCGTGGATTTCACCAACGAGCGTCGGAAGTCCATGCCTCTCCGGGAGGCGCTCCTGGACGCCTGCCCCGTGCGCCTGCGACCCATCGTGATGACGTCGGTTTCCACCATCGCCGCGGCCATCCCGCCGGCCCTGGGGCTGGGCGCCGGCGCCGAAACGCGGATCCCCATGGCGCTCGTGATCATCGGCGGCGTCACGGTGTCGACCTTTTTGACCCTGTTCGTCGTTCCCTGCGCTTACAGCCTCATGGCGCGCCTGGAAAGCCACCGTCACGACCGGGACTTGAAAGACGCCCTGCGGGAGTTGGGCGAGTTAAAATCCGAAGCCTGACGAAGCCGTGACTTCCCTGGGCCTCATCGTTTTGGCGGCGTTGCTCCTCGTTCAATTCGTGGAATGGACCGGCGACGCCTTAAACCTGCGGGCCTTGTCACCGAGACCTCCCGATATATTCAAGGACCTCTACGACCCGGGCCGCTACGCCCGGAGCCAGGAGTACACCCGGGCCCGAATTCGATTCGGGTTCGTCGTTCAGTCCTTGGAAATGGCGGGGCTATCGGCCTTCTGGTTTCTGGGCGGTTTCGGGGTTCTGGACCGCTGGTTGTCGCCCGTGACGCCTCTATTGGCGCGGGGTCTGCTTTACGTGGGGGGCCTGGCGGCGGCCAAGGACGTGTTGTCGATTCCCTTCGACCTCTATTCGTCCTTCGTCATCGAAGAGAAATTCGGATTCAATCGAACCACCCTCAAAACCTTCGTAACCGACCGCCTGAAAGGCCACGGATTGGCCGTCGTCCTGGGCGGGCCGATCCTGGCGCTGGTGCTCTGGCTTTTCGGGCGGCTGGGGGGGGCCGCGTGGCTCTGGGGTTGGGCGGCCGTGACGGGATTTTCACTTCTGGTCCAGTTTATCGCGCCCACCTGGATTCTGCCCCTGTTCAACAAATTCACGCCCTTGCCCGACGGGGAGTTGCGCGAAGCCATCTTCGCCTTGGCCCGCCGCCTTCAATTCCCGCTCACCAACGTGTTCGTGATGGACGGTTCCCGGCGATCGGCCAAAGGGAACGCGTTTTTCACCGGATTCGGCCGCAACAAGCGCATCGCCTTGTACGACACCCTCGTTGAAAAAAACACCGTGCCGGAGTTGGTGGCCGTCCTGGCCCACGAAATCGGCCATTACAAAAAAGGCCACGTGTGGAAGGGGTTCGGCCTGGGCGTCGCCCAGACGGGGGCAATGTTCTTTTTGTTGTCCCTGGCCCTCGAGTGGGGATCCTTGTTTCAGGCCTTCGGGTTGTCCGCGCCGAGCGTGCACGCGGGGTTGGTGGTTTTTGGGGTTATGTTTTCCCCGGCGTCGTTCCTCCTGGGGCTGCCCCTCAAGGCCTATTCCCGACGGAACGAGTTCGAGGCCGACCGCTACGCCAAGGAGAACCTGGGCTCCGGGGTGGATTTACAAACCGGCCTCCAGAAACTCTCGGCTTCCAGCCTGTCCAATCTCACGCCCCATCCCTTCTACGTCTTCCTGCACTACACCCACCCGCCCTTGACGGAACGGGTGGGGGCCCTTCGGTCCTAATCCTTCAAATCAAAACGCCGAACCGTCCCCGGGGCCCGGCGATCAGCGGGCCGGGGGGCTTTCTTCCCGCGTGTAGACGCCTTCCTCCGTGAAGAGGTCGGGGTTGGATTTGTTTTTCTCAATCACGCGGCGCACCGCCCGGGCCGAGGGAAGGGACGTGGGCACCACGGAGCTGTTGACCCCGTTGAGGTGAAGTTCCTTCCCGTCCGGCGTGAGGCGCCACCGCACGTAGAGGTACCGGCGTTCGGCGGATTCGAGCTCCTGAATGCTCAGAAACCGAAGGGCGCCGAGGTCCGTGTGGATCATCCGGTAAAATTGCCCGTTGTCCTCGACCAAATAGGATTTTTCGTCGAAAGCGCGGATCACGACGTGTTCCTTCCCCTCCTCGGCGGTCCAGGCGCCCAGCAATTCCTTGTGGACGCGGTCGGTGGGGCGGTCCGTGAGAGGGAAATCGTAGTTGCATCCGGCGAGAACTCCGAAGGCCAATCCGGCCAGAGCCCCGAACGCCCGTCGTCGCCGGGGCCGGGAGGTCGTTTTTCCGATTTCCATCGTTTCCATTTTATTTCCTCTTTCCTTCGTTGACGAGCCGCCGGATTCAGGGCGCCTTAAATGGAACCCGGGAAAGGAGCCACCCATGGGCAAAGCCGACCGCGAGCGCGACCCCGAGGACGCCCCACCAACGCGCGGTCAAAAGGCGGGCCCCCTCCAGGCCTTCCAGTGTTTCTCCCCGCGCCAATCGTTCTTCCCGGTACCCCGGAAAAAGCAGAAGTCCCAGTCCCAGAACGGCGAAGCCGGGGAAAAGCACGGCGGCTTTGGGGTAATAATAACCTTCCCCCAGGGCCGTTTTCCATTCCCAACCGGTCACGGCCAAGCCCAGGAGCAGCAGGCCGAGCCCGCCGGCCCGTTGACGGCCCCTCGAAATTGGTCCGTTCACGCCGAGAGGGGCTCAGCGCGGAAAAACTTCGTGATCGTAAACCTCGATGGAGAGGCCTTCTTTGTAGCGCTGGGTGGAGTCGCTGTCGTAATGGTTGTAGGAGATGACCACCCAGGCGGATTTGGCGAGATTGATCTCTTTCTCAAAGCGGAGGTTCCGTTCCCGGGAAAGGACCAACAGGCGGTGGCGTCCCCGGGAGAACGAAAAGGGCATGAACCGGGGGTCGGCGGTGTCCACGCCGGCGGCCCGGACTTCCCGGCGGAAAAGCGGCTTTCCGTCCATGGAAACGGCCAGGTCAATCGTCAATTCGGTGGCCTCCTTGGCGAAGAAGCGGACTTCCGCCTGAATGTGGCAAGTCACCGGCGGTTCCTCCACGTAGCGGGTCGGCGCCGCGACTTTCGCGGGGGCGGATTTCTTTTTGAAATGCGGAACGGATTCCGGATTGTAGGGGCACTGTTGGAGGAGGTGTTCGATTTCGGTTTTGCGGGCGCGGTGCTCAATGGCTCCTTCGACGGTCAAAACAAAATTGGCCCCCGGGTGTTCCCGGGAGGGCCGCAGGAACAGGATCACCCCGTCGGGGTCCTGGGGCGGGGTCCCCTCGTAAACAGGGAAAAGGCCCGGCGCGTGCTCTTTGCCCAATTGTTGAAGGCGCATGCGCGTGCCCAAATTGGGGTCGCCGACGGTGAAGCGCGGAGGGACGCTTCCGGATTCGTCCCGCAGAACTTCGACGCGATCGAATTGACGCAAAAGAGTTTTCAAGGGGGGAAAAGAGGAATCGTTCTCGATGGGAATGTCCTGGGCCATGTCGCCGCGATGGCGGGCCACCACGACCGTGGGGGAGGATCGAACCAATTCTTCAAGATCGGAGGATTCGGCATTGGAAATCGACACGTTGGGTCCTCGCGGCGGTACGTTTTTTGTCGGCGCCCCGCGCCGTTTGAATTCCCCCGGACAACGGCTCCGGGAAACGCCTCTCTACTATATAATCCCGAACGGCGTCCCTGTCAACGGGCGGACTTCCGTTTTGACCGGGGCTTTAGCGGTAAAACCGCCACAGCCAGATCCCGGCGACGACCGCGCCCGCGATCCACAGCCACTTTTTGACCTGGCCCATCCATTCTTCCTGCTGGAGTTTGAGGCGGGCCATCATTTCGGGATGATTTTTGACGTAGGCGTCCAGGGAATCTTTGGCGGCTTTCAAGTCCAGATTCTGGGCCGACCTCAAGTGCTTTATGGCCTCCACAAATTGTCCGCGATTCAGGGCGTCCAAAACCTCGGGGGGCAAGCCTTCATGGGGATTCATAAGTCTCCTCGGTCCTTCGGTATTTTGTCCGACGACAACCGCAAGAAAAACTGGCGGCCTCGCCCAATTAAAGATAAAATATTAAACCAATTCCAAAATTTTAAAACATTAAGAGGTCCGCCGATGGCCATTCCCCGTTCCTTCACCCCCACCATGGACAACGAGGCGTTTCGCAAAGAAAACGCGCCGAGCGTCTCCAAGTTGTCCTCCTACGCGAAACCCACCGTCGGGGCCAGCCTCTTTCAGTTGGTCAACACCGCGATTCCCTTCGGGTTGATGTGGTACGCCATGCTGAAAAGCCTGACCGTCTCCTACGTCCTGACCTTGGTGTTGGCGGTGCCCACGGCGTTGTTTTTGGTCCGGCT
The DNA here is from genome assembly GCA_016722575.1 of Elusimicrobiota bacterium. Lineage (NCBI taxonomy): Bacteria > Pseudomonadati > Elusimicrobiota > Elusimicrobiota bacterium. Next base: position 870,771 of record JADKIY010000002.1, on the reverse strand, counting down.
ATTCATCTTTCAGCACGACGCCGGACACGGGTCTTTTTTCAATTCCAAAAAAGCGAACGATTGGGTGGGTTCCCTGATCGGCGTCTTGACGCTCACCCCCTACAGCTACTGGCAACGGACCCACGCCATCCACCACGCGACCTCCGGAAACCTGGACAAGCGCGGGTTTGGCGACATCGACACCCTGACCGTGGCCGAATACCGCACCTTGTCCTCCTTCGAAAAGCTGCGCTACCGCCTCTATCGCCACCCGCTCACGATGTTCATCGTCGGGCCCTTTATTCAATTCGTTTTCAAGCACCGGTTCCCCTACAACATTCCCTTTTCCTGGAAAGTCGAATGGCGGAGCGTGGTGTACAACAACCTCGGCCTCCTGGCGATCGGGATTTTGGCGGCGAATACCATCGGGTTGAAGGCGTTCCTTCTCGTTCAGGTCCCCGTTTCCTATTTGGCCTGCTCCCTGGGCGCCTGGCTCTTTTACATTCAGCACCAATACGAGAACACCTATTGGGAACGGAACGCCACCTGGGATTATTTCGACGCGTCGGTGCGGGGGAGCTCCTACTACGTGCTGCCCAAAATCTTGCAGTGGTTCACGGGAAGCATCGGCCTTCACCACATTCACCATTACAACAGCCGCGTTCCCAACTATCTTTTGCAAAAGTGCTACGACGAAAATCCGGAATTCCAGAAGGTGACGCGGCTCTCCCTGTGGAGCAGTCTCAAGTGCATCCGCCTGAGCCTGTGGGACGAAGACCGGAAAAAACTCGTCGGTTTCCGCGATTTGGCCTCCGCCGCCTAAATCCCACCCGCTTTCGATCCGATCCCATTCAACCCGCCCGGGCGCCTTCCGGGGGAATGCCGGTTTGAAACGTCAATCCCCCTTCCCCAAGCTCCATTTTCCCGCCCCCCGACACGCAATAAAGAATAGAACGACGCAATAAAGGGCCGCCAGCTCGCCTTCGTTGACGGCGGGGAAAAACCGCGCCCCCCACTGCCCTTTCCAATGGAATTGGAAATAAGCCACCGCCATCGTGCCGCTGCCAAGAAACGCCGCGGCGCGGGTTTGAAGCCCCGCCATGACCAAAAGTCCGCCGATCAATTCGATCAAACCCCCGTACCATAGCTGGGTGAAGGGCGCCGGGCGGAAATGGGAGAGAACCCCCAGGATCTTTTGGGCGCCGTGAAAACAAAACAGGAACCCGGTCGCCCCCCGAAGCAAAGCGTAAGCCGGTTCCGAAAACCGTCCAAGAAATTTCATTTTTGTTCCTCCTCCAATAAAAAAAGCGGGTTCCACACGGTGGGCATCGAGGACCGCCCCCTCCCGAAAAAACGATCTAGCGCCAGGGCCCGTCGTGGGCGGCTTGGGCTTTGACCGCGGCGACGTCCAAACGCCGGATGTAGCGCCGGAGATTTTCCCACATCGGGTGAAAACCATACCCGCCGTTCACCATCTCGTCCAGAGCCTGATCCTTGGACCAACCCTGGACGGCGATTCGGTAGATCGCGACCATGGTGCCCGTCCGGTCCGAGCCGTGTTGGCAATGGACCAGGACGGGCCGGAGGTCCGGCGACGTCGCGATTCGCAGGAATTTCACCACGTCTTCGTCTTCCGGGTGCCAGGTTTTGAAGCGAATTTGTTCCAACCGAAAGGGCGGGTGGGCGGGGGTCAACGGCCCGTCGTCGTTGAACGCCCGAAGGGACAGAACGGTTTTAACGGGACGATCGCCTTTAAGAAGAATGGGCTGGGCCGCGAGAGCCGCGAATCCGCCCGCGGAGGGCTGGGCCGAACGATAAAGGTCCCCGGTAACGCGGTGAAGATTTTCAAAGCCCGGCGCCCGAAGGGGAACGGCCCACTTCCGGGGCCGGGGACCGCCTTGGGCGGCCGTCCCGCCCACGGCGAGAACAATGACCCCCAGGAGGAGTCGCCGGTGAAATAACGCCGACGTCCGGCGGCCGGAACGCACGAGGGTCACCCGGGGGGGATTCGGGACGGAAACGAAATCTCCAGCACCAGGCACCCCGTCTCCGTCGTGAAAGGGCCGTGGACTTCGCCGGGCGGGCGGCTGGCGTAGTCGCCCGGTTCCAGCCAGCGCCCGAAGGCGTGGTCGAAGAGGCGTCCGCTCACGATAAAAACTTCTTCGGGGTACGGGTGGCTTTTTCCGCCGAAGGGCCGGGTGTCGGCCCCGGGGAAAAAACGGGTCAGCCGGGTGTATTCCCGGGTTTGATCGTCGACGCTGAGCGTCAATTCCTCCGCCATCGATTCGATCCCCCTCACGGGAGTCCAACGGTCGTTGTTCACGGGATTTAACGGGTTCCAATAGGGGGCGGTCGATTTGGCCATGGGCATTCTCCACCGGGATTTTACCTTTTGAACGCGCGGTCCGCGGAGTACGGAAGGCGGTTCGAGCCGGCTTTCCTGATTTTGGAAAGCCCATAAATCAAAAAGAATCCCCAAAGCAAGCTGTTGGCGCCGGTCCATCCATACCCCCAGATTCCTTTTACAGGCACCCCTTGGCGCGGGGCGCCCAGGGGAAACCCCGGGACCCTTCGGACGGGAGTGGCGAACCGACGGGAAATCCAGGAAACCGGTCTCCCTCAAAAACGTGGGAGGAATCGGTGAAGCTCCACAACAGACCGCCCACGCCGGCGATGAAATGCGCCGCGCCAACGGCCAGAGCGCGCGCGAGGGTTCGTGGGGTCGGGAAGGCGATTTTCAAACAGCCCATTTTTCCTTTCGGCACCGGGGCGCTCGGCGCCGATCAGATCGTGGGTCGGTGGGCGAGGTATTCCCGAAGGCGCCGCTGCCAGCCCTCCACCGTGTTGCGATCGGAAGAACCATCGAAAAACCGTCCCGGGGCGAACAAGGGGTATTCTTTGCCGTCGCGGAGGTGCAACACCAGGTAATGCCATTCCACGTAATTTGATTTTTTCCCCAGGTAGCCGAGGCTCACTTGAAGCACGTCCCCGAAGGGGATGATCCGGGCTTTTTTGCCCCACCGGGTTTCGTCTTCAACGACGATCCGTCGTGCGGCGCCGTCCACGGTGATGGTTTGTTTGCCCCCCGCCAAAAAAGCGAAAGCGCCGACGATCAAAAGGAGGATCCCCAAAAAAAATCCCGCCCGGGCGTTTCCGCCCGTCGACAATCCGTGGCGGAAACCGTGGGCCATGTAAAGGCCGACCGCGGCGCAACCCACGGCCAACAGCGTTTGCTTACCGGCGTTGCCTTCCGAAATCCAAGGTTCCAGGGGGTCTCCTTTCCGTTAAAACGGAGGGCTTTACCGCTCGCTCCCGGCGTTGGCCCGAAGCCGCCCCGCGGCCGACGCCCGGCCGTCCACGGCTTCCCGCAGAACGCCGGCGCGACCCAAACCGAAAGCGGGCATGTTGACGTAGACGTTTTCGTATTGACCGGGGGACACCCGGTAACTTTCGTGCCACAGCCCCACCGAACCGTCGGTTCCGATCGCTTCGTTGAATCGGCGCCAGGCGGGGAGGTGTTCGGCGTCTTTGGCCTTGGCGTAATTCATCAGATGATCCATGGAACGCCAGTATTGGACTAAAAGGATCGTCCGGCCGAACCAGAATTCGGTGTGCAAAAAACCCAGTTCGGGTTTGGACTTTAATTCCTTAAGCATTCGTCCCATGGCGAAAACGACCGACAGCCATCGGTGGACCAACCACGGCTTGTTGATCCGCATGCCGATGAGAAAAACCACGAAATCGCCCTCCATCGTGGCGGTGAGGCGGGTTTTGGGGATCATGGGCAAATCCTCCGGGGCCCGGTTTTCAATCGGTTCGGCCTAAGGCCGGCAATCGACGTCCACGATCGCGGAATAGGCATCCAGAATTCCCCGGCAACTTGAAATCCCGGCCGGCAGGCGCTTGGACAAGGCCACCGTCGTGTCGTCGTAGTAACAGACCAGCCAATACCCCCGAGGATTGTCCGGCGAAAGGGTCCAAGTGGGCGCCTCCTCGGCGTCGCCGTTGTCGGGTTTGAGGGAGGCTTTTTCCCGGGGGGGCCCGTCATAGAGGGCGACCCGGGTCAATCGGGCCGGCGCCGCGTTTCGCGAGACGGTCCACCCGGGGGGTGCCTTCCGGACCTTTTGTTCCACCTCGATGGTCGAGGGACATTTTTGCGGGGCGGCCAAAAGGGAAAAGGCCCACAGAACGTTTAGCCCGGCGATCAGCGTTTTCCGGATTGAAAGATTCATATCAATCTCCTGGGCGATTCAGCAAATTGTCCGTTGTTCTCCGGGGACCCCGGGTGGCCAATATCCAATACAAGAGCGCCGTGGTGGTCCCGGCCGCGATGAACAGCCACGGGCCGAAACCAAGGGCCTCCCGCCCGACGTAGCGCCAAAAAGGCTCCGTGGGGGGTCCGGAGTTCGCTCCGCTGGAGCGATGGGAGGGCCAAAGGACGCAGAGCCACGCAACGCCGCCCAAGGCCGCGCCCAGAAGGCCTGTCCGTCGGGCGGTCAGGGGACGGTTTCGCCGGGAGGCCCAAAAAAGGACCGGCAAAAAAAGACCCAGAGTCCCGGCGTAACTCAAAACACACCCGAGAGCGAAGAAAAACAGGAAAGAAAAGAGCGGGTTTCGGCCCGGGGAGGACGCCGCGAACCAGGCCGCGCAGAGGAAAGGAACGGGCAAAGGGGCCGTGATCAGGGCTTTCCAGGAAAACTTCATGGTCGGTGATTCTCGCACGGGGAAGGTTTAGGCCCGCCGTTGGCCCGTGTCGGAAGCGACGGGGCGCGCGCTCGTCGGACCGTTGCGGCGGGTCAAGGCCATGGCCCAAAAAACGACCACCAGGAACAACCAGTCAAAACCGATGGTCCCCCGGCGTTTTGAGAAGGGGAGGTCGAGGAAACTGTTGAGGGGCGTTTGGCCGAACAATCGCGGAAGCACGTCGTTCCGAAGAAAAGAAAATACCGCCTGAACCCCCAGGAAGAGGGGGACGATCCAACCGGTGGAAAGAACGATCCGAACCTCCCGTTTCATCATCGCCGTTTTAGACCTCAGAATTGCGGATTTTTAAAAAATAGCCGCGGGCGCCCTTCGTCCGCTTTGCTCCGGAAGGGACGCCGGGAAATTTTTCAAAACGCGCTCCGTCTTGTTTTCCCCTGCCCCGCCGTCGTCCGCCCCCTTTGTTGTCGAAGGGAGGCGGCCCGATAAAAAATGTTACCAACTTTGGAAAGGGGGGAATTCAGTCGACGGACGGCCCGCCGGTCGCTCGGGAGGGCGATCCCCCGAGCACGTACCCCCGAACCGCGTTGGCCTTGGCATTAAAAATCAAACGACCGTCGTGGCGGGCCGGCCGTTTCTCTCGCAAACGCCCTTTAAGCCGGGCGAGTTCCTCGGCCCCCATCCCCGAAAGTGTCGAGCCCACGCTGGGCGCCCCGAAAATCGTTTTCCAATAATCTTCAAAATGGTCGAAGGTCCGTTGGACCTCGATCTCCCGGGTTTCAACGCCCGCGAGGCCCGCCTCCGTCCATAAGGCGCCCAGGGCGTTCCGTCGCGCGGCGTCGGGGCTGGGCGGCGCGGGAACGGCCACCCCCAGGGCCCGCAACTCGTTGTGAAGCAAATCGTACGGGAACCCGCCGCCCGCCATGTCCCATATATAGGCCGCCACCAGACCCCCCGGGCGAACCACCCGGGCCATTTCAGCGACCCCCGCGGCCGGCCTCGGGAGAAAAGAGATCACCAAGGGCATCACCGCCGCGTCGAAGCGATCGTTCGGGAAAGGAAGGGCCATGGCGTCGCCGGCGGTAAATTGGGCGAAACGGGACACGGGCCGCGTCCGGGCGAAGGCCAGCTGGGCTTCGGAGGGGTCGATCCCGTGCAGCGTCGCCGGGGCGCACCGTTCCCTCACGATTTCGGTAAAGGCGCCATTGCCGCAACCCACGTCCAGCCAATGCCAAGCCGGGGGCGGGGACAGCCAGTCGAGAAAGAGTTCGGCCACCGATTGGCTCCATTTTCCCATGTAGCGTTCGTAGGCCGCTCCGTCTTCAAAACGGATGGCGTCGGTCGGCGTCATTGTTCCCATTCCAAGCGCAATTCGGCGTCGAAGGCCCGGGCCTGCTGGTTGTCGTTAACCGCCCGGAGGACGACCCCGGTTCGGGTCCATTCAATGGATCCATCAAAAGCGGGGAGCTTTTCCCGGGCCCGTTGGAGGGCGGCCAACAGCCGTCGCTGGACGTCGCCGGTGAATTGGCCGCGTATAAAGTCGCCCGCCTCCACGAATTCCACGCCGCTCCCCTGGGCGTGGCCGTATTCCCGATAGACGCCCAACCGCGGAGTTTTCCCGGCGGAGGAAACGGGCTCGGGAGGACTTTTGAGCGCCAAGGGGCTCAAATAAAGAACAAAATTGTGACGGTCGGCCTTGGCGTCCTCCAACCAGACGGACCACTCGCCGTTTTTGTGCTCGTGGGCGCGGACGCTTTGGATTTGATGGGTGGCGGCCAGTTCCCGCGCCGCGGCCTCCAGGGGTTTTCGAACCCAGGGCGGCTGGGTGGCGATGAATTCGACGAGGGGCCGGGGGCCCGCGGGGGTTTTCACAAAAACAATTTTTTCCATGGTTTTACCAAATGCGCCTTTCGGGTTTACGGGGGGAAAAGCCGAGCGCCCAGGTCCGCCAAGGCGCCGCCTCGGGTTGGACCGCCTGACCGGGGGCGGCAAGGCGGGGAGGGTTAGCGACCGCCACGGGGGCCCATGACTTCCGCCGCCAACCGGTCCAGGTTTTGCTCATTGGCCGGGACTAAAATGTGCGCCATGCGGCGCCCGAATTCCGGGTCTTCGAATTCCTGGTTCCAGTGCACCATGGTTCCCCCGTCGTCGGTGGGTTCCAGGCTCGTCGTCAGGAGAAACAGCGGGGCGCAGACGTGATGGAGGACGATTTTCCGGGGCCGCTCGATGATCGTCACGACCATTTCATTGGGGTAATTCTTTCCGTCGGGCCCGTGCATCGTGAAGGACCACTTCCCGCCGGGTTTGAATTCAAAGGTCGTGAAAGTGTTGGTGAATCCGGCCGGTCCCCACCATCGGGCCAGGCGCGCGCCGTCCGCGAAGGCGGCAAAGATTTTTTCGGGCGAAGCGGCGATTTTGCGTGAATTCTGGAAAGCCATGGAATTGATGCTCCTTAAAATCCAGCCGGCCGGCTGCTTTTGGGCGGTTTTCCCATTTTATCATCCCCCCGGGGGAAAGCCCGCCAAATCTTTTGGCGGGCGGGGGCCGAATCAGGTCGTCGCGACCAGCAGTTCTTCGGCGTTGTTCGGGGGGCGAAGACCGTCGGTTCGACCGTTGAAATATTGTTCGGCCAGGGCGGCGGCCGAAACGTGGCGGACTTCTTTAAAACCCGCGTCGCGGGCCAGCGCCAAGAGGTCCGGTGGGGTGAAAAAGCTCAGGAAGGGGGTGCCGTTGGCCCGGGCCCCCGCGGCCGCCCGTTCCATCCCGGGGCGCAGTTCGGGGTCCGCCATTTCGATGGGGAGCATGAAAGACAGGACCAGAGTGGATCCCGGGGCGAAGCCGGCGATCCGCCGCAGGGTGGCTTGGTTTGCCTCCCGGGTGAGATACATGCTCACCCCGGTGGACGCCAGGACGGCGGGTCGCCGGGAATCAAACCCCGCGGCCGCCAGCTTCTCCTCCCAGGATTCGCCGGCCTCGAAATCGACCGGCACCAGCCGCAGAAAGGGGGGAACCCCGAAGCCCAAGTCGTTCAGTCGCTGTCGCTTCCACGCTTGCGGTCCCGGGCGATCGATCTCAAAGACGGTCAAACCGGAAACCAAATCCTTCCGACGTTGGGCGAAGGTGTCGAGCCCCGCGCCTAAAATGACGTACTGCCCAACGCCCCGGGCCGCTTGGTCCGCCACGAGGTCCTCCACAAATCGGGCGCGAGCCAGGATGGAAGCCCGGAAGGGGCGGGTGAAGGGGCTCATGTCCGGGCGGCTGCGCCAATCGGCGCGCGGGGCCGCCAATTGCAGTCCCACGACGTCCTCCAGCACGTGGGGGGGCGGATCGGCTTCCACGTGGAGCGCCCGCCACAGGGCGACCCGCACGGCGGTGTTGTCGGGCGTTGGGGGCGTTTTTTCACTCATGGATTTCTCGCTTTCGGGGTCTCAAAATCAGGGTTGGTCGGAAGCGCAAGCCGTCCACGGGGGCGGGGGCGCGGCGGGGGCGGTGTCCGAAGGTTCCATCGGGGACTTGAAGAACGTTTTCTGAATTTTTCCATCCTTCAGCCGACCGAGGGTGTAGGTGGCGAACGCCGGGCCGTGCAGGGCTTCTTGCCGATAAACAACCGCTTTTGAGCCTTTGGCAAAACACCATTTGAAAATGGCTTGGGATCCGGAAAAGGAAACAATCGAACCGTTTTCGGACGTAATAACAAGTTTAAGAGGCGCGGGGTACGAGGTACAGCAATTCGGAAACAGCGCCACCCACCCCAGGCGTTTTCGATCCGTGGACAACCGGGCCTGGGTAAAACCGACTTGATCGACCAGGGGCTCCACGGAGACGGTCCTGCCGTCGGACGTTTCGTATCGCAAGCCGGTCCCGTCGTCGCTCAGGACGTAACGGGTTATCTCCGCGAAGGCGGTGGCGGGCAGACACAAAAGGCCCAGGGCCAGAAAACGTTTCATGGGATGTCTCGGGCTCATTTAGCCGCACAACAAGACTTCGTTGACCTTGTCGTTTTTCATCCGAACTTCGATGGCGTGCCCATCAAACAGGCCGTTGTCGTCCCAATGGAGCGTGGTGCGGGATTTTGAATATTCGATGTTTTTCAATGGGCCCAAGGTCCCCAGGAATTCCTCGCGGGTCAACCGCTGTCGGCCCTCCGCCCATTCGGTGTTGTGGGCGTCGAGGAGCCGATCCGCGATAGCCCCCTTTAACCCCCCGATGCCGGATTCCAGGCTGTTTAAGAAGACGTTGATACGTTCGAGGGCGTCGGTTTCATCGTTGGATTCCGGATCGAAGGACACCTCCACGGAGTGGCCGTGAAAGACCCAGGCGGCGATTCTTCGTCGAACGATGGATTCTTTTCTGGGGGGACGGACGTTGCCCGCCGCCATTTGCTCACGGAGAAAATCGGGATCCACCCAGGACTTGAGGACCTCGACCTTCTTTTCCCGTAACGTGAAATCGTTGATGGACAGGGAAAAGTTCACGGTTTCTTCAGATTCGGATTTTTCTTCCGCCCGGGGATTACGACGTCAATAGGTCGTTCATCCGGCGCAAGCGTTCGGCCAGGGCGCGCATGATGTGCAGGGCGAAGAAGGGGTATTCGCGAACCAGGGCGAGAAACCGCCGCTCGTCCACGGAAGCCAGCCGACAGTCGGAGGCGGCCACGGCGGAGGCGCTTCGTTTGGGCCCGGCGATCAGGGACATCTCGCCCAAAATGGACCCGGGGCCCAGCGTCTCGATGACCCTGGCCCCTTTTCGGATCTCCACCTGGCCATCCAGGACGACGTACATCACCGTCCCGGTTTTGCCTTCCTCGAAAATGGAGGAACCGGCCCGAAAAGGCACAACGGTGTCGTCGTTTTCAAAAAGACTTTTTACGTCCATGGGATCCTCCGGGGTTGTTTTTGTCCTTAAGCTTATCCGGTTCTCGAAATCTTTCCAGATCATTTAATACGGGGAGCGGCGTTGTGGAGATCGAACCCCCTGGGTCTAAGCGTAATTCCAGGATTCCTTGTGGTCCCGCCATGGATTGTGGCTTCCGAACCCTCCGGTGTAAATCACCCGATCGTCCCGGACGATCCATTCCAGGCCGTGCTCCTCTTCCCAGGCGCAGTCCAGTTCCATATGAAGGACCGGTTGGGGTCCGTTCATGGGCAATGGAACAAGCAAGCGTCGGGGCGTGATGAGCTTGAGAACCTCCCGCGGTTGTTGGAAAGCCCATTTCGGTTCCCCCACCGCGTTTCGGAAGGTGTGGCAATACCGGATGGACGATCGACAGAGTTCCTCAATAAGGGTCGGGTTCAGGGAATTCAAATATTCCGCGCATCGATGGATGTAATCCAGGGGCGCGGCGGCTTCGGCCCTCAATCGGATATAGCCGTTGAACAAAGGGAAGAAAACGTCGCCTTCGAGTCTTTTTTTATTGTCCGCCGTTAAGTTTCTGACGAGATCCACGTCAGGCCCTCCCCCTTTGATTCCCGCTTATTAAGAATAGCTGAAAACGAAGGCCCGCGTCCGGGCCCTTTCGCCGCGGCCGCCGTTGGGCCCAAGGCTCTAAAACGCTTCTTTTTCAAGGCGACCTTCAACCCGACTCATTGAAAGGGCCGCATGGGCTTTTTCAAGAACGTTGTTCGCGCCCTTATAAACGTAAAGGTAATAAGGAAAAGCCTTTTGGGACTCGATATAAACTTCAGCGTGCCGGTCGTCGTTGCAAACAAGAAGGACCGTCGAGCCCTCCTTGGTGAAAGTAAAATAATCGCCGCCTCCCAAATTCAGGCCCTCCCGCTGTTGAAGTTGGTAATCCGGCAGGGCGATTTTGCCGACCATCGAAGCAACTTCCTTCAGGGAATGATGGAGGTTAAGAAAGAGTTTCATTTTCCGGCGATTTTGGATGGGGATTCAGGGTTGTGGTTCGGCGGGTTTTTGTTGGGTGGTTCTGATTTTTTTGTTCATTTGATCGGCCAGGGATTGAGCCCAACCGGCGGAGCCGGCCCCCAATCCAATGGCGATGAATCGGGCGTAGTGATTTGATAAGTCTTCGGATAAAAACATTCCGCCAAAACGCCGATGGAGAGAACGAAGCCCAAATTGACCGCCGCCCACTTCCATTGGCCGAGGTAAGCCAGTCCGGCCCCCGGCAGGAGGAAACTCAAGGTGAAAGCGAGCCACGGTTTTTTCAAGCCGTCCCTTCCATTCAGCCTGGGATTTCCGGTTCCACCAAGTTCGCCAATTGAGCGAGGGACTCCTGCCAGCCCAAATAGCACATCTCCACGGGGAGGGCCTCCGGAATGCCCTCTTGAACGATCGTCACGTCCGTGCCGCAGGAAACCGCTTTGAGGGACACCGTGACCCGCAATTCGCCTGGCAAATGAGGGTCGTCGAAGCGGTCGGTGTAGCGAATCAGCGTGTTCGGAACGAGCTCCAGGAATTCGCCGCCAAAGGAATGGCTGTTCCCCGTCGAAAAGTTCGTAAAGGACATCTTAAACGTGCCTCCCACTTTGGGGTCCAGATGGTGGGTTTTGCAAGTAAACCCGTAAGGGGGGAGCCATTTGGCCAGGGCGTCGGCGTCCGAGAACGCCCGGTAGATTTTTTCCGGTTTGGTGCGCAACACCCGATGAAGTCGAACGGTTCCGGTCGGCATGGTCATTTTTCCTTTGGGCTCCCTCGGCGCAGGTTATTGTTGCGCGGGGGATGGCCCCAGAGCCCGTCTCCGGGCGTTCGCAACCCGTCCTTTAAAACCGCGACCTATTCAAATGTCCCGCCCGGCGGGCCCACGACAGGGACAGTATACCGATAAAATTCCGGCCCCGGCATTGGCCTGTCGAATTGGGGGCTGGGATTTCCGTCACCATTGCCAATAGGCAAAGGGAATGAGGGGAATCGGAATACTGCGTGTTTCCCGCGCGTCGTTGTACCGGACCATGATCGCGTTGATTTCCAAACGGGCGTTCCGCCAGAAGGCCTTTCGATGGTTCACCCAGGGGGCGAACCGGAAACCGTAGGTGGCTTGAAATTTTCGGGGACGGTTTTCCTGGAACGTGAAGGTTTCCCCGTATCCGATCCCGGCGTGAAAGGCCCATTTCGGCGAGGCCCGTTTTTCCAGCCCCAGGGTGACGGCGGGGTCCCACAAGGAGCGGAAAACTCTCCCATGGAACACGGACCGGTCTTCGTTTCGAATGGCCAGTTTATGGGAATAGGAGGCGCCCAGGGAAACATGGCCGATCCACCGCGACGGCAACGGCACGTCCACATTCAACCGGGAATATCCGCCCCCGCCCGCGCGCCGCACAAACAAGTGCTTGTCCTCGTCCGCGAGGTCTTTCAGGTTGTCGTGGGTGGCGTCGAAATACAAAACCATGGTTTCCCAGGAAATAGCAACCCGCCCCTCCGCCAAGGACCCCAGCCCGAACCGAACGTTGGCGTCGGGGAGGCCGCCCAACCAGGCCATCGCGTCAAATTGGAGGGTGCATCGCTCGGTCACCCCCCACCGGAACCACCCCGGAGCGAAGAAGGGGGGCTGGCCGTAGACCCACTCCCCGGCGTGGAGGACTTCCCCCGTCAAAATATCGCCGGGATGAAGCGACCGTTCCGTCAAAAGCGTCCGGGGTTCCTCCGCCGTCCGGCCAGGGACCGCCAGGAAAAGGAGCGGAAAGGTCAGGGTTTTTAAGAGGAAATTTGGAAAGGAATTAATTTTCAAACGCATTTTCGGCGGGGTACCAACGTTTAAGGCCGGGCGTTCTAAGGTGCGTCGGTCGGGGGGCGGAGAGGAGCGGTCTCTGCCAAAAGGCTTTTCTTGATGCGAACCTTTCGAATAAACGCTCCTTTGCGTATATCCCAAACCCGCAAAAAGTAGGATTTTGCCTCAATGGAAAATTCCGTTTTTTCGTAGGGGATTAATAGATAACGTCCGTCTTGGCTGAATCGGATGGACCCCCGGATCGGCCAGGACAGCTTGGTGGCGCTTGTCGGAAGCTCCACCGGGCGGCCGGCGGCGTGGTCGTGGAGGGTGATCCGGGAATAGGAGTCTACCCGAATGGAAAATTGGCGTTCTCCGTTCAGCGGCCAATAGTCCTTTGGTAACCCGTTCCGATACAGATTCCGTGCCTGAAACGGAAACAGGAGGAGGATCGGCAGACTCATTTTCACTGCTTTCTGAACAAAATTCATCTCCACGGAGTTGAGGGGTGAAATCGATTGACCGAATGGGGCGATCTTGGATTGTCGTGCGCGATGCGAATGGAGAGGCCGGCGATCCCCGTTCGATTTTTTAAACGCACCGTCGGTCGCGCGATCATAATGTCATTCCTTGCCGGGAAAGTCAAAAACGTCTTCCGTGTGTTTTTCATTTAGAAAAAATAAACGATACTCCTTTGTTGCGTTGTCGGTCACGATCCACATTTGGTGGTGATCCGGGCCGGCGGGATCCTCAACCATGAACTTCCAGCCCGGCGTGACATTTCCCTCGAAGAACGTTTGCCAGTGGTCGGCCGTCCAGCCGGAATCGGGGGCTCCGCCAAGGCGGAAGTAAATCTCCTTGAACTCGGGTTTTGTTACTTCTCTGAAAGCGTTCTCGGGCAAAGGCGACTCCGTAATTCGAGTTCGGGCGGCTGGCGTTTCCGCGGGTGTCCCCTGACGAAAAAAATAGTTTCCCGGTCAATCGGTGGTCGGGGCGGCGGCAGCGCCCGGTGGGCAGGACCGAATAAGATGGCGCGCCAACACGGTGGACCAGAAAAGCGCGACAACGGCCAACCACGCAAAGCCAATAATAACCATTTGTCTTGAAAACCGGAGGAACGGAAAACTATTGAGGGGCGATTGCCCGAGAAGGCGGGGATAAACCTCTAGACGGAGAAAGGAAATGATGGAATCGATCCCCAAATAAAGAGGGACAATCCAACCCGCCGAAACAACAACCAGAATAATCGGTTTAACCATTTTCATTTTGTCCTCAAGGGTAAAAATCGGTGAAGTCGCCCTTGGTTCGTTGCTGGGAAGCCCTTTGACCCGCGAAACGAATCGAACGAGTCCCGTGTCGGCCCGAGGGGATTCCGCCCGTTGTCGTGTCGCCTTGGTCAGGGCAAAGAAATTCTCCGGGCTGTTTCGCCGTCCCGCCCGAACCGGGCCCAAAAGGACGAATAAGCTTCCGGCTCGTCGTGAAGTATGCCGAGAAAGGCGGTGAAATTCTCGGCCAAAGGAACGATCGTTCTGTTAGCGCCCTCGCCCCAAACATTGAACGTATCGCGAACCCAAGCCTCAATCTCGCCGTGGGCTCCCTCGGTCATGTTCAACGTGATGGTCAATTCGCTGACCGTCGTGGCGATCGCCAGGCGGCCGGGCGGGATGTTTCGTAGGTTTGGCGCCGTTTCAAGTTGACCGTCCTGATGGATCTCCTTTAGCTCGTAAAAATAGTCCAGGGCGTGAACGCTTTCGTTAAAGTCCGAGCCCGGGAGATCCAATTTAAAGGCGAAAGGACGAAGGCTGCCGCCGTTGCATTTGAGCAAGAACGACTTGTAGTCGGCCGGCAGCCGGCAATGGGCGGCCGCCTCCAGGGCCTCGATATCGCGCCGCGCGGCCGGTTGCCCGGATTGAAAGGGCCTATAAACATGGTCAAAAGTGTATGACACCCGTTTCTCCTAAAAACGCACAGACCAACGAAGGAAATGCGTGAAATACCGGGACCGTATGAGCACTCCCGGAATTTCAGATCCTCTTAGGATCGATTGAAGTGTGAGAAAACGATCCCAAGAGTCATCGAGAGAATAAAAGGGATATTAATTTCACGGTAACCGCGGAACTTGACCGTCATAAAGAGTACGAACGCGAGCCAGGCAAGGTCAAGAGCGAGGAGAGCCCATTTCAAAGGCGAAAAGCGGAAGCTGAGCAGAGTGAGAAATCCCAACAACGCCATTCCAATAAAATAGGCGGCTTGAAGAGTGCCCTGATAATTTAAGGACACCACGCCACCGCCGTTGGATGCGTCCCCGATGAGGAAAGTTAAAGCAAACCAGGCCAGCGCGCAGCTCAGGGCCGGCAGCCAAAACCCAAATTCTCGAATGCCCAAGTGCGTCATTGGATTCCTTTTACCGTTTCTCTTTGAAGGTGCTGAGAAGGCCGATGATCTTTTCCGGAGGAAAAGCGGTCCCGTCAAAATTCAGCGCAGTGAGCTTTAAAACTTGCCCATCGTCATTCAAGAAAGCGTAATAAACGACGGTATCTCCCTTTCCCGGCCAAGAGGTTGTTTTGGAAACAAGAACGCCTTTTCGCCCGAGGACTTCGAAGGTTCGATCGCCGGAACCGACCTCTTTGATAACCTCTTCATAACTGCCCCCCGAGTCAACGGAAATCATGGGATGGGCGTCGTTGATTGCCAATTGAGTTCCTTCGTAGGCGATGTTATAACCGTGGCGAGAATAAGATTCCCTTTTTAACTCGAAGCCTGCGGGGAGGGAATCTTTGTCGGGGACTAAAAACCCTTTTGGCGCCGAAGGCCGATTGTTTTCATAACGATAGGCTAAGTTGTTTTCGATCTGCCGGACGCGGGGGCTAAGCAGAATGACGGCCGCCACGACGCCTCCCATGGCGATGGCCGCGCCGAATTTCTCCTTGCGCTCGAGCCGCCATGCCATCGTTAGGGGCAGAACAAAAAGGAAAAGAACCCTGATTAAAGGGGCAGCGCGCACTCCCGAGAGCGCGATGGAGAAGTACAAACCCGAAATGATTAGAAAGACGGCGGCAATGGAAAGCAGGACTAAAAACACTCTGGCGAACATTTTCACGCTAGAATCCCCCGAATCCGTAAACGATTTTCCTCTTAGGCACGAATGGTTAGAATGAATATCCAAAAGCAATGCCGGGGCGCAGGGATAGGTAGGTCCCTTTTCGACGAAGCCCAATTAGCTCCTGTTCCGTTCCATATCCAACCGTGAAATCGAGTTCGAGATCCCATCCCGATTTCCACCTCCACCGGTGACCGCCGCCGATTCCATTCTCATGGTATTTATTTTCTTTCGATAGTCCTGTGGGACTGTCGTAATAGGAATAATAAGTCCTTTGGAAGGCCCCGGTAAACCAAGAGTGTTTAGGGATTTGGAAATAGTATCTGAGCCCAATGGTATAGGGGAAGCCAAGCGCAAATCCCCAATGATTCCTCTGAGTTTCCAGCCCAATGAAACCAGTAAATCCGCTTAAGCCGATACGAGGGCCAATGAACCATTGTTCTGAGGAAGTCTCGCCACGGGCCGATAATGGGAGAAGAGCAACAAATACGATGAGCGCAACGGATCTCAAAACCCCGCTCGTCGACATGTTCACCTTATCCCCTCGTGCCCAACGTCAATGCTCCGCCGCACGACCGACCCGTGGCCGCGTCGGCGGCAGAGAAGGGTTGGGCCCCAGTGCTTTGCCGCAATAGGGACAGAAATTCATGCGAATACCGCTAGAGCCACCATCCGGCACCCGGACCACCCAGATTTTTGACTTTGACCACCATTCGAACCGGATGTCGAATTCGCAATTCTTGGTGGCAGCATCGAATCCTTTGCAGCATGGCGAAAACCCACGGGGCACTTGACGGGTCCCGGCAATGCAATCACTGCCATCAACATGTGCTTGTTTTCTCATAGGCCCAACGAAAGAATTCAGCGGCGTTGGCCGTTTCGTGGCCAACGTCCGCTGGAATGACTTGTTGGGCTAGATATGCCCGGCATCCTTTCGATCCTTCTTGGTATCGATGGAGTCCAGCTCTTCTTCATATAAAGATATGCTGCTCCCCATTAAGGCCGGGGTCCTGCTAAGAGAGTAAAATGGGGCTGAGACCCGAACCGAGGAGACTCAGCCATGAAACGAAGAGAATGGGAACCGAAAAAGAAAGCCATGATCGTCCTCCAAGGACTACGCGGTAAAGCCATCGCGGACCTGTGTAGCGAACACCAAATCAGCCAGGCCCAGTATTACCAGTGGCGTGACCACTTTTTGGCCAATACCGACCGCATCTTTGACAAACACCCCGACAAGAAACAGTTTCGACTCCAGGAGGAGAACGCCCGGCTCAAGCACTGATCGGGGAGCTCACGATGGAGTTAAAAACAGAAATCGAGCTCAAGGAGCTCGGGCTTTGAGGCGGCCGTCCTGTTCCGTCACCCAGCGCAACCAGGACATCGTTAAAAAGATCAAGAACCTGAAATCGGATCACCCCTTCTGGGGATACCGGCGGATCTGGGCCCGGCTCAAATACGATGAGCACATGAACATCAACAAAAGCGCGTCCTGCGTTTGATGCGTCGCCATGACCTCTTGGTGAAGCCCAACCTGCGCCTTAAAGCCAAGAGGACGTCGTCGAGAGCAAGCCTGTCGCCGTCCGCCCCAACGAATGGTGGGGCATCGATATGACCAAGGTCCTGATCCAATCCTACGGCTGGATCTACGTCGTCTTGGTGTTGGACTGGTATACCAAGACGATCGTGGGTTATTACGCCGGACCCCAGGCCAAAACCCAGCACTGGTTGATGGCGCTAAACATGGCGGTCAATCGGCGGTTCCCCAATGGAGTCGCGGTCAGGACGTCAAGCTCATGAGCGACAATGGCTGCCAGCCCACGTCCTGGGTTTCCAGAAGGCCTGCAACGCCTTGGGGATTACCTAGGCGTTCACCAGCTACAACAACCCCAAGGGCAACGCTGACACCGAGCGGGTCAATCGGACCCTGAAAGAAGAGCTCGTTTGGCTCCGCGAGTGGGACAGCCCGTTTGTCTTTGTCAAAGAACTACAGAACTGGATCGAAATCGATTACAACCAGCGGCACCGGCACTTGACCCTCGGCCACCGAACACCGGCCGAGTTTGAGGCCCTTGCCATCAACCAACCAGCCCCGGCACTCTCTTAGGAACCCCTTGACTAATGGGGAGCATTACAAAGATCCATACTTCAGGATAAAATCGACCCTATTCATCAATGAATGCATTTCGTCATATGAAGGTTTGGTTGGCGAATCAAACGCCCATTCCAAAATGCAGACTTCTGAGCCAGCAGGAATATAAGAACCAGAGGCTGGAATCAAAATAGAGACCCTCTTCGTTGAATATGGGGCAAGCAATTTAGCGCAAGCCCACTCAAATTGTTGATTACAATTGTTGCCCGGGCATTCTTTTCCATCGAGACAGATAGTCCATCCTGAAACTTTTGCTGGACCTAAGCCGTTATTTTGAATTTTTAAAGAAATTGATGCGTTTTCAGAGTCGGCAATTGTTTCTGTGTCCAAGTGAGGAGCTACGCTGAGGCGATTGTGGTCCCTATTCGCCTTTCCTTCATAAACCGCCAAAAGAAGCGCGAGCAAAGCGATGAACCCTTCCCAATTGGTTTGAAGAAATTGCCACACCATAGAAGCTCCTTCATGATCTGTGCCCAACGACAAAATTCAGCGGCGTTGCCCGGAGGGCAACGTCCGCTGGAATGATTTGTTAGGCGGCTGATCATTTACTCGCGTAAGGTATAGTGTGATTTTCACAATTTCCTATTCATCCTCTTCGTCCTGATACACAGTGCTAAGAATGACAATTAAAAATGTCGCCACAGGGCCAAAAATTAGCGATGCGAGGAACCATACGAGACCACTACGGCCTTTACCTTGAGCGAGCCCTGCATTGATAAGCGCTAACGTTCCCCATCCAACGGCGAACCCCATTTCCATTACTGCCCCCTAAAATTCAAGCAGCCTAACGTTAGAGCTCAGCCGGCCGGCGTAGCCGGCTCGGCTGGAGCATTTTGTTCGCCGGCGATTTGGAGACTTCGCTAATCATGTTGATTCGCGGATGCCAGAATGCGCTTTTTAGGAAAAAAGGCCGTGAAATAAACGCAGTATCCGTCACAATAAGGTCTATGGGCGATTTCGGGAATTCCGTCTCCATCGATATCATCGATGAAATCAGGTGGTCCAACGGTTTCATATACCAACAATGGTTCGGTGCCCGATATCTGGGCAACCGCGTAAAGCAATTCGCTCCCAGCACCATCGTCATCGTCATCGCGCTGGATCTGTTTTGATGGGAAGGAGGCGAACAACCGGCCATCGGCCTGAACTACGCTAACATCTGAACCGGAAAC
Organism: Elusimicrobiota bacterium; assembly: GCA_016722575.1. Lineage (NCBI taxonomy): Bacteria > Pseudomonadati > Elusimicrobiota > Elusimicrobiota bacterium. Next base: position 852,004 of record JADKIY010000002.1, on the reverse strand, counting down.
CGAAGCGAGTTTAGATAGCCGTTGGATAATTTGAATCTCTTTATCTGTGGCTTCCCGTTTACTCCAGGATTGCTTAGGGAATGGTTTCAATGAAAGCAGTGCCAATTCTTTTTCAAAGTTCGGTGTGAGCCAAAGTTTGACTCCTCCATCTACGACCTCGGTAGCTTGGTCACACGCGAGTGGCTCAGTGCTTCCGAGCGCCCAAATTGGCAGGTTCGATTGACAATGGGAAATCAAGTCGCGGCGCCTTTCGCTATTTGAATCATAAATAAAAACACTGTATTCCTTGTTTCTTTCTGTGGGACAAGTGACATACAGGCCATTGAGGTCGGCGGCAAAGACACGAACTGGGGAAAAAGCATTCAGCAAAATGATCATCAAAAGTGGTCGCAATTTTGTCATACCATCGTTTCCTCTTGGCGAACGGCGGAGTTGAGCAGCACCCCGGCTGATTCTGCCGGGGCTTGCCCCGGCACGAATGTGCCGGGGTGTCTGCTCCAACGAAGGGTTAGACGGCGCGGAGCGCCGGCTGGGTTAACCCTTCGTTGGAGAAGCAATTCCTGCCGTTAGACGGCGCTGCCCACCAACGTGCTCAACAACCGCCAGATTTATCCTTCTGTTCAAATTCATCCGCGGCGTCCCCCACTGAAACGCGATCCGCGCCGTCCAACGCCCAAGGTCAGTGGCGCGGCCTCGTGGCCGCGTCCACTGCACCGCCTTGTTGGGCGATTTTTTCGGAAAGACTGATTTCTATCGACCACAAGTCCACCTTCTTAGACCACAAATCTTTTCTCATAGCCAAAACCGTTGCAAGAAATTGTTCTCGATTGGGCGACTCAATAAATGTTTTGAGATTAAGAATGACCTCTTTGGACGCGTAAAGAATCATTTCGTGGTACTCGGCTTGAAGATATTTGATCACATCATTTGATGTGTCGATATCGGGCTGCCTGCTAGAGAGGTACTTAATGTTTTTTGGTTCAAAGTATACGTCCATATAGAGGAGGCATGATTTATATCGCTTTTCTTTATTTTCTAAGACCTTAAAATCAAGTTCTTTTTGCTTGGCCATCATGGTAGTAATGATTCCACCAATTCCGACAACACCAAGCAGGCCAAGTATGATGTTAAGGGTACTCATGATATTTGAGCCAAACCTCCCGTATTAAACGCCCAACATAGCAGCTAACCGGCGTTACCCGGTTTGGGCCGAAGGCCGGCAGGGTAACGTCCGGTTGAGCGACTGGTTGGGCATGCTATTTTCTCAAACACCCGCTTTAGCAATGCCGTCAAGCATCCAAGCTATAAACGCTAGAGCGATCAAACCAACGGCTATCGCCCCAATAACAGTTAATCGGAAGCTCCAAAACTCTAATTTGCGTCCACGAAAAAATACAAAATTTCCCAAAATGTAACCGGTTCCCTGAACTACCATGTAGAGTAGGAAGGGAACAATGAACCACTCAAAAACAAATAGTGCGATTTCGGCTAAACCTTTCATCTGTGCCCAACGAACGAATTCAGCGGCGTTGGCCACGCGGTTTGTGCGTGGACAACGTCCGCTGGAACGCCTCGTTATCCGGGACATTGCGCTTGAAGAAAGAGTCGTAGGCCGCCTTGATGGCATTAAATAAATCATTAGCTGCCAAGAGCCCTACTTTCCAATCAATATCGTATCCCATCCACTGCATACCTGTCTCAGAACTTGCCCAAACCTGCAACTCTCGCCGAGAAGTTTTAGTTCGCCGAAGATTAGAATCGACCGCATAGTCTACTAGATGTTCAAAAACGTCTCTAACGTGTTTTATCCAGGGGAGTTTCTCATCGAATATTTGAATCGCATTTCGAATAGAATCCCATACTGGCGGTACATGCTCGAGCGTGGAAGCGACCGTGCGAAGCCGTCGCAATGCTATGGCCAGAAAATGAACATCAGCCTCGTTAAATGAATCTGTATCGAATGGATGGAACGCCTTGTCTTGCGGTCGTGGCTTAGTGATCCTGGCGTGTTCTAATCCAACTGCAAACATCCAGCTGTTGCCTAACGATCTTGACCGCTCAACAATGGCGGCCTCGCTAAGATCTTGCGCTTTGATCCGCTTTGTTCCCATGAATTATTCGTGACCTTCTAAGTAAGTTCCGGATAACGACTGAGCTCAGCGGCGGCGCGCCGTGTGCGCCGTCCGCTGGAGCGACTTGTTGGGCATAACTATTGGCCCCATACCTGAAACGCTAAGATTGCCACGTTAAGCAGACCGACAAGAACGAGCAGATAGGTTAAAAAATTTAATCTGTCGGCAGTTTTGCTCTGTTGTTGAGCCAACTTTACTTGTAAGCGGAGCTCGGCGTTTCGCCGCGCTTCCGGGTCACCGAAGCCACTACCATCAGAAAACTCCGCCATGAGATTTTGTAACTCGTCCTTCATGTGTTCTCCTATGCCCAACGAATGAAGCTCACCGGCGCCCGCTGTTGGCGTCCGGTGTAGCGCCTGGTTGGGCTGAATCCAACTTTTGCAATCGAAAACTATTGACAATTTCCTTGGAAACTTTTGATTTAATTTGGTCGTCAATAATTAATCCCCAAGGTTGGTCGATATAGAGAACGTGCTGTGAATATCCATCGGGACCCGGGCATTCGTAGGCTTCGACTGATGGCAATTGAACCTTTTTGCATTCTTTTCCATTATTGGGGAGATCCTTCCAATAATACTGACCGTCTATCCGGACACCTTTTGAGGAATTCTTCGGTCTAATAATCATTGAACCCCCATGGATTTCACGGTCCCACGACGCCGGTTGACGAACAGAAAAATTAAGTAGTCCATCTTCATATACTTCCCATTCAACTTTTACATTTTCTCGAGCACGGGCAAAAGCCACTATGGGAATTGCCAGAACCAAATACAAAGTGAGTTTGGTATTCATGGGGGATAGTCCTCGGCCTAACGATTAAGCTCAGCCGCGGCGGCCCGTGGCCGCCGTCGGCTGGAGCGACTGGTTAGGGGCGATTTCCAAACTCGCTAATCCAACCAAAGAATGTGAGGAATAGACCAAAATGAGAGAGACAGTAAAAAAGGCAGCGGTCAAATTTTTCAGGAGGGGTATTACCATCCCAGGTTTGCGGGGAACGACCAATCTTATCCAGGCCAGCGGCCCCTAAAACAATGATGCCAATCAGGGGAAAAAGCTGAACAGAAGGTGGTTTGATCAGGGTAGAAACAAGCCAAGCAAGCCCAAAGTTGAGGCCAACGTAAAAAAAACTTAATGCATAACTTAGGGAGACCTTTTTCATAAGCAATTAACGGTTGCGGAATTCAATTGATCGATCAGGAGCATCTTCCCACTTGATGGTTCTAAAAAAGCTTTCACAATTTCCCACCATATGGTTCTTATAGGAGGTCATTCCAAATACTTTGCCTTCGTAAAACCAGACCACAATATATTGATCTGCTCCAAACCCACTGTAATCAGTAGCACAGTATTGCCATGCCTCGCTTTTTCCTTGGAATTGTCGATCTTTAGGAGTTCCCATAATGGAAACGACCTCTTCTTTGGTTTGCCCTGGTGTAACGTTGATGGAATTTCGTACTTACGGCTGGTTGATGACATCCCAACAAAAATACGCCAACAATTACGATAAAAATATGAAGGTTATGTTTCATGGTAGCCCCTAACGGCGGAGTTGAGCAGCACCCCGGCTGATTCTGCCGGGGCTTGCCCGGGCACGAATGTGCCGGGGTGTCTGCTCCAACGAAGGGTTAGACGGCGCGGAGCGCCGGCTGGGTTAACCCTTCGTTGGAGAAGCAACTCCGCCGTTAGACGGCGCTGCCCACCAACGTGCTCAACAACCGCCAGATTTATCCTTCTGTTCAAATTCATCCGCGGCGTCCCCCACTGAAACGCGATCCGCGCCGTCTAACGATAAACTAAGCCGCGCCGCCGATGCGTGGCGGCGTCGGCTTAAGTGACTGGTTAGCCAATATTATCTTACTCATATTTTTCAATGTCTTTTGAATAGTTTCTGATAATTCAGAAAATCGTAAAAATGCGGAATTGCGCTCTAACATCTTTATTTTTCCATTGTTTTGAATAGTGTCTAAGGTGTAATAGTAAAAACGGTGTTTTTTCCTTTTCGGAATATTCTTAGTGACTTCGCTTTTGAGAAAAGTTAATTGATCCGATTTATTAAATTTTGGAAGGACTTGATTGTGGGCAAAAGCGTTACGTATACGAAGCAACTCATGAAACTCATCTGGCCGGATTCTAACAAAATTTGTCTGTGCATTAATGGCGAGCAGGATTTTAACCTTGGATGCAAATGAAATAATTGAATTATCCATCAGAAATACTCGAGAAAAATCCATCATTTCAGGGGATGGGTGAATGAAGTGAATGATAATGTCTTTGATTTGGGTCTCAATCCGATTAAACTCGTCCAGCACGAGGCCAGTATAACTCCACTCCTCAATTATTTTATTTCGCATGTGAAATATAGTTGGCTAACGAAATCAGCTAACCCGCGCGGGCACAACGGAAAACGTGGCCCCGAAGCGATAACTGTATTGAACCGAAAAGCAAATCATGGCGTCAACTTGCGACCCGTGCCCGCGTCGGGTTCAGCGCCTTGTTGGGCACGGCCTGACGGACCGGCATACACAGAATTACCAAATGCAATAACGGGGATTAGAACAAAACCAAAAAAAATACATAGAAGAGCATAGTCATCACCCTTCCCGAAACTCTTAGCAAGTTTAAATGTCCATATGGCCATAAAGATAAAATTCAAGTAGGGGATGAACATTAAGATAACCCACCAGCCGGGACACCCAGACAATTTCAATCCAACGAATAGGTTATAGATCGGGATAAGAGCCGAAGCACCAGAACGCCCTGCCTTTAAAAAAAGTTTCCAGAAAATTCCTGCACCAACCAGATAAATGGCGAGTGGTAACAAAAATAATTTAAGGGTTTCCATAATTATCTCCTGCCCAACGACTAAGCTCAGCCGGGCCGAGACGCCGCAACGCGGCGTGGAGGCCTCGGCTGGAGCGACTGGTTAGGCCCGCTTTGAAACCAAAACTCCTGCAACATATTTATGAATAACGCTGGAGATAAGGGTTTGATAAGGAATCCCTTCCTCCATCGCCTTCTTTTGGGCGCCCGCCAGGTCCTTGGAGGAAATTCTGATGTTGACCCGCCTATCCTTTTGAAAAGTAGCCCGAGCGTACTTTTGGTAACGTCCAAGATCGGCCTTCTTCCCGAGGGGCGTCCATTCCCCTGCTTCGTAAGACCTAAGGATGTCCTGTTCCTCTTTTTCCAATTTAGACATGTGGTTCGCCTCCTAAATAGTCTCGGGTCGCTTTCCGGCTTGGGATAATCGTTTTAAGAAATATCTCGTGCTCATTTTCAACGAAGGGCACGAGAAAAGCATATCCATCGATATTGACGACAAAAAGCTGTTGGGTTGGATATTTTGCTTTGTTGTGGTGTTCAGCAATAGCCAATAACCCATCTTTTTCAATATGAAAAACGACTTCTTCAAAGGAAACTCCGCGGTGAACCTTCAGCCATTCATTTTTGTCGGGATCCCAGGAGAAGAACTTCATGATCTAATTGTATGCCAATGTGTGCCTAATGTCAACAAGTAAATTTGGGCCTAACGAACTAATTCAGCCGCGTTGGCCGCCCGGTTTGCGGGCGGACAACGCGGCTGCAATGACTTGTTAGGCAGTCCTCTTTCAAATGGACGTCCCACCATTACACATCACGTAGCTTTCCCGTCCGAATGATGGGAACCCCGACCGGCACGGGCATCTTATCCTCACGCTCTAGGCGGCCCAACTCGAAAGCCGCCTCCCCTAGCTCGGTAATCTGTACGCCGCGTTTCTCCGGCATGGTAGGGCTGTCCCACGGATTGGCCCAGCAGCGCCCGATGATATCCCGCCCTAGCATTGGGTGGGGGTCGAAACCGACGGCTTCTCGAATTTCCTTTGTGGTGACTACCCTGCGCCCCCTGGCCACTAATGTTCGCAAGATGCCATAGGCGCTATTTGAAATTATTGGTTCCATTTTTCCTCCAAGTGCCACATTTACAGACAGAATTACCTGTATTGGGTAGCGTATCACAGACGGCTCTGTCTGTGAACTGCGAGGAGGTAATGGTGATTAGAACTGCCCAACGTAGAGCTAACCGGCGCTGCGCGGCTTCATCGCGCAGCGTCCAGCGACCGAAGGGAGCGAGGTTGAGCGCCGGGTTATGCATAGATGCTGTGCAGCTTGGATATCGTGGACCGATGATCATTGCCGACAAGCCCAAGCGATTGATGGAACCGAAAACCGGACTTCTTGATCTGTGCAGCATCGAGCGCTAAGCCAGCGTGTTTCTTTGCCATCGCCAAATTGTTTAAGGCGAGGCTAATGATGCTGAAGGACGCGTGCCATTTGAAAGTGTCGAGCGGAAACATGAGGTCACCCACCCTTTCTTTCAGTGTTGCAAGGGCGGATGGATATTCTGGTTCCAACCCGTTGGAGGCGACCAGGTACGGATATTCCACGTACATCGTGGTTTTGTGCTGTGGCCTTTCACGCTCAATTGCCAAGACGTCTTTCATCGCCGCCACCGCGTGGGCGAGATCTCCGAGCGTAATGTATGCAGTAGCTCGCGCGCTTAAAGCACGTATGTCCTCGAAATTGCCTTTCTTTGTTGCAAAGTAGTGCTCAACAAGTTGTAGCGTGACGTTCGGACAAGTCTTGGCAATTGTGAGTGCTTGAATTACGAGGTATTGGTCGCGCTGAGTGCGCGAACGGGCGAGCTTGGAGAAGAACTGCCTTTCAATCTCGGCATTCCAGTTGTGGTTCCGAAACCAGTCAGACACGGCCATGGTCAGTATGCCTAACGACTAAGGTAAGCCGCCAGGCCGACCCGTGGCCTGGTCGGCTTGAGCGCCGGGTTATGCCCCCCGCTTGCGAGTAAGCAAAACATGGCTGAGCGATAGAACGGCTAGGATACCCGCAGCAATAAGGAACGCAAAACTGACACCGCTCTCCGGGGCCACGAGGAAATAACCCCAGTCTATTAGCCCGTGGAGAATAGAAAGGCTCAGCAGGCCAAAACCAAGTACGCGCAAATTTGCGAAAACGATACCGACGAGAAAAATCCCTGGCCACCCAATCAGTGACTGAGCCTGAACATGATAAACAGTAAAGATTAACGATGAAATAACAATGGCCCATGGCAACGGCAACTGGCGGACTAATCCCGACAGAAGAGCACCACGAAAGAGATACTCTTCGAAAAGGCCAACAACCAACGAGGTTGCTATTCCTACATAGACCATGTGGATCGGCCAGGGTTCCCAGCCTTTCTGAAGGAAATCGGGCAGATGGGAAATTAACAATAGGACGGCGTACAGGTATGCCCATCCTGAACGTGAAATATCTCCCTCTGGCTCAGAACGAAAAAGCCAAACAGCAAGAAATAGGCCCAAAAGTCTGGGCCCGCACATAAGAATGTCGCGGTAGAACCAGTCATCCAAAGAGCTTACTGGGTATAGAAAATAAATCAGAGCTCTTATCGCCATATAGGAGGCGGTAATGATTAGCGATAGTCTGATTTTATGATTCAGCATTTTGCCTTCCGCCTGGGGCATAACACCCAAGGTCAGCGACGCGGGCCGATCGTGCCCACGTCCGCTGGACCGTTTTGTTGGGCGGTAGATGGTTTCGATCGCAAGGTTTTTCTGAAAGTTCTCCCAATTTCTACTTCCCCGCGATTTGGAAATACCGCGACGTAACGTGGATCTACTTGCATCCCATTTGACGGAAATTGAAAAAGAAGTCTTGGGCCCTGGATAAGAATCTGAACGGGATCTTCCCATTCCAGATCGTGGTTTCTGAAATATTGTCGTAAGAGGAACATTCCGGAGTCCTTTGGCGGGCTGGCAAAGTTAAAACAGGAATTGTCAGTGATATTGCCGGTGATTTCATTAATCGCAAACAAAACGCCAATATCACATGAATCGACTTTTGAGACAGAACCCTTTTTCATATTAAACGAAACCAGAAAGCGGGTGCCGAAACCATCGTAAAGTGAATCCATTCTCACCTTAATTGGATCTCCTATTCCTATTCCAAGAACTTTAGAAAAATGTTTCGCGGAAAGAATTGCCTTTTCTTCATATGGTTGAGCCGAATTGGAGTTTTTAGCCGGTTCCTTCTCTTGAATTTCAGCGCGAACGTCTGGCTCATGGAAAAACCCGGCAATCAAATAAAATAATAGAAACAACGTGTGCGGATTTATTTTTCGCATTCGTTCCTCATGCTCGCCCAACGACTAAGGTAAGCCGCCGGGCCTGCCCGTGGCTCGGTCGGCTTGAGCGCCGGGTTGGGCGCCACCGAAAACATTGTTTTTTACAACAATGGTTTCGGCAATCATGTCATGTAGGGCCCGCTTATTTTTTTCAAAGCCGATCATCACGGCGGAAACAATCAGAAGAGGAACTTGGAATACGGGGATCCGATAAAGAAGCATCGAATAGGCCCGGGCAAGAGCCCGAGGGTAAGTTAATCTTTCGCCATTAAGGCGGACCACCTTTACTCCGGCCAGGCGCTTTCCGGGTGTCATGCCCGATTTACTCCAAAAAAGTGCGTAATAGAAGGCAGGGACAGACATGAAATAGATCACGTCAATCAGGATGAAATATTTATACCCCGGGGATTGACCAGCCTTTATTTGAGCGAGAGTGGCACTCGTAATACCGATGTAGACTGCAATGAGAATTGCGGCAGGGATGAGGACAACGAGGAAATTGTCAGCAATGACGGCAAGCAGCCTTTCTCCAAAGGAGGCTAACGCATTCTTTTCATTAGGGCTGGCTAGTTCACTGTCAGTCATCGAGATTCTCCTTTGTTGCCTAACGAATAGAGTTCAGCTGCAAATGACACGGCGATAGCCGTGGCATTTGTCGGCTGCAACGATTGGTTATGCGGCGCCATCACTCAATTCCTTTCTTTAATTGCCGCGACGCACGAAAGCCTGAATAGAGTCCAAAGAGTGCCCAAGCATGGAACCCAATTCCAATAAAGTTGTAATGCTCCCCATTAGTCAAGGGGTTCCTAAGAGAGTGCCGGGGCTGGTTGGTTGATGGCAAGGGCCTCAAACTCGGCCGGTGTTCGGTGGCCGAGGGTCAAGTGCCGGTGCCGCTGGTTGCAATCGATTTCGATCCAGTTCTGTGTTCTTTGACAAAGACAAACGGGTTGTCCACACTCCGGAGCCAAACGACCTCTTTCAGGGTCCGATTGACCCGCTCGGTGTCAAGGTTGCCCTTGGGGTTGTTGCAGCTGGTGAACGCCTGGGTAATCCCTAAGGCGTTGCAGGCCTCTGAAACCCGAGGACGTGGGCTGGCAGCCATTGTCGCTCATGAGCTTGACGTCCTGACCGCGACTCCCATTGGGGAACCGCCGATTGACCGCCATGTTTAGCGCCATCAACCAGTGCTGGGTTTTGGCCTGGGGTCCGGCGTAATAACCCACGATCGTCTTGGTATACCAGTCCAACACCAAGACGACGTAGATCCAGCCGCAGGATTGATCAGGACCTTGGTCATATCGATCCACCATTCGTTGGGGCGGACGGCGATGGGCTTGCTCCTCGACGACGTCCTCTTGGCTTTAAGGCGCAGGTTGGGCTTCACCAAGAGGTCATGGCGACGCATCAAACGCAGGACGCGCTTTTGTTGATGTTCGCGTGCTCATCGTATTGAGCTGGGCCCAGATCCGCGGTATCCCCAGAAGGGGTGATCCGATTTCAGGTTCTGATCTTTTAACGATGTCCTGGTTGCGCTGGGTGACGGAACAGGACGGTCGCTCAAGCCCGAGCTCCTTGAGCTCGATTTCGTTTTTTTAACTCCATCGTGAGCTCCCGATCATGTGTTGAGCCGGGCGTTCCCTCCTGGAGTCGAAACTGTTTCTTGTCGGGGTGTTTGTCAAAGATGCGGTCGGTATTGGCCAAAAAGCACGCCACTGGTAATACTGGGCCTGGCTGATTTGGTGTTCGCTACACAGGTCCGCGATGGCTTTACCGCGTAGTCCTTGGAGGACGATCATGGCTTTCTTCGGTTCCCATTCTCTTCGTTTCATGGCTGAGTCTCTCGGTTGGGTCTCAGCCCCATTTTACTCTCTTAGCAGGACCCCGGCCTTAATGGGGAGCAGCATAAAGTCTTTGGTTTGAATTACAACCGAACTGTCGAGGACGTAGATAACCATTCCTACAATAAACGGCCACAGCTTTCCTGTTCTAGCAACCTTACCGAAGAACAAAAACATTCCGATAAATATCCCGTCCACAATAAGTGCAAACAAATCCGTTGAGAGTGGACCGAGATGACTTTGTCTAGTAATCGCAAGAGCGTCATTTGCACGGGTAATACCAAGGCCGATGACAAAGTTATAGGCACTTCCCAACATCGTTGCGATGGAATTGATTGCAGAGAGTAATGCGATCCATACAAACCATGAAGCGCCACTGCGAATGCGTTTGACTAATGTTTCTTGTGAAGGCAGTGCATTAGTTGGGGATTGGGTGGGACTTAACTCATCCATGATTCACCTCTGAAGCTGTGATCTAAGCCGCATAACGAACCAAGCTCAGTGGCCGGACCCGAAATGCGCGAGCGACGACCGCTGGCGATACAAATTAAACTGAATGGACCGGGCTTTACCCCACGATTCGCACCGGGTCCGGTCCACTGCAGCGCCGGGTTGGGCGCTTAAGTTATTAACTCATCACCGTCCCTCATTCCTCCTGGTTGGGCATATCGAGTTTTAAATCCTAACTAATGAACCCGACTATACGTTCTGTTTGCCAACACATCCTTGACCTGTTTTTCATGGAGAGCATCAACTTTTCTTGTAATTTCCTCCACAGAATCCCCTGATTGATGAAGTGCTCTGATATTCCTCACCTGATCAGGGGTCAGAGTTTTTTCACGACTACCAATCACTTTGAGGTAGTGATTGTCATTTTTCTAAAGGGCTTTCATAAATGGATTGGGAATTCCCTTCCTGGGGTTTTGTCGAGCATATTCTTCGATTGCCCGCTCCCTTTCGTCCAGTGACACTCGGACGCGACTTGTGAAACGATGCTCATGAAGGAGCTTAAGTCCCTTAAACCCACCAGGAATCATATTTAGACCGTACTGATCACTTGAAATTCCATCCACAGCCTTCTCTTCCCAATTCATTGCTTCATCGTAGGTCATGTTTACAGCCATCAATGATGAGATAATCCCAACATTCTTCATGCCTAAGCTCTCTCGCCAAGCCTGATGAAATTTCTTTCGAGAACCACGATGAATTTCACCAACGTGTTCGTTTAATCGTTGTAACCAATTCCGACCAGTAATGCCGACATAGTAGTAACTGTCTTGGTCCTTCTTTTGCTTTTCATGCAACTGCTCCGGGGTCTCGTCACGCGGCATATTATGAGTTATCGAGTGGACGTAGCCTTGGAACCCTTTGTTGGCATCGCCCCACTCTTTTAAAAGGAATTGGAGCGGCACAATAACTTTCCAAGACAAGTCATTGTTTAGATTCAGCCCAAGGTGCAAACTGCAAGGACCCGGATAAGGAAACTCGATAGCCTGCGTATTGATAGCACGATCAGCTGCATATGCGATTTGAACCAGGTTGAGTTGTGTAATAAGTTGCCGGCGCGACGATGATGATGCGTTAATAGATTTGAAATTCTGCTGTAACAGCTTATGGAAAAACCCGAGGTAGTTAAGATTATCGTCGTTAATTCCACAAAGACAGTTTTCTAATTGCTTGACTAGGGGAAGGTTGCCGATATTCGGCAGCAAAGCATCACAATTTCTTAGGTCAAGGAATCGTGTCTCTATCGGTCGATTTTTCTAAGCTGAAAGTCTGAGAATCTCACAGTTCAAATAATCCCAATAAAAGATTGTGCAGTAACTATCATCGAAGGCGCCTACAGCCATATGCCTAACGTCAAAATTCAGCGGCGGGCCGCCGTGTGGCCCGTCCGCTGGAATGAATTGTTGGGCGCATCATCTTAAAAAGATTGCCAAAATCGCAGCTATTCCGCCTATTAGAGACGGCCAAAAAATTAGATGAAATCTCTTGCGTTCCAATTTTTCCGCCCGTTCTTTTAACAGCAGTTTCGCGGCCAGGTGCATTTCGAACGTTCAACCCATTGGTGCATTTGTCCATAAAGTTCATCGTTGGACATGCTTGCAAAATTTATTCGATGCTCTGCCACCTTCTTCATATCCATTAAATTCTCCTGGCCCAACGTGTCAAAATAAGCCGGGCAGCCACTTCAAACGACGGCGGATCGGAGCAACGACGATACTCGACAGAAAAACGAACCCACCGGCGCTACGAGCCACCCGTGACTGCCTCGGCTTGATTGCCTTGTTGGGCAAGCGAAATGTTGTTGGTCTTTTTTGTTTTGCGCTCGACGAACGTTTTGTACTTGTCAGTTAAAACATAAATGTATTCACACATCGCGGTAGCGAAGTCAAGAAGATCCTTAGCATCTTCCTTGGATGTCTCTACTTCCGTGGCATGAGCACCGAGATTCCTTTCTTTTCTCAAGACCTCTGCCCAATCATAGAGCCTCCGATCGATAACTTGCTTTTCTAACAGCAATTTCAAACCCTGATTCAAATTCCGTTCCCCCGATTTCTCAACGCAAATCGCCTCCATGGTTTTTCCGCACATTACGGCACAGGCATCGTAAACCTTCGCAAGGAAACACTTGCGAGCATTCACAAGTGAACGTCGAGCAATGTCAGGAACTGAGAGATCAATATCGCGGTGAGGGTTTGGCCAGACCCTGGACGCAATGCTCCACTCATAATCCTCTAATGTAACCTGAAACAATTCCGAAACACCAACCATTACAGAATGGCAAACGGGACATTCAAGGAAAGAATAGCGATATGGGAGTTCACCCTCTACATCAAACTTCTTTTCCGCAAGAACTTTCCCGTCAACCTTCGATTCACAATCCTGGCACTCGATTATCATATCTTCACCATTATATTGCCCAACGAACGAGTTCAGCCGCGCCGCCGGTTGGTGGCGGCGTCGGCTGCAACGACTTGTTAGGTGCTATTTAGCTAGCTTATCGTATTCACTTCGACTCAAACGATATCCCCGTATTTTACCGGTTTGGATATTTAACTCAGTTACATAAAACCGAAGGAATATTAATTGATGCCCGTGATAAAGACGAATAATTTCCTGCTCTGGGCCTTGGCTTAGTTTTCCAAGCCATGCATAGTCTGCATAAGTCCATAGGATATGCCGTTTCTTAGTTTTAGAATCTGTATATGCAACTTCGTGAGAAAAAGCAGCGCCAAAGAATTTTCTCATCCCACTGGTGTATGGTCGAGATTCCTCTATGATTTCCCCCGCTTTAAACCCGTTAATCGTAATAGGCAAAGGCTGATCCAGGCTGTCTTTAATTGAATCTACCCATCGAAAAAGGGTAACACCTCTCTCTGCGTCTGAAACTAAGCGCCGGGGATAGTGGAAAGTACTGCAGGCTGATAAAATTATAATCAGTGATAAAGTTAAAATATTCTTCATACGAGCACCTAACGATTAAGCTCAGCCGGGCTGGAACGCCGCAAGGGGGCGTGGAGGCCTCGGCTGGAGCGACTTGTTAGGCGCAAATAGACATCCCACTAATCATGCATGTCTTTTTTCTGCCTTGGAGAACCTTCAGGCAATTCTTGCGAATTTGAGTTATTTGGATTTAGGTGCCACTCAATTTCTTCAAGTAACTCTACGATCTTATCGATTTTCCAATACCACAACACAATGGCACGTGAAATAAGAAAAATAAAAATGATGACCGCCAGGGCGATGACAATGCCCAACAGGTTCTCCATTGGTTCCCCCTATTATTACGCCCAACGAATTTAGCTCACCGGCGCGCGCCGTGCGCGCGTCCGGTGCAGCGATTGGTTAGACATAAAGCTACCTAATCTCCATCTTCTGCTGGACATTGATTTGTGCAGGCGCTTGACCTTGAGTTCTGGGGCCACCGAGTGCAGCCCATCCTATTCCTGTAAGCTTACCATCGACAAAAACGTAAGGTGTAAATTCATCGTCTGTAGTTAAATCATCAGGTTGTCTGGCAGAACGGGCATAATAGATGAAATATTCTTTCCCATCCTTGAGATAACGGTCAGGCATTTTACGTGCTTTTCTGGATAGGGTTTGTTGGATAGGTTCAAGGATAGACAAAACTTCTTCTTTTGATGATCCCAGCTGTATCGCAGATGAAACTTGATCGTGCTTACGGATTGCAGCGTCAATGCAGCCGGTGCAAACAAGAAAAGCAAGAACAAGTCCTGACAGTTTGAACATTAGTTCTCCCTTTTAAGATGTCTAACGAAGAAACTAAGCCGCGCCACCGTTTGGTGGTGGCGTCGGCTTGAGTGCCTGGTTGGGCTCGACAGAAACTAATGTTAAGTGGATATCGCCGAAGGTTCCTTTTCGGAGCACCCAGAAAACAGCGGTAATGCCAACGGGAATAAAAGCAATCAGTTGAAATAAAGCCGTAATCAGCGGGATTAGTTCCTTGGTCCCACGCATTTCGAGGCCAGCGACAATGGGTTTATAAATAACCAATCCTAAGATGGAAACAATAACCAGTCCTCGCCAAGTAACAGCCCACCAAATACGGGTTGCAATCCCAAAAGTGACAGGGAGAGTCTCTTTAAGATCGGAATTCATATCGCCTCCTATGCCCAACCTTTTAATTAGATTCCATTAAATCTGCCTAGTAATCATATCATAAGACAGTAAACGTTTATATTTACAGAATAACAATATTTTGCCATTATGGGGGTGGACATCAATGTTGGTGTAAAAAGGCCGGTCATTCCATGGATAAAATCGCCCTTTCGCTTATCAATCCCCACCCGGCACAACCGGCCACTCCTGGCCAACCGCCCAAACTATTGGATCAACTGAAAACCGAAATTCGCCTTCGCCACTACTCCATCCGCACGGAACAGTCCTACGTGGATTGGGTCAAACGCTACGAATTTTTCCATGGAAAAAAGCATCCCAAAGACATGGGCGAAGGGGAAATCCGCGCCTTCCTGAGCCACTTGGCCATTGAGAAACACGTTTCGGCCAGCACCCAAAACCAGGCCTTGAACGCCCTGGTCTTTCTTTACAAGCACGTCCTCAAGATCAACCTGGGGGACTTCGGCCAATTCGCCCGGGCCCAGCGGCCCCAGCGCCGGCCCCTGGTGTTGAGCCGCGAAGAGGTCTCCCGCTTGCTCAACAGTCTGGACGGGCCCGCGCGGATCATGGCGGAGCTCCTTTACGGCACGGGCATGCGGTTGATGGAAGGCCTTCGCCTGCGGGTGAAGGACGTGGATTTCGGGATGAACCAAATCATCGTCCGCGACGGAAAGGGGGGGAAAGACCGGGTGACGGTGTTGCCCGCCAAGCTTCGGCCCCTCCTGGAGCGCCACCTGGCCTGGGTGAAAGCTCTGCACGAGCAGGACTTGGCCGCGGGATTCGGCCGCGTCTATTTGCCCCAGGCCCTGGCGGAGAAATACCCCAACGCCGAACGGGAATGGTGCTGGCAATACGTTTTCCCCGCCAAATCCCGAAGCTTGGATCCCCGGAGCGGCGCAGAGCGTCGGCACCATTGGCACGAAACGGGCCTGCAAAAGGCCGTGAGCGCCGCCGTGCGAAAGGCCGGCATTGATAAGCCCGCCTCGGTCCATACCCTTCGCCACAGTTTCGCCACGCACCTCTTGCAGGGCGGCTACGACATCCGCACCGTGCAGGAATTGCTGGGCCACAAGTCGGTCACCACCACCATGATCTACACCCACGTTTTGAACCAAGGCACCGCCGTTCGGAGCCCCTTGGACCAGCTGTGAAAAAGGCGGACGCCCCCTTCATGCGGGCGGCCCTTCTGGAGGCGCGTCGGGCTTACAAGGCCGAGGAAGTGCCCGTGGGCGCCGTCGTGGTGCAGGACGGGAAGATCCTGGCCCGGGGCCGGAACCGCATTCGCGGCCGCCGGGACCCGACGGCCCACGCGGAGATCCTGGCCCTGCGGGCGGCGGGGGAGAAGCTCAAACGGGAGCGGCTGATCGAGGCCGTGCTTTACACCACCTTGGAACCCTGCGCCATGTGCGCCGGGGCCCTGGTGCTGGCGCGGGTCAAGCGCGTGGTCTTCGGCGCCCACGACCCCAAGGCGGGGGCGGGCGGGTCCGTCATGGATTTGTTGCGCCATCCGAAATTGAACCATCGGATGGAGGTTTCGGGGGGATTGTTGGCGGGGACGTCCCGCCGTTTGTTGCGGCAATTTTTCAAGGCACGGAGGCCAAAATGATTTCGGATCAACGATCGCACAACCGCGTGAGCTTTTTCGTCGGGGGGGACATCTACAAGGAAAGCGAAGGGGAAAAGATCGGCCGCGTCATCATCCGCGACATCAGCTACGGCGGCCTCTGCATCGAAACCCTGGAGCCCTGGGATTCCGGGCAGACGGCTTATTTGGATTTTGAGATCGCCGGCCGCTTCGCCTTCCGCCGGGTGCCGGTGGTGGTGGCCCGAAGCACCAAAAACGGCGGAAGCTACGTGACGGGACTCAACTTCCACCGGGGCGAGGACCGCCGCAAAGTGCGCCACGCCCTCACCTTCACCATCGAAAGCTCCAGCTGACCGCCCTTTTTCGACGGGAAAAGAGGGTATAATAAGAAGGGTGGTTGAGCGGGGCGCGTTGTGCCCGAAATATTTGAGGATCTGGAACTTGCACAGGATGCCGCTAGGTATCGTCCCAGTTTGTGGAATGGGACTGTGCAAGTGCCTGGGGCGGCGCGATAGGCGCCGAATTGGGTTTTTAGCACTTGCGCATAGCGCGAGTGCGTGCGGCGGTGCGGATACGCACCGTGCCTGTTTGTGGAAAGGCGCGGGCACATAGTGCCCGAAGTGAGTTCATAGCACTTGCGCATAGCGCGAGTGCGTGCGGCGGGCACATAGTGCCCGAATTCCCGCACGGGGGTGAACAGGGCTCGACGGAGATGCTGGAGGCCCTGGTCGCAGGTCGAAGTCGCTCGAGCTTCGTTAAAAAACGGGCACCAACACACAAGCGAACACTGAGTTCGCCCTCGCGGCCTAACACGCCGTGACGTTCGTCCCTTGACGCCGGCTGGAGGGAACGGACGTCATTAGCCGGCTGGCCGTCTCCCGCGCGTTTCGTCGGGAACGGTGAGACAACAACGGAGCTGGCGCTTGGGTGGTTCTGTCTAGGGACAACCCTTGCGCGAGATCAAACCTAGGCTAAGCCTGTAGTGACCGGGTTGACACATCCTCGGACGCGGGTTCGATTCCCGCCACCTCCACCAATCGAAGGGAAAGGCCCGACCGCCAACGCGGTCGGGCCTTTTTCGTTGGCGCGGCGCCCCGGCGGCCCCCCGCGTTCAGTAAAATGAAGCGGTCGGGCCTGTAACCTTTCCACCGCGGCCCGCGTATATATATTGACAGCGAGGGCTTTCCATCATTCAGAATCGGGACCAACTGGAGCGGGAACTTCGACAGGGTCTTTCCCTCGCGCTGAAGGGCGACGGCCCGGCCTACGGGGCCTTTCTGGCCGTCGTGGCCCGCCTGGTGCGGGGCTACTTGATGAAATCCCGTTCCCGGGCCATCCCCGTGGAAACCGTGGAGGATTTGGTTCAGGACGTGTTGGTGGCCGTCCACCGGAAAAAACATCTTTACGATCCGTCCCAGCCGGCCTTGCCCTGGATTTTCGCCATCGCCCGCTACCGGTTGATCGACCACGCCCGGGCGCTCTCGGCCCGACCGCCGGCGACGACCCTGGAGGACATTCCCGAAAGCGCCCTGGCGGGCGACGAGGTGTTGGACCGGGGGCTGGAAGTGGAGGAGCTGTTGGAAGGCCTGACGGAGAACCAGCGGCGGGCCGTGATCCTGGCCAAATTGGAGGGACGGCCCCTGGCCGAGGTGGGCGCCCGGCTGGGCCTTTCCCTGTCCGCGGTCAAAGTGACGATCCACCGGGCCCTCGGGGCCCTGCGCCGAAAGGCGAAAAAGGACGACGATGCAAACCCATGAGTTGATTCAGGATCTTTCGGCCCAATCGTTCCCCGCTCCGGACGTCCGGCGCTGGGCCCTGGCCGTTTGGATCGGCGGGACCGGCCTCGTCCTGGCCCTGTCCCTGGCGCTCCTTCCCTTTCGGCAGGACCTTCACGTGCGAATGGCGGACGGGGCCTACCGGGCCCAGACGGTGCTCAGTTTCTTCGCCTTTTTTGTGGCCAGCGCGGTGGCCTACCGCAGTTCCTTCCCCGCGCGGCTGACCCGCCGGGACATCCTTTGGGGGTGGGTGCCGCCGCTTTTGTTGTTGGCCCTGGTGCTTTACCGTCTGACGCCCTCCGCCTTCGCCGCGGAATTCGCGGGGGAACTGACCTATCGCCGGGGCGGCTGCGGCGTGGTCATTTTTTCCATCGGTTTGCTGGAATCCGGCCTGCTCCTGTTTTTGGCCCGGCGGGGCGCTCCCACCCGGTTGGGCCTTACGGCCGCCTGGATCGCCGTGGCGGCGGGCGGGCTGGGATTGTTCGTTACCCAATTTTTCGTGTGCTATCTGGAAAACGCCTTCCACCTCCTGTTGTGGCATTTCGCTCCGGTGTTCCTGTTGATCGGGATTCTCCCCCGTTGGGGAAACCGCTGGCTGCGGTGGTGACCCGATGAAAATCGCCATTGTCGGTTCCGGCATTTCGGGCCTGGTGTGCGCCCATTATTTGTCCCGGCGGCACGAGGTGCGGGTGTTCGAGGCCGGGGACTACGTCGGCGGACACACGAACACGATCGCCCTTCACCGCGCGTCGGGCGACCACCGGGTGGACACGGGGTTCATCGTGTTCAACGACTGGACCTACCCCCACTTTATCCGGTTGATCCAGGAGCTGGGGGTGGAATCCCAGCCGTCCTCCATGAGCTTCAGCGTGCACGTGGAATCCACGGGGCTGGAATACAACGGCACGGACTTGAACCGCCTGTTCATCCAGCGGCGCAATCTATTCCGCCCGTCGTTTTACGGCATGATTCGGGACATCGTGCGCTTCAACCGCGAGGCGCCGACGCTCCTGGACCGCCCGGGGGAGGAAATCACCCTCGGGCAATACCTGTCTCAAGGGGGATACTCCCGGGAATTCGTCAATCATTACATCGTGCCCATGGGGGCGGCGGTCTGGTCCTCCAGCGTGGAGAAAATGCGGAGTTTTCCCGCCCGGTGCTTCATCCAATTTTTCAAGAACCACGGCATGTTGTCGGTGAACGACCGCCCCCAGTGGCGGGTGATCCGGGGCGGGTCCCGGACGTACGTGGAGGCGATCACGGCCCGGCTCAAAAACCCGGTGGAACTCAACACCCCCGTGACCGCGGTGCGGCGGACCCCCCAGGGCGTGGTCGTGACGACCGGCGGCCCGGCCGGCGAGCGGTCGGAGGAATTCGACCACGTGATTCTGGCGTCCCATTCGGACCAGTCGCTCCAGGTCCTGACCGACCCGACGCACCGGGAAAAGGAAATCCTGTCGGTCTTCGGCTACCAGGAAAACCGCACGACCCTTCACACGGACACGGCGGTTCTGCCCGAGCTCCGCGCCGCCTGGGCCAGTTGGAACTACCGGGTGCCCGCCCGGGCCCAGGGCCGGGTGGCCGTGACCTACGACATGAACGTTCTTCAGACGATCCAGTCCCCCGAGACTTTTTGCGTGTCGCTCAACATGGACGATCGACTGGCCCCGGCGTCGGTGATCAGGAAGATCCTTTACCACCATCCGGTCTTCACCACGGCGGCGGTGGCCGCCCAAAAGCGCTGGGCGGAAATCAGCGGCCCCGATTTGCGCACCCACTACGCGGGAGCCTATTGGGGCTACGGTTTTCACGAAGACGGCGTCAAAAGCGGCCTTCGGGTGTGCGAGAGCCTCGGCATCGTACCATGATCCAAAGCGCCCTTTACCACGGCCGGGTGCGCCACCGGCGGTTTGAGCCCGTGGGCAACGAATTCGCCTATTCGGTTTTCTATTTCTATCTGGATCTGGCGGAAATACCGTCGCTCTTCCGGCTCCCCGGTCTTTTTTCCTTCAACCGCCGGGGGCTCTTCGCTTTTCACCGGGCGGATTATTTGGGCGACCCGGCCCGGCCCCTGGACGCGGAAGTGCGGGACCGGGTGGAAAAAGAAACCGGGCGGCGTCCCGCGGGGCCCATCCGGCTTTTGACCCAAATTCGAACCTTCGGCCACTGCTTTAACCCCGTGAGCTTCTATTACTGCTTCGACGCGGCGGGCGCCCGGGTGGACTTCGTCGTCGCGGAGATCACCAACACGCCCTGGAAGGAGCGCCACGCCTACGTTCTCCGGTGCTCGGGGGCGGAGGGGACCCAGCAATTCGAGTTCGACAAGGCCTTTCACGTGTCGCCGTTCATGGACATGGCCCAGCGCTACCGGTGGAACTTCAGCGCGCCCGGGCCGGACCTGTTCGTCCACATGGACAACGTGCCCTTGGGCGGCGCCGACCGGATGTTCGACGCGACGCTCCGGCTGAAGCGGACGCCCTGGAGCCCCGGGGCCGTGGCCGCCTCCCTGCTTTTTTACCCGGCGTCGACGCTCAAGACGGTTTTGATGATCCATTGGCAGGCGATGCGGTTGTGGCTGAAGCGGGCTCCTTTTTTTCCCCACCCCGCCGGAGTAAAACCATGAACGAAGGTTTGTTGGAGCGGCCCCGGGTGGAAAGCCGGGGATTCGGGGTCGGCGCCCTGGACCGTTGGCTGGGCCGGGTGTTGGCCGGGAAACTGGAAGGGCTTCGCCGGGGCCGATTGGAATTGGTCGACGAGGCGGCCGGGACTTCCCGGGTCTTTGGCGAAGCGGCGGACCGGGCCTTCGCCCAGGCGCGGCTCACGGTCCGGCGTCCCCGTTTCTACGCCCGGGCGCTTTTGGGCGGCAGCGTGGGGGCGGGGGAGAGTTACGCCGAAGGCGATTGGACGGCGGACGATTTGACCGCCTTGATTCGCATTTTCGTGGCGAACCGCGAGGCCTTGAACGCCCTGGACAGCGGCTGGGGCGCGGTGCGACGGCCCCTGGAGCGGGCGCTTCACCGCCTGCGCCGCAATTCCATCGAAGGGTCCCGGGAAAACATCCGGGCCCACTACGACCTGGGCGACGACTTTTTCGCCCAGTTCCTGGACGAGACCTGGATGTATAGTTGCGGCATATTCCCCCGGGAGGACAGCACGCTTCTGGAGGCCTCCACCGAGAAGAACGACCGGATTTGCCGGAAGCTCCGGCTCGCGCCCGCTGACCACCTGTTGGAAATCGGCACCGGCTGGGGCGGGTTCGCCCTCCACGCCGCGCGGAATTACGGCTGCCGCGTGACCACCACGACCATCTCGACGGCCCAGCACGACCGGGCGCGGGCGCGGATCAAGGCCGCCGGGCTTGAGGGGAAAATCACCCTGCTCAAGGAGGACTACCGCCACCTTCGGGGACAATACGACAAGCTGGTGTCCATCGAAATGATCGAGGCCGTGGGATTGGACAACCTGGAGGTTTATTTCAAAACCTGCTCGGACCGCCTCAAACCCGACGGGAGCATGTTGTTGCAATCCATCCTGATCCGCGATCAATACTACGACGCGGCCCGGAACGCCGTGGACTTCATTCAAAAGCACATCTTCCCGGGCTCCGGCATTCCCAGCGTGTCGGCCATCGCCGGCGCCGTGGCCCGGCGGACCGATCTGTTTTTGGCCCACCAGGAGGACCTGACCCCCCACTACGCCCGGACGCTGGAGGCCTGGAGCGACCGCCTCGCGGCCAATCGGGAAAAGGTGCTGGCCCTGGGTTATCCGGAAACCCTCTACCGCCTTTGGCAATTTTATTTCGGCTACTGCGAGGGCGGGTTTCAGGAAAAAAGCATCGGCGTGGGGCAATTTCTTTTCACCAAGCCCGATTTCCGCGGCGCGGCGCTCCTGGGGGACCTTTGACGCCGGGACTTTGGATGAGCGCAATTTTAATCTGGGCGGTTTTCAGCCTCTTGTGGCTTCAACAGCGGCGAACCCAAAACGCCACCGCCGTGGACGCCGCCTGGGCCCTGGGCATCGGCCTGCAAACGGCCTTTTTGGCCTGGAGCTCGGGTGGATTGCCCCTTCGTCGGGTTGTGATCGCCGGCCTGGTGGGGATCTGGTCCCTCCGACTGGCGGGGTATCTGTATTTCAATCGAGTCCGCACGGGCGTCGAGGACGGCCGCTACGCCCGTTTCCGACGGGAATGGAACCCGGCGGTCTTTTACCTTTTTTACATGGTCCAGGGACTTCTGGTTTTTCTTCTCCCTCTCACCTTTCGGGCCGCTCTGGGAAGCGGGGCCCCTTTTCCGTCGCGGTGGGACGCCGTCGGCCTCGGGCTTTGGGCGGTGGCGCTCCTCGGGGAATCCCTGGCCGATCGCCAGTTGGCGCGGTTCCGGGCGGACCCGGCCAACCGGGGCAAAACCTGTCGGGTCGGGCTGTGGCGGACCTCCCGCCATCCCAATTACTTTTTTGAATGGCTTCTTTGGTGCGCCTACGTCCCGATGTCTCTCGGGGCCCCGGGCGGGGCGTGGTCCCTGGCGGGGCCCCTCCTTTTGCTGGTCCTGCTGACCAAAGTCTCCGGCATTCCGCCGACGGAGGCCCAGGCCTTGGTTTCCCGGGGGGACGATTACCGGGACTACCAACGGACCACCAGCGCCTTCGTCCCCTGGTTTCCCCGCACGGGGGCCCGCCCATGATCGCCGCCCTGATCAACGCCATGGAGCGGGGCTGGTTGCCCGATGCCGTCGTTCGCGCGGGCATTCGCCGCCTTTGCCGCCAACGGCTGGACGCCCTGGGCGCCCGGCCCGCCGACGCCGAGGAACGCTACGCCGAGGACCTTCGCCGCGGACCTCTGGCGGTTCACACCGTTGACGCCAACCGCCAGCACTACGAATTGCCCCCGGCGTTTTTCGGCCTCGTGTTGGGCCGCCACCGGAAATACAGTTCGGGCTACTGGCCCGCCGCGAACACGACCCTGGACGAATCCGAGGAGGCCGCGCTGTCGGAAACCGCGGCCCGGGCCGAATTGATGGACGGGCAGAAAATCCTGGAACTCGGCTGCGGCTGGGGCTCCTTGAGCCTCTTTATGGCGGAACGGTTCCCCCGGGCCCAAATTCTGTCTTTGTCCAATTCGGCGCCCCAGCGGGAGTTCATCGAAGAGGCGGCCCGCTCCCGGGGATTGACGAATTTGCGGGTGATCACCCGCAACATCGCGGACGTGGCGGATTTGGAAAAGGAGTATCCTCTCTTTGATCGAATCGTCAGCGTGGAAATGTTCGAACACTTAAAGAATTACGAGACTCTCTTTGAGCGGCTCTCGCGTTGGATGACGCCCGCGGGCAAGCTCTTCGTCCACGTGTTCACCCATCGGGCGTTCTCCTACCCCTTCGAGGCCGAGGGGGAGGACAACTGGATGGGGCGGTATTTTTTCACGGGCGGCCAAATGCCCGGCCACGGCCTACTGCCCCGCTTCCAAAAACATTTGACGCTGGAAAAGGATTGGCGGTGGGACGGCACCCACTACGCCCGGACCTCCGAGGCGTGGCTCGACAACCTGGACGCCCACCGGCGGGAAATCCGTCCCATTCTGGAAAATGTCTACGGGCGCGCGGCGCGGGACCGGTGGTTCCAACGCTGGCGGATTTTCTTTATGGCCTGCGCCGAACTGTTCGGTTACCAAAACGGCGCCCAATGGGGCGTGGGCCATTACCGGTTCAAAAACGGGGGCCGGGGATGAAACGATTCCTCCTTTCGGCGTTGGCCTTGGCGGCGATCGCCTCGCCCGCGTCGGCGGACCGGCGCGTGGAGAAAATGAACATCCCCGAGGAGCACCGCATGGGAGAACAAACCCTGCGCCTCCAGGGCACGGGAATCGGCAAGGCGACGTTTCTGGGGCTCAAGGTGTTTGTGGCCGCCCTATACACGGAGTCGCCCCTTCGTTCGGCCCAATCGCTTCGGGAGGCCGCGGGCCCCCTTCGAATGGATTTCACGTTTCTCCGTCGGGTGGACGCCCACAACAACGCCCGGGCCTGGGACTACCATTTCCGGGAATTCAACGATCGTCCCTACGCGGAAAGCGCCCGGGATTTGGCGGTTTTTAAACAATCCCTGGGCGCCCTCCATCGCGGCACGGTCCAAAGCTTTGAATTAACGGGCGACCAAACGCGTTTTTACGAGGGCGGCGTTCTGAAGTGCGTGATTCCCGGCAAGGGATTTCAGCGGTCCTTTCTTTCCATATGGGCCAGCGATAAACGGGAGCAGCGGAATTTACAAAAAGGCTTGTTGGGAGTCCTCTAGCATGATTCGATCGTTGCGCGCGCTGTTCGGCGGAATTTTTCTGTTCATGGTTTGGGTCACGGTGGCGGCCAGCTTGAAGCGGCCGCTGTGGGAAGCTTGGCCCGGCCTGTCGGCGGAGCCCTGGGCCCTGGCGACCCTCGCCGACGCTTATGGCGGGTTCCTGACGTTTTACGCCTGGGTGTTTTACAAGGAAGTGTCCTGGGCGAAGCGGGTGCTTTGGTTTGCGCTCATCATGGCCGGGGGGAACATCACGATGTCCCTTTACGTGCTCATCGAGACCTTCCGCTTGCCGGTCGAGGCGCGCCCGGCGGACCTGTTGCTTCGCCGTGGATCCTAAAGTCCTCGCGGAGGGGTGGTTTCGCCGGCGGGTGTTGCGCCCGCTCCTTGAACAGCTTCGCCAGGGGGCGACGCCCGAAGGGCTCGCGGCCAGTTGCGCCGTGGGCGTGGTGATCGGGGTCAATCCGATTTTGGGATCGACGACGGTCCTCTGCCTCGCCGCCGGGGCCCTGGGGCGTTTGAACCACGTGGCCCTCCAATTGGCGAACCATTTGGTGTATCCCTTGGAATTGATTTTGTTGCCGGGGTTCGTGCGTTTGGGGGAATGGGTTTTCCGATTGGATCCGGTGCCCTTGAACCCGATCACGCTCGTCCAGGAATTTTTGACCGGGCCGGTGGTGTTTCTTCGAAAATTCGGCGGGTCGGGTTTGGCCGGGATCGCGGTGTGGCTGGTCCTGGGAGTCCCCGCCGGGTTTTTGGGCGCTCGAATTCTAAAAACGGTTTTTCGGCATTTGGCGGAGCGCAAAGGACGTGAATCGAATGGAAAGACCGAATAATTTAAATACGCCGCCGCCGGGAGGTTACCGGGGGAGGGCGAATCTGGCGGCCTTCGGGGCCGTCCACCTGGTCGCCCTGGCGGCGCTCTGGGGCCCGGTGACAAAAACGGCCTTGGTCTTGGCCGCCGCTTCTTTTCTCCTTCGCAAATTCGGAATCACCGCCGGATATCACCGGTATTTTTCCCACCGGTCCTACAAAACGAGCCGGTTCTTCCAGTTCGTCCTGGCTTGGCTGGGGGCCTCGGCTTCCCAAAAGGGCCCGCTATGGTGGGCGGCCCATCACCGGGTTCACCACCAAGAGTCCGACGGGGTCCGGGACATTCACTCCGCCGTCCGGGACGGATTTTGGTGGGCCCACGTCGGCTGGGTTCTGGACTCCAAATACGACGAGACCAATTGGCGCGTCATTCCCGATTTCGCCCGCTACCCGGAATTGCGCTGGCTGAACGCGCATTTTTTAGTACCGCCGATTCTTTGGGCGGCGGCGTGTTTGGTCCTCGGTGGGGTGCCCGGCCTGCTGTGGGGGTTCTTCGTCGCCACGACCGTCCTGTGGCATTCCACGTTTCTGATCAATTCCGCCTGTCACCTGTTCGGGCGGCGTCGTTTCCCCACCCGCGACACCAGCCGCAACAGCGGCCTGCTGGCCTTGATCACCTTGGGGGAGGGTTGGCACAACAACCACCACTATTACCCGTCATCGGTCAATCAAGGCTTCTACTGGTGGGAATTCGACGTGACTTTTTATCTGTTGCGGGCTCTGAAGGCATTGGGCGTGGTGTGGGATCTCCGGCGTCCGCCCGCCCGCGTCCTGGCCCGGGGGCGGGGGAAGATTGGTTTTCCCGCCGTCGTTGTCCCGGTCGTTCGAGCGACCGCGCTTGTTTTGGCTCTTCTGGTTTTGCCCGGCGCTGAAGCGGGGGCGCGGATTCGTCCCGTCGCCAAGCAAGTCGAATTCGTCCGGACTCCTTCCTTCAATGCCGCGGTCGGACCTTTTCGGGCTTCCCGTTGAAGGTCCGAGGGTAAGAATTCCATCGTGGAAAAAACCTACTTGAACATGATCCGCCGGATGGCCGACGGGGGACCGTCCGAGTGGAGCGTTTATATTGTGCGGTGCGTGGACGGTTCGTTTTACACGGGGGTGGCCAAGGACGTGGAACGGCGTCTGGGCCAGCACAACGCGGGGAAAGGCGCCGCCTACACCCGGTCCCGGCGGCCGGTCGACCTTCGTTTTCGGGAAGACGGCCTTACCCGGTCCCAGGCCCTGGTTCGGGAAGCCCAAATTAAATCCTGGGACCGGCCCCAAAAGGAAAAATTCCTCAAAACCGCGGGGAGCCAAAAGAAAAAGCCCTCACGGCGTCGGCGGCGGGTCCTCCCGGCGGGCCAGTAGGCGGGGCGCCACGGTCGGCGGAGCCGGCGCTTCGAGACCGCGCGACGGCATTGGTCCTTTCGGCCTCGGCCCCGCCGCCGGGATCGGCAGCCAGGCCGGCATCGTTCGCTGAAGGGGCGCGGACCGCCGGGAAGCCTCGGCCAAAATATCGGCGGCCTCTTCCGACGCCGCGCGCACGGGAATAAATTTATCCCGGCGGGCCAGGGGCACCAGCGCCGTGCTCTCCCGGCGCCCTCCTCGAAAGACGCAACGCACCAGGTAATTTTGGTCCCGCCGGTCGCCCCGTTGATCGAAAAGCAGGTTCCCCAGGCTGTAAACAATCAACCCGCCGTTGTATTCCTCCAGACCCTGAAAGACGTGGGGGTGGTGGCCCAACACCACGTCGGCGCCCGCGTCGATGATCCGCCGGGCCAGCCGTTGCTGCCGGTCGGTGGGCCGATCGGCGTATTCGATGCCCCAGTGAAGGGACACGACCAGCACGTCCACCCGGGAGCGCCAGCGCGCGATGTCCTCCAAAATCCAGGCCGGACGAAGACCCGACACGCCGGCCCGATCGCGATCGGCGAACACCCGGGGCGAATGGGCGTCGGCGTAGGCCAGGAAGCCGAAGCGGATCCCCCGGCGTTCAAGGACGCGCAGGGCCCGGGCGTCCGTGGCGTCGGCGCCGACCCCCGCCCAGGCCACGCCGGCGGCGGTCAGGGCGTTTGTCGTGTGGGCGATGGCTTCGGGACCGTAGTCCATGCCGTGGTTGTTGGCCATGGACACAAGGGTAAAACCGGATTCCTTTAAGGCCGCGGCGGTGCCGGTGGATCCCAGAAAATTAAAGGGTTTTTCCGGGAAAGCGGGGGAGAGCCCGGCGGGTCCCAAAGGCGATTCCAGGTTGGCGAAAAAAATGTCCCGGGGCCCGGCCAGCCCCCGAAGGCCTTCGAACAAGGCGGGAAGGCCCCGCCGTCCGGCGAGGACGCCGATGTGCCGGGCGACCATGACGTCGCCGCCCGCCAACAGAACGACGGAGGGCGCCGCGGGGGGACGGTCCGCCCGGTCCAATAAATAAAGCGGGGTCGCGGCCAGGGAAAGGCCGCTCACCAATAAGAATCGACCAACGGCCGACCATCGCGTGCGGCGGACCATAAAAAGGGGGAGAAGGAGGAAGCCCTTCAAGGATGTCCCCCCATTTCCGGGCTGTCAACACGGACGCGCCGGGTCTGTTACAATGGGATCCACGCCCCGGAGGCGACACTTTCCACCCCCCCCGCGGCGTCCAACAGCCATGGCGAACCCCATCGACGACACCCTTCGCCGCGAAGAATGGGCCCTGGTCCAGGAGGTTCTGGGCGGGACGCCCGATTCCTTTGAGCCCCTGGTGCGCCGCCACGAAGCCCGGGTTCGGTCCCTGTGCGTGGCCCTCCTTCAGGACGCCGCCGAGGCCGAGGACGCCGCCCAAGAGGCGTTTCTGAAAGCCTACCGAGCCCTGGGCCGGTTCCGGAACGAATCGTCTTTTTCCACCTGGCTCCACCGAATCGCCCACAACCATTGCTTGGACGTTATTAAGTCCCGAAAACGTCGGCCCGCCGAATCCCTGGACGCGCTGTTGGAAAAAGGGGATGGAATTCTGGCCGGGCGGACCGACGGATCCCCCGCCCCCGGTCGGGCGTTGGACGTTCATCAACTTCTCAAAAATTTATCCCCCGACTACCGGACCGTCCTCGTTTTGCGGGAGGTCCAGGGGTTCGATTACGGCGAAATCGCCCGAATCATGCGCGTCACCGTGGATTCGGTGAAGGCCCGACTGCGGCGAGCGCGCCAAACCCTGCTGGAATCGACGCGACACGTCGACGCCCCCGGCGTCGTCCAACGTTTGGAGACCCAAAATGAGCCATGACGCGCTGAAAAATCTGTTGGCCCTTTACCTGGACGAGGCGGCCTCGCCCGCCGAAGCCGCGCGGGTGGAGTCCCACCTCGCGGCCTGCGACGAATGCCGCGCTTTTCGGGACGGCTGGTCCCGTTTGCGTCCCGCGCTGGCCGCGGCCCGATCGGCGCCCGCGCCGGCTTTTGCCGCCCGGGTCATGGCCCGCGTGCGGGCCGAGCCCGCGCCCCGGGCGGGACTGGGCGTCTGGGTCGCTGCTCGGATTGGGGGTCTGTTCCGCCCCCAATGGGTGTGGCCCGTGGGAGCGGCGGCCGCGGCCCTGGCCGTGATGGTTTTGGCGCCGGTCCGGCCGCCCGCGCCGGTGTCCCTGGACACCGCGCAATTCGTGGCGGAGCTGTTGCCGACGGTGGACGAGACGGACGGCGGGACGGACGACGTCGCCAACGATATCGAAACGTATTTTCTATAAGGGGGGAACGGTCATGAAACGAATTCAAAACGCACGTTGGTTGTCCTTGGCGCTCGGGGCGCTGGTCTTGGCCGGGTCGTCCCTTCGGGCCGAACCGTCGGAAAATTCGGGCCCGCGCGGCGGACCCCGCGGGGAAATGGGGGGCGGGACGGGGGGAGATCGGGAACGGCCCTTTGAGAAAATCAAAGCCGAACTGGGACTGACCGATGAGCAAGCCGCCAAACTTCGGGAGCACCGCCAGGCCCATCGCCAGGCGGGCCTGGCCCTTTGGCAGGACGCCCGCGCCAAACGGGAAGCCCTCAGGGCCGAGCTGGAAAAGCCGAACTTCGATGAGAACAAAGTGAAGTCGCTCCAGGCCTCGGCCCGGGCGGCCCAGGAGAAATTGCAGGACCATCGGCTCCAGGGCATCATCGATGTGAAGAAAATTCTGACGCCCGAGCAGTTCGCCAAGTTCCAGACCATCATGAAGGAAAAACGGGGTCAATGGGGCAATCGCCGGGGCGGCGGATTTCAAGGGTCCCGCGGCGCCGGCGGACGCCGGGGCGGCGGCCGGTTCGGGGGCCGGTCCGGGAATCAAGGAGAACAGGGGGGGGCGGGGCCCAGTGAGGAGTCCGGTCCGGACCAGGGCGGCGGTCCCGGTCAGCCGGGCGGCGAAGAGTATTGAGGCGCGCACGGCCCCGGCGAGTCCCGCCGGGGCCGTCGTGTTTTGGGGGCGGTTCTTGAACGAAGGAGACCCTTGGTGAGAAGCGGCGGCGTTCGGACGGCGGCGGGCTTGGGAGCGATCCTTCTTATTGGATCGGCGGCCCGCGCCGCCGATCCCCTGACCTGGGACGACGCGGTCCGGCGGGCGGCGGCGCGGAACCCGGAGCTGGCCGCCGCGCGGGCGGGCGAAGACGCCGCCCGGGCCCGGCGCGCCTCCAGCGTCAACGGGTTTCTGCCCTCGGTCGCCCTGTCCCAGCGGCTCTCCCGATCGGACGGCGCGGCGAAAACCTGGAGCGCCTCCGGGGACGCTTCGTGGGATCTCTACAACGGCGGCGCCTGGGCCGGGTACGGCGCGGCCGACGCGGCCCTTCGCGAAGCCCAATTTCAGCGTCGATTGGTTTCCGCCGACCTCCGCCTGGATCTGTTCACCGCCTACGCCGGACTGCTGTTCGCCCAACGCCAAATCGGCGTGGCCCGGAAAATTCGCGATCTCCGAAGCGACAACGCCCAGATGGTCGACCTCAAATACCGGTCGGGCCGCGAATACAAGGGAAACCGCCTTCGGGCCGCCGCCGAACTGGCTCAGGCCGAAGCCGACTTGGCCCAGGCGCAACGGGATTTGTCGTCGGCCCAAAGCGCCTTGGGTCGACGCCTGGGGGACGAGGCGTTTGAGGCCTGGACGGCGACGGGGTCGTTGGCGGTCCCCTCCGCGTCGGTCCGCCCCGATTGGAACGCCTTGATCGCGGACCACCCCCGCGTTCGATTGGCCGAGTCCGGCGTCGACGCCGCCCGGGCCGCCCACCAAAAAGCCCGGAGCGCCCTCGCGCCCACCTTGAGCGTGGGCTACAGTCGGCGCTACGACGGCCCCGACTTTTTTCCGGACACGCCCCACTGGAGCGCCTCGGGGCTTGTGAGTTGGCCGATTTTCGGCAAGGGGTTGACGGGCGCTTTTTTTGACGCGGTCGCCGCCCGGCGCGATTGGAAGGCCCGGGAAGAGAACCTTCGGGCCGCCCGCTTCGAACTTCGCCGGTCCCTGGAAAGCGCCTGGTCCGATTGGGCCGCCCGCGCGGACCGGGTGGCGGTGCAGAATCAATTTTTAGCGGCCATTGAACAACAAAACAGCGAGGCGTCCCTTCGCTACGCCTCGGGCCTCATGAGCTTTGAAAACTGGGAGCAGGTCGTGACCGATCTGGTGAACATCGAACGCAGCGCCCTTCAGGCGGAACGGGACGCGGCGGTGGCCGAGGCGGCCTGGCGGAACGCCCGGGGCGTCCCCTTGGAGGACCAATGAAGAAGAAAAGAATTTTGATCATCGCCGGCCTTTTGGCCGCGGGCGCCGGAATTTACGTCGCCGCCCGCCGCGGCGGTTCGACCCCGGCGGAGGCCACGACCCAACGGGTGGTCCAGGCCCACCGGGGTCCCATCGAACTCACCGTGGACGCCACGGGGGTCGTTTCGCCTTTGAACCGCGTGGAGATCAAGCCGCCCATTGCGGGCCGCATCGAGGACATCCGGGTGGCGGAGGGCAGCCGCGTGGACAAAGCCCAGGTGTTGGCTTGGATGAGCACCACCGACCGGGCCGCCATTTTGGACGCCGCCCGGGCCCAGGGCCCGGAGGCGCTTAAACGATGGGACGACGTCTACAAACCCACGCCGATCGCGGCGCCCCTGGCGGGGGAAATCATTTTGAAAAACATCGTCGTGGGACAGACGGTGGACCAAAGCTCCGTGCTCTTCGCCCTCTCGGACCGGCTCATCGTCCTGGCCCAGGTGGACGAGGTGGACATCGGCCGCGTGACCGAAGGGCTTCCCGCCCGCATGACTCTGGACGCCTACCCCAATTTGTCCATCCCCGGGAAGGTGTTCAATATTTTGCACGAGGGGAAAAACGTCTCCAACGTCATCACCTACGGGGTCAAAGTGTCGCCGGAAAAAACGCCGCCCTTTTTCCGCTCCCAAATGACGGCCACCGTCAGCTTTGTCCTGCAGCGCAAGGAATCGGCTTTGCTGGTGCCGGCGGCGGCCGTTCAAGATCGGAACGGCGTCAAGCGGGTGTTGATCCCCGGGGCCGACGGAAAACCGGCGACCCGGGACGTGACCACCGGGCTTGAAAACGGCGAAAGCGTTGAAATTTTGACGGGCCTGAACGAGGGGGATTCCGTCCTCGTGGTTCGCAAAAAGTACACCCCGCAGAAAGGCGAATCGTCGAGCCCCCTCGTCCTATCGCCGGGGCGCCGGTCGGGAGCGTCGTCGGCGCGGTCCGGGAGCGCCCGCTGACCGCCTTCCCGCTCATCGAGCTCCACGACATCCGGCGGTGCTACCGCATGGACGGCGAGGAACTGGAGGTGTTGAAAAGCCTCAACCTCACCATTCAGGAAGGCGAATTTGTGGCCATCATGGGGCCCTCGGGGTCGGGCAAATCCACGCTCCTCCAAATCCTGGGCCTCTTGGACCGCCCCACCACCGGCACGTATAAACTGTTGGGCCGGGACGTGTCGCGTTTGACGGACGACGAGGGGGCCGCGCTTCGCTCCCAGACCATCGGTTTTATTTTCCAGATGTTTAATTTGCTGCCCCGCACCTCGGCCCTGGCCAACGTGGAACTGCCGATGATTTACGCCAACGCGCCCCGGCGGGAGGAACGCGCCCGGGAACTGTTGACCTCGGTGGGTCTGGGGGACCGCCTGGACCACCGGCCCAATCAATTGTCGGGCGGACAGCAACAGCGGGTGGCCATCGCCCGGGCCCTGGCCAACCGACCCCGCCTGATCTTCGCCGACGAACCCACGGGCAATCTGGCCTCGGACCAGGCGGAGGAAATCCTGGCCCAATTGGACCGTCTCCACGCCGCGGGGATTTCCATCGTCATGGTCACCCACGAACCGGACATCGCCGCCCACGCCACCCGGATCCTTCGCTTGAAAGATGGGCGGATCGTCGGGGACGAACGCGCCCCCGCCGCCGGTCGGCCCGTCGCCGCTCCGGCGCCGCCGGCCGAAAAAGCCGCGGGGGCTCCCGCCGGCGCCGCGGGCCAGTGGCTCACGGGGTTTCGGGAATTTTCGCTCTCGGCCCTGCGGGCCGTGGTGGCCAACAAGGTGCGGAGCGTCCTGTCCATGCTGGGGATTCTGATCGGCGTGGCCGCCGTGATCGCCATGCTGGCCTTGGGCCGGGGCGCCCAGAAAGCCGTGGAAGCGCGATTGTCCAGCCTGGGGTCCAATTTGATCATGCTCATGCCGGGGGCCCCGTCCTCGGGCGGGGTGCGGGGCGAGGCGGGGAGCGCCACCCGCCTGACCATCGAGGACGTGAAGGCGATCGCCAAGGTCAATCCCCACGTGTTGCGGGTGGACGGAAACGTGAACGGATCGGTGCAGGTGGTGGCCGGGGACCAAAACGCCAGCACCCAGCTCACGGGCGCCACCCCGCTTTACGCGCCCATGCGCGCGGCCGCGCCTTATTACGGGCGGTTTTTTACGGACGTCGACGACGAGGCGGAGTCCCGGGTGGTCCTCTTGGGGCAAACGGTGGTGAACAACTTGTTCGGGCGGGAAGACCCCGTGGACAAAACGATCAAGATCAACCGGGTCAATTTCCGGGTGATCGGCGTTTTGCCGGCCAAGGGCGCGGGGGGGTTTCGGGACCAGGACGACATGGTGTTGGTGCCCCTCCGAACGGCGATGAACCGCGTCCTGGGGAAAAAATATTTGAATTCCATCGCCATCGAATGCGATTCGGCCGACGGCATGCCCGGGGTGATGGACGACGTGAAGGCCCTCATGCGAAAACGCCACCGCCTGCCCGCCCACAAGGACGACGATTTTGCCCTGCGAAACATG
This sequence comes from Elusimicrobiota bacterium, assembly GCA_016722575.1. Taxonomy (NCBI): domain Bacteria; kingdom Pseudomonadati; phylum Elusimicrobiota; species Elusimicrobiota bacterium. The sequence continues at coordinate 818,491 of JADKIY010000002.1, read as the reverse complement.
GCCGACATCCAACAGGCCCTGGCCGGAACCACCCAGACCTTCACCCTCTTGCTCGGGATCGTCGCGGCGATTTCGCTTTTGGTCGGCGGCATCGGCATCATGAACATCATGCTGGTGTCGGTCACCGAGCGGACCCGGGAGATCGGCCTTCGGAAGGCGGTGGGCGCCGCCCAATGGATGGTGCTCTCCCAGTTTTTGATCGAATCGGCCGTGCTCTCGACCCTCGGCGGGCTGATCGGCATCGCCCTGGGCGGGGGCATTTCCTTCGCCATGTCCCGGGCGGCGGGGTGGGCCGCGGAAGTGACGTGGCCCTCGGTGGCGCTGGCGTTCTTTTTTTCCGTCGGCGTCGGCATCGTCTTCGGTTTCTGGCCCGCCCGCAAAGCCTCCCGCCTCTCCCCCATCGAAGCCCTGCGCTACGAGTGATCCGTCGTCTGGTGCCGGCCATTCGAAATTCCTATAATCGGGTCCCATGATTTCTTCTTCCACCCCCCCGCGCGCGCTCCTGATCGTCTTGGCCCTGGCCGCGGCCGGTTGCCGCCGGGACGAAATTTCAATTTACACCGTGCCCAAGGAATCCGACGGACCGGGCGCCGCGGTCACGGCCCCCGTGGCCGCTCCGCTCCCCGCCCCGACCGCCGGAACCCCCGCGATGGCCTTGCCCCCGGGCCACCCGGACATATCCAGTTCCCCCGGCATGGACATGGGCGGCGCCCAGGCGGCGGGCATCGCCCCGAGCGCCGGGCCCGAAAATCGCGTGACCTGGAAAACCCCCCGGGGCTGGATCGAAAAACCCGGTTCCGGTTTTCGGTACGCCACCTTCGTTGTTCCCGGCCCCGGCGGTCGCGTCGGCGACCTGTCGGTGACCGTGTTGGACGGCGACGCGGGCGGCCTCTTGTCCAACGTCAACCGGTGGCGGGACCAAATCGGCCTGCCCGCCCTCGCGGAGCCCGAACTGGGCGCCCAGACGGAGCGGGCGACCTTGGGCGGCCGCCCCATGACCGTGGTCAATTTCGTGAGCGCCGAACCCATGATCGACGGCAAATTCAAGAAGCGCCTCCGGGCCGCCTTGTGCACGTCCGACGGCCGCACGTGGTTTTTTAAGTTGACCGGCGACGACGCCTTGGTCGCCGGGGCCGACAAGGATTTCCGGGCCTTTTTGGCCACCCTGAAGGGCCTGTGAAAAAAAACAAGAAGGTCTTGGACGCTCCTCCGCCTCCCGCCGCGCCGCCGCTTCACTCGGTCCGGCGCCTCCTGGGTTCCATGGAACTGACCCTCACGCTCATGGGCCTGATGATTCTGCTGGTCGTTTTCGGGACCTTGGACCAGGTGCACCTGGGCACCTTCGCGGCCCAAAAAAAATATTTCAGCAGTTGGTTCATTTTTCTGGAAACCGAGTCCGGCGCCCGATTCCCCGTTTTCCCCGGGGGCTACCTCGTCGGCGGGATGTGGCTGGTCAATTTGGCCGCGGCCCACTTTGAGCGGTTTGTCTGGTCCAAAAAGCGCATCGGCATCAGCGTGATCCACGGCGGATTGTTTCTGCTGCTCTTGGGCCAGGGGCTGACCCAAATGTTTTCGGTGGAAAGCCAAATGGCCATTGACGAGGGAACGACCCGCAATTATTCCGAGGATTACCGGGATTCGGAACTCGCGATCATCGACGGGTCCGACCCGGCCGTCGACCGCGTCGTCGCCATTCCCGCTTCCCTGTTGGCCAAGGAAGAAACCCTGGCGCCGGCCGGCCTGCCCTTCGCCGTCACCGTCAAGCGGTTTTTCGCCAACGCGGTTCTGCGGCGGGGCGGCGGCTCCCTGGCCACCCGCGGGATCGGCACGGGGATCGCGGTCGAGGAAGCGCCCCCCGTTTCTTCCGATGACGACGCCAACAACGTGTCGGCTCTGGTCGAGTTCAAGAAAGGCGCCGATTCCCTGGGCACCTGGCTGGTGTCCACGGGCCTGGGCGCGCCCCAGAGCGTCGCCGCCGACGGGCGCGAATACCGCCTGGCCCTTCGCCCCCGGCGCCATTACGTCCCCTTTTCGATCCACCTCAAGGATTTCACCCACGACGTTTATCCCGGGACGGACATCCCCAAGAACTTTTCGAGCCTGGTCCGTTTGACGGACCCCCAAACCGGCGAAGACCGGGACGCCCTGATATACATGAACCACCCCCTGCGGTACCGGGGACTGACGTTTTTCCAGGCCAGTTTCGGCAAGGGCGACACGATGTCGGTCCTCCAAGTCGTTAAAAACCCCGTCTGGGTCACGCCCTACGTGTCCTGTGTCCTGGTTTCCCTGGGCTTGGCCATTCAGTTTCTGACCCACTTGGCCGGATTCCGAAGGAAATTATCATGAAAAAGAACTTGCCGATTTTTGCCGCCGGGCTTTTGGCCGTGGGCCTGGTCTATTCCCTCTTCCCGTCGGGCATGCCGTCGCCGGTGGAGCGCTTCGGTCGGCTTCCCGTTTTGAACGGCGGCCGGGTGAAGCCCATGGATTCCCTGGCGCGAAATTCCCTGTTGTTGTTATCGGGGAAGCAAACCCTGCGCGTCGCGGGCCGCCCGGTGCCGGCCACCCAATGGCTCTTGGACACCCTGTTTCGTCCCGAAGCGGCCGACGCGCACCCCGTTTTTGAAATCAACGATCCGGACGTCCTCGGACTCCTGGGCATTCAACAGGGCCCCCAGCGACGGTATGCCTTTAAAGACCTCGCCCCCCATTTGGAAGCCATCGAAACCCAGGCGCGCCACGCCGAGGGCGTCCGGTCCGAAGATCGCTCCCGGTTTCAGGCTTCGGTCGAAGCCCTTCAGGGCAAGTTGATCCTCTACCAGAAACTTCAAAACACGCTCCAGATTTCCGCGGTCGCGGAATGGCAAAGCGAAGTGGCCGCTTTTGAAGCGGCCTTGGCGGAAAAAAGCCATCCGGCCCCCCGCGCCAAGAAGAAAGCGGATCCCCACGGCGGCGCGGCGATGTTGGCCTCTTTTCGCGATCGCTACACCTTCCTGTCCCAGGCGGCGGAATTTTTCCCGCTTCCCGTCCCGGGTCCGGACCCGGTTCACTGGGTGAGCGTCGGGGCCACCCTGCTCGTTCGATTTGAAGCCCCGGTTCTGCACCCCGGGGTTCCGGCCTACGCCCGCATGGGCGACGCCTACCGGGCGGGCGACAACGCCGCTTTCGGCGGGGCCGTGGACGCCTACCGCGCCTGGCTGCTGGAAAACGTTCCCGCGCCCACCCGGCGAGTCCCCTCGGAAGTCCTGTTCAACCGGTTCGCTCCTTTCTACAAGGCCTTGGTGCTTTACGGCGTGGTGGCGCTTCTGATATTTGTTTCCTTTCTGGCCTGGCCCGAGTCCCTTCGAAAGACGGCTTTCCATATTCTGTGGATCGCCTTCCTCGTCCACACCTTCGGCCTGGTCTCCCGCATCGTCCTGCAGGGGCGGCCGCCGGTGACGAACCTTTATTCGTCGGCGGTCTTTGTGGGGTGGGTGGCCGTGCTCCTGGGCATCGTTCTGGAACGTCTTTACAAAAACGGCCTGGGGGCCCTGGGGGCCGCTGGCATCGGCTTTTTGACCCAGATCATCGCCCACCACCTGGCGACCCAGGGCGACACCATGGAAATGATGCGCGCCGTCCTGGATTCCAATTTTTGGCTCGCCACCCACGTGGTCACGGTGACCATCGGGTACAGCTCCACCTTCCTTTCGGGGTTTTTGGCGATGTTCTATATCCTGCGCGGCCTCTTCAGTTCCAAACTTTCGCCGGAAGCGGGCCGGACGCTGGCCCGAATGGTTTACGGGATCGTGTGCTTCAGCGTCTTTTTCAGCTTTGTGGGAACGGTGCTGGGGGGGATTTGGGCCGACCAATCCTGGGGCCGTTTCTGGGGCTGGGACCCCAAGGAAAACGGCGCCCTCCTGATCGTCCTGTGGAACGCGTTGATTCTGCATTTCCGCTGGGGGGGCTTTGTCCGCCAACGGGGTCTCATGGTGGCCGCCGTCTTCGGCAACATCGTGACGGCCCTCTCCTGGTTCGGGGTCAACATGCTGGGAATCGGCCTTCACTCCTACGGCTTCATGGACAAGGCGTTCCCCTGGCTGGCGGTGTTCGTCGGATCCCAACTCCTCGTCATGCTCCTGGGTCTCTTGCCCGACCGTTTCTGGGGCAGCCGCCCTTGGCCCACGGAACCCGCCGCGCTTTCTTAAATCAGTAAGCCCGCGTCCCTCCGGCGGCGGGTTTTTCCAACACGAAATCCTGGATCAAACGAACGGCCTCGGAGCTCATCGGGCGGTGGCACCCCCTCTCGTGGGCCACCGTCGAAATCAGCGCCTGGGCGAACAGCACTTCCTCCCGCCCTTCCCGGTCGCCGTCCCCCGTTAAAAAATACGCCACGCGCTCGTCCCGCACCACCAGGTTGGCCCCGGGGTCGCCGTGGAAGTGCCCGGCGAAATCGGGAAAAAAGGCGCGGTCGTCGAACCGGCACCGGGGCCAGGGAAATTCGAGCCGGGCCCAGAACTTTCCGGCGGGCGCCGGGCCGGGGGCTTCGGCCGGGGTGGCGGGCCGGGAAGCGGCGGGGGGAAAACGGCGCAACTCAAAACGCCGCCGCAGGAATTCCTCCAATCGGTCCGACGCCGCAAAGACCGACTGAATGTCCGTGGCGCCCCAAGCCAGGCCGTGGTTTTGGAGAATCCAGAGGCGGACCGACTTCTCGGCCGCCGGCGGCCGGGGATTTTTTTTCAGCTCCTCGGCGACGGCGCGGCCCAATTCGTACCCCGGGGTCGCCGGGGGGGCGAATCGAACCTCCGCCCCGCTCCCCAGGGTTTCCAGAACCAACGTTCGGGCCTCCTCCCCGGGCAGCAGGCCGAGCAACTGCCCGCCCAGGCTGTGAACGTGGGCCACCCACCGGTCCGCCAATAAGACGTGCAGGTTCGTTTCGATGGAAACGCGGGGGATCGGCGTTTTTTGGGCCTTGGCCAGGAGGTCCCGGTAGGCCCGCTGTTGGCGCTCCGCGCCCGTCAAACCCCAAAGTTTATCCACCCCGTCCCGTAATTTCTCCAGGTCCATGTCCACCCATCCGCGGGTTTCCGAAACGTCTTTCAGGGGAACCCCGGTGGCTTTGACCCGAATCGTGCGGGAGTCGATTTTGACCGAGGTGTTGCCCCCGGACCCTTGGGACAGCAGGGGGTCGCCGCCCAGGCGGCGGTTTAAAGCGACGAAGTCGGACAGAAATTCGTCAGGCATGGTTGCGGAGCATCAGCTCTTTGGGGTGAGGGGAAAGATAGGTTTGACCTGTCAAGTAGTCCACGCCGTGGACGCGGGCCGCCGAACGGAGCAGCGTCATGGGAACGATCAACGGCACCAATTCCCGACGGAAATCATCGATCGCGCCCGCCAATTCCCGTCGCTCGGCTTCCGAGGCCTTGTCCCGGAAATACCCGGCGGCGTGTTGAAGCGCGTTGACGTGGCGGGAGCGGGGGGGAAGGACGGCCAGGGCGCGGAGAAAACCCGACCGATAGTCGGCCAACAATTCGCCCCAGGGGCGGCCCTTGCCCATGGCCACCAGGCGGCCCAGGGTTTGGTAACTCGCCGGGTCGTGGGCCATGAGGAGCAGTTTTTCGGCCGTGTGAAAGCGCACCAGGGCGCCGAGCCCCTTCTCCAACCCCCGCAGGCGGTGGGTGGCGAAGACCCGCTCCAAAAAGTTTTCCCGAAGGCGGGGATCGTTCAATCGACCCTCGTCCTCCAGGGGCAGGTCCGGCCAGCGGGCCAGGAGCGCCCGGGTGAAAAATCCGACGCCGGATTTGGTCGGCGGGCCCGACCGGTGCACCGACACCCGCTCCAATCCGCAGCTGGGCGAGCCTTTTTTAAGGATGAAGCCGCACAGATCTTCCCGGGCCAGGGCCTCGGCGCGTTTTTCGGCGTAGCGCCGCATGTCGTCGGTCAAATCCCGGCCCGACCGGGGCGCCAGAAGGCGTTCGTCGCCGTCGACCTCCTGGAGGCGGATCGACTCCCGCGGCACGCCCAGGCCCAGCTCCATTTCTGGACAGACGGGCACGAACTCCACGAACCGGGCGAGCAGGTCCGCGGCGAAGGCGTCCCGTTTGTGGCCGCCGTCGTAGCGGACCTTTTGGCCCAGGAGACAGGCGGAAATTCCGACGCGGAGGGGGGCGGTTTGTTTCATCGCGGTATTATCCAACTTTTGGGGGGTGTCCCGGGTCTCGGGGACAAAATGATAATATCCCGCCATGACGCGCCCCCCCTACGCCGCCCTGATCGCCGTCGGCTTTTTCGCCTGCGCGGGCGGGCAACCCAAAGTGTCGACCTTGGTCAAGCAATTGCGGAGCTCGGATTCCGCGGTCAAGATTAAGGCCGCGACCATTCTCGCGGGCCTGGGTTCCCAGGCCGAACCGGCCCTTCCCGGCCTTCTCGCCATGTTCCGGGACACGCGCAAACCTTTGCACGACGCCGCGGCCAAAGCCATCGCGGGAGCGGGCCCCGAAGGCGTTCACGTGTTGGCCGCCGCCTTGTCGGACCGGGACAGCTGGGTGCGTTGCCGAGCCGCCGAGGCCCTGGGATTGGCGGGCCCCGCCGCCGCCCCGGCCGTGCCGGCCCTCGCCCGGGCGCTGTCGGACCACGACTATTGCGTGTCCGGGAAAGCGGCCGAGTCCCTCGGTAAGGTGGGGGAGGCGGCCCTCCCCGCGTTGCTCGAAGCCTTTAAAGATGAAAACACCGCCGTTCGCCGCTTGGCGGCCCAAGCGCTGATTCAAATGGGTCCCGCGGTCCAACGCCGGGCCGCCGAGGAACTCCTGCCGGCGCTTCGGGGCGGAGACGAATTTGAACGGGGCGAAGCCGCCCAGCGTTTGACCTCCATGGGGCCGGCCGCGGTCACCGTGTTTCTGGAATTGCTTTGGGACAAAGATTCGGACTTGCGCCACCGCGCCCTCGACGGTTTGGCCGAAGTGGGCGATTCCAGCCCCGCCGTGGTGGACGCCCTGGCGGGACTTTTCCGGGATTCGGAAACCACCCTCCGCCTTCGCGCCGCCGTCGTGCTGGGCAAAATGGGCCAGAAGAATCCGGCCGTTTTGGCGCGTCTCACCCCCCTCCTCAAGTCCCCGGAATTGGAAACCCGCCGGGGAGCCATTCAAGCCCTGGGGGCCATGGGCACGGCCGGCGCCCCCGCCGTGGACGCCCTGGTGGCGGTCATGTCGGACCCCGCGGACCCCATGAGCGAAGAGGCCGTGGAGGCCCTGAACAACATCGGCACTTTTGAGTCGCTCCGGGCGGCGGAAGGCCACACCCGCAAAGCCTACCTGGACCGCAAGGCCCACCAGGACAAACCCCCCGCCAGGAAAAAATAGATTTCAATGAACGAAAAAAAACGGCCCCCGCCGAAAAGCGGGGGCCGTTTTTATATTTTAAGACGGGACCTATTTTCCGGAACTCTTGGCTTCTTCCTCGCTCATCTTGTCGAAGGCTTTTTCGGCGTTCGCTTTGATGTGCTGACGGACTTCCGCGGAGAGGCCCTTGGCCTCGCCGGCCAGGGTTTTCAGGTCTTCCAGGTTGATGGACGCCAGGGAATACAAGGCGCCGCTTTTGTCCTGGTAGCGGTCGATAACCTTGACCCCGCTGACGACGTTGGAGGTGAAGGTCTTGATCGTGTTCTCGATGAACTGCTCCTCGTTGGCTTTTTGGTCCGCGGGGATGCTCGTGTTGGACATGTAGTCCCGCATGAGGTTCGTGGAGACGACCGAGAGCTGCTTGGAGATTTCCGCGATGGCGCGGTTGTCGGCGGTTTGGCGGCGGAGGGATTCCGAGTGGATGCCCTCGGCGATGCCGACGCCGTAAAACACTTTGCTGTCTTTTTTGAAGGCGCCGCTGCCCTTCATGATCCAGTCCGGCCGCTTCGGTCCGCAGGCGAACAACGCCAGTCCGGCCACCGCGACCCCCGCCCATGTCAACGCGCGTTTCATCTCGATCCTCCTGAACAAAGAATAAGAAAGCTTACTGTCCAAAAACGTATTGGGACAAGAGGCGCCCGGCTTCCTGGGCCAACCCGTCCTCGCCGGCTTCGGTGGTCTTGGCCCGGGCCGTTTCATCGATCAACTGCCCTTCCTGGCCCGAGGGGGTGGACCCGCCCAGCACCTTTCCGTCGGAGTCGATCAACTGCACGTTGCCTTTCCACTGGTAAAATTTCCATTGGGGATGGCCCCGGTCGAAGGGCTCGACCGCCAAGGACGCCTTGAGGCGGAGCGCTCCGGCGGCGCCGTCGGCCACCGCGAAGCCCAGGGACGTCACCTTCTCCGTGATTTTCTCTTTCAGGCGGGACTCCTTGGCCGACTCGGCGTCGACCGTGACCCGCAGGCCGCTCACCACGGCGTTCAAATCCTGCTCCAGGGCGGTGGAGGTGTTGCCGTTCAAGTCCGCCATGCCCGCGGGGTCCACCAGTCGGCGCCGGGCGGCCAGTTCGTCCCGGGACCGGGACACCGTGAGGGCCTGGGCCAACGCCCGGGATTTGGCCAACGGCGTCGTGGCCCGGCGGGCTTCGTTTCGGCGGGCGTTGATCGTTTCCTCGAGGTCGGTGATCTGGGTGCTCAGCGAGCGTTGGGCGGTGACTTTGTCCAGAAGGGCCAGGGCGTAATATTTTTTGCCCTTCTTATCGAACCAGGTTTCTTTGATGACGACGCCTTCCAATAAGTTGTCCGTGGAAACCGTCGTGTTCAGTTCGCTTTTTTGGGTGCCCAGGGCGGGGCCCCGGCGTTTGCCCGCGGCGGAGGATTGCTCCGTCTGGGTGTCTTTCATGGTTTGTTGAACGCGCGCCTGAAAGGTTTTTGAAATTTCGGCCCGGGCGTTGGTGCGGGCGGCGTCCAAATCCGACCCGACCCCCACGCCGACCACATACTTGGATTCGGGGTAAGCGCGGTCCGACCCCCGCACCCAGGCGGGAACCTTGGCCGCCGAGGCCGCCAGCGCGGCCCCCAACAAACCCAAAGCGATCAACGATCGTGTCCCAATGCGTTTCGTCATGAATGCCTCCTCCATCTTAGAAAATTATTCCGCGGATCGAACCATGGCGTAGGTCCGGCGTCCGGCGGTGATTTTGACCCCGGCCAGGGTTCGGCTCCGCGCCACCCCGCCGGATCCATTCAGAAAATCCACCGTCACGTCGTGGTCCCCCGCGGGCAGGGGCAGTCGCGCCATTAAAATTTGATCGGGCAAGGTCCGCCAGGACCGCTTGTCCGCGGTTTCGGTCAACGCCACGGCCGCTTGAAGAAGCGCCTTGACCAGCCGCCCGGCGCCGCCGTTGTTTTTTTTCTCCACCTTTTCGGACACTTTCTGCGTGATCAAATATTTGACGACCGCCCGGGCGATGGCCTTGGCCCGGGTGCGGGCGATGCGGTCCTTCAAATTCTGCTTGGCGATGGCGCCGACGTCCTCGACCAGCGCGCCGGCGGCCTGGACGCCGACGGCCGAGGCCCGGAGGCCGCGGACGGTGTAGGGCGTGTCCTGGTACACCGGCACCGCGAGACGAATCATTTTGTCGGCGGCGATGCCCCGGAGAACCGCGCGGGCTTCGTCCACCTTGGCGTCGGCCTCGCTGCCCGCCTTAAGCTGGTCGACGTAAACCCACCCGTTGGTGACGCTGATTTCAAAAAACGAGTCCATCTTTTGCGGGGCGAAGCCGTTGTAGTCCAGCACGATCAGTTCGCCCTCGTTCCCCGTTCGGGCCGGGGGGGCGTCGCCCCACCGATTCTTGATATCGGCCATTTCGTCCCGGAAGCCCAGGGCTTTGGCGGTCCGGAGCGCGTCGGCCACGAGGCCCTCGGGTCGCGGCGTTTTGTATTTCTTCGCGTAACCGTCGTACGCTTCCAGAGCTTTAAAAAAAGAGACGTACGCGTCGTTGATTTCCCCGGCGTCTTCGTAGAAAAGACCCGCGAGGTAGCGGGCGAAGGCGTCTTCGGTGTGGGCGTTTTTCCGGCCGAAATCCACCTGAAGGGTTTTGAGGTAGAAATCCACCTGACGGCACTCGACCAGGGCTTCGGCGGGCTGGCCGAGAAGGGCGTAATTGACGGCGCTGAACACGTGAATCAGGGCCCGCTCGAAATCCTCGCCGTAGTAGGGCCGCATGTTGTCGCTGACGAGGAACGTGGAGGCTTCGGTCGTGACGCTTTTGGTGAGGAGGTCCTTGGCCGTGCGCTTGGCCTGCTCAAAGACGTTGTTGCTGGCCGCCCAGTCGCCCGCGAGTTGAAGAAGAAAGGCCCGGTCCAATTCAAAGAGCAGGGCGTTTTTGGCGCCGTAGGAATCCTTGGCGCCTTCCACGCGGGCCGCCGCCTGGGCGAACTCGCCCCGGCCGACCATCCCGTTCAACTCGCGAACGCCGAACCCCGCCGCGCAGCCGGCGGCCAACAGAAGCAGCGGAAGCGCCCCTCGCCGTTGCACGGGGAAAGGCCTCCCGAATCCTCCGGGTTAAAACTTTTTCTTGCGGTAGGTGACCAGTTTCTTGATTTTCTTCTGGCCGATCCAGGCTTTTTCGTTGGAGGACATGTCGATCATTTCCAACTCGATCTGGTAATACTTCACTTCCTGCTTGCCCGCGCCGTCCATGATCGTGTTGATCTGGCCTTTGAGCATGAAGTCGGCGCCGTATTCCTGGCCCATGCTTTTGGCGGTTTTGACCGAGGAATTCCTGGCCTGATCCAGGCGCTCCTCGCGAACTTCGTCCCGTTGATCCTTGGCGGCGACGAACTTCACCTGGCCCGAGTTGGTGAGTTCGCGTTCGAGGTCCTTCACAAAGGTCTCGGTGTTGATGTGCTCGTGGCTCTTGTTCAAGACGGTCCCCACGATGACGCGGGGTTTGACGCCCTTGGCGCCCGAAAACTCGCCCAACCAGGGGCGGGAGAGGGAATCCTTCACCATCTCCTCGGCCGTCATGCGGGAGTCGGTGTCGTTCCAGTCCCCGGAAAGATCGATGGTCTGGTCCACCTCGGTGCGTTGGACCTTGGGGGCGGTGGCGCAGCCGACCCCAAACACCAGGGCGGCGGACAAAACGATGGAAAGGCGAACGTCGTTCATGAGTTCCTCCTAAAAGGGATAGGGAAAGTCTAGTTCATGAAGTCCCGGGGCGCAAGGACCGGACGCGATCGCCTTCTCCCCGGGCTCTTGCGGCGGGCTTCCAAAAGTAAAAGGAGAGCGCCCGAGGTTTCGCCCGGGCGAGGAGAAGGCCATGACCAACGTCGATTTGCGAAAAGCGGGGAGGAACGTTCCCGGGCGTTTTTACACCACCGCCTGTTGCATCGCCTGCGGATCCTGCGAAGTCCTGGCCCCGGCCTCTTCCGGGGGTTTCCCTCCGGGCGGTACGTGGTGATTCGCCCGTCCCGGGACGAGAAAGAGCGGGCCGCCGTCTTGGTGGCTTACCAAATCATTTTCGAGCCCAACGCGCCCGGTCCGTGCATTGTCGACACGCTGGACCCCGAAAACACCCCCGACGAGCTTAAAGACCGCTCGGCGAAAGGCGGCGTTGAACTTTGAATCAAAAAAACCGATGATGGTCCCGTGAAAGCCCCTTCGAGCCCCTACGCCGCGCTCATTCAACAAAACGATATTGAAGGTCTGATCGACGCCGTTCCACGGGCCCCGGCGGCCCATCGGAAGATCCTCGTCGATGCCATTTACTCGATCTATCAGGACATCGCCATGGCCCTGGCGGAGGGGAAATTGAAGTGGCCCCGGGCCGATCTTTTGTTCGATCGGGTGGCCCGGACGCTCGATCGGTTGTGGGATCGGTCGGATTTTGAGAGCCGCTGGGACATCCAACTCCTGACCTTGGGAATGTTTCCCCGGGCCCCCCGGGCCCTTCGTCGAAAACGGGCCGGGATTCTCCGGTCCCTGGCGGACCGTTGGCTCGCCCGCCGTCCCGGCGACCCGGTCGCCCTCCAGAAAAAGGCCGAAGCGCTTTGCCGGGATTGCCTCGTGGATCGAAAGACGGCGGCCCTCCGGCGTCTCCTGGATTTTCATCGGGTCACGGCGGGTCGGTTGGGCGCCAAGGCCTTTTGGGGCCTTTGGCTCTCGCACTTGAAACGCGTGGCCAAAGGAATTCCCGCGTCGCAAAAATTGATCCTGAAACGGGGCGAAAAAGATTTTTGCGTCCTGGCCGGGCGGGAGTGGTCCGCGGGTCGACTGAACCCCTTCGTCCTGGCGGAGGCCTTCCACGAACTGGCCCACGGGGCCGATGTCCCCGCCGGGTGGCGGGCCGAGCGCCGGTTTTGGTTGGATCGTTGCCTTTCCGATTGGCCCCGGGACGCGGAAACGCCCCAGGTTCTGTACCGACGGGGGGACGTTTTTCGGCGGGCGTACGATCACTTCAAAGACGTCCGCTATTTGATCGGCGCCCAAGGGTGTTACCAAAAACAGTGGGATAAAGCCCCTGCCGGCGCTCTTTATTCTTTGAACCGGACCAAAACCGCCCTGGCGGAATGGAGTCGGCCGGAAAGCGAAAATCGTTACCGGCGGATGATTCGGGAGCAATGGCCCGCCATCGAATCGACGGTCAAGCAGCCGGTGCCGTATTCCACCCCATTGAAGCTCAAGTCCGCGACGTGGTTTTCCAAGTTGAATTTGGCCGTCGAATTCCTGGAAAAGAACCGGGACGTTCTTTTGGCCGAGGACCCGTCGACCCCCTGGGATCGGCGGCGATTGGAGATGAGTTTAAAGGCCGAAAAAGCCGGCGAAGGGTATTATTCGACGCCTTACCGGAATTTGGTGGACGTTTGCGCCCGATTGGGCCGTTGGGCCGAGGCCGAAGCCTGGATGATCCGGTTTTTCCTTCGACACACGATTGTCGTCGACGGCGATTTCCGGGCCTTCGCCCGGGCCCCCTGGGCCAAGAAACGGATTCCCTTGACCCAAACTCTCCGGTCGATTCTTGAATATTACGAAGGATTCGCGCCGTCCTACTATGACGGCGGAATGCCCCCCGATCGGCTTCGACGTTTATCCCTCCCCCGCCTCCGCCAAGTCCTCCGCGTCGAGCTGGACAAGGCGCGTTTGTTGAAGCGTCGTTCCCGACCGTAGCCGCCATCCCGAGGATTCCCCGGCATGATGGGCATCATGGATTTGTGCCGATAATAGAAGTAGGGTTTGGTCGTTTCGCCGGGACGATCGGCGGGACCACCCGTCTCGCTCCCGGTGCGGGTTGGGATGCGGTTCGACGGTGGGTTTTTCGTTTCTGTGGGATAAATTCCAAATCCAGGGACCTTCAGGAGCTAAACCATGGCGCGCCTTCTTTGGGACGATAAATACCTCACGGGTTATCCGGAAGTGGACGAGCAGCACCGGGGGATTTTTCAGCGGTTGAACGACCTGCACGACGCCGCCGCCACCCAAAATCGTCCGGAATTGACCGGGGAGGCCCTTGCTTTCCTGATCCAATACACCTTGATGCATTTCCGATGCGAAGAAGACGCCATGGCCGGCGTCGGCTACCCCCACCGGGACGCCCACAAAGACCTGCACGACGATTTTTCGTCAACAATCAGGGCCCTCAGCAAACGCTTTCAAAGGGGGGAACGGGATTTGTGGCGGGAGATTTCGGACCTGATCTCCCGGTGGATCACCGGCCACATCCTGGAGCACGACCTGGCTCTGGCCGCCTATTTTCGCGCCGCGTCGACGGGGAGCGGCGTGTTTTCCTCCCCGGAAGCGCCGGCCGGCGGGTGGGCCGGGATTGGAGAGTCGGTCGTGTCGCGGTCGCCGTCCGTGGACACAGGCGGGTGAGCGGCCCCGTCCGCCGTTCCGATTTTTGTGGTATAATGACCTCGTTATGAAATTCAATTTCGCCAAGGCTATTTATCTTTGCTCGTCCATGGCCCCGTGGGTGTCGACCCGTCGGGACCACGGGACCCGGGCGCTTGGCGTCGGAGGATCGGCCTCCTAAGCCATCCTTCGAATCACCGAAGTTCAAGCGCCCACGGTCCCAACGGATCGTGGGTTTTTTCGTTGCCGCTAGGCAACGCCCCTGTCAGTCGGAAGGGGCCAAGAGGAAAGGCAACGCCCCTGTCAGTCGGAAGGGGGGATAAACCCCCTCAGTAAAAAGGAGATTAACGTGGAGGAAGAGCTGGAAAAAAACGTGCGGGAATTGCGATTGGCCGAACAGGCCATCCTGAAAGAAGCGCTGGAGAAAAAAGACACCCGGATCCGGGAATTGGAGACCGAGGCGCTTTATCTGCGAAGGACCCTGAACGAAGCCCTGGCGGTGCCCCGGGCGGCCGTGGCTTTGGCCGCGACGGCGGGCCCCGCGCGCCCGGTTCGGGGCGAAACGCCCCGGCGGTGGAAACCGTGAGGCCGGCGGCGCGGGAACGCGGCGCCCTTGGCGTCGGCCATCGGTCTATGGTACAGTGTGGCCGTGATCGAACACGTCGTCCTCTTTAAACTCAAGGCCGAGGCGCCCGACGAGCGCAAGGCCGAAATGCTCCGGCAGTTGACGGGGCTCAAAGACCGGATTCCGGGCATTCTCGGGGTGTCGGCGGGCGTCAATTTCAGCGCCCGCGCCCAGGGCTACACCCACGGTTTTGTGGTGCGCTTTCGCGATCGCGCCGCGCTGGACGCCTATTTGCCCCACCCCGCCCATCAGGCGGTGGTGGAAAACCACGTGCGCCCCATCAGCGAGGGCGTGCTGGCCCTCGATTACGAATTTCAGTAAGGCCCCCGCCGGTGCGCGCCCGCGGGATTCTCGTTTTCCTCTTTTCCCTTCCCGCCCTTCTGGGCGCCGTCGAACCCTCCGTCCCCGCCGTTGACTCCACGACCGCCGACGCCACGTTGTGGGAAAAGAGGCCCATTCGCTTTCCGCCGCTCTTTTGGTGGGAACGGGAGGGCGACCGCCGGTTTCTGATGGCGTCCCTGATTTACTGGGATTGGAAGGACACCGACGCCTCCCAGAAACTCCTTTTCCCGCTTTTTTACAGCGGCCGGGAAACCGACCGCTCCCTCCTGGTGTCCCTGCCCTTTGTGGCCGCCTATCGGCGGGGCGCGGAACGTTGGCTGGCGGCCGGGCCCTGGTATCGATCCCGCGGGGCGGTTTTCGCCCGTACGGCCCTTTTCCCGGTGTACTGGCAACAAACCCGGTTGGGCGGCGGGCGGGCGACGACGTTTTTGCCCTTTCTCTTTTACGATTACCGGAACGCCGACCGGTCCAAAATCGACCAGGTTTGGCCGGTGGGTTTTCGCCGGGTTCGGGGCACGGAAACCCGGGGATGGATTTTAAACTACGTTTGGGCCCGGGCGCCGGACGAAGGGTTTCGAACGCTCTTCCCGCTCTATTGGCACACCCATTCTCCCGAACGGCGGACGGACGTGGCGGGCCCTTTTTACCGCCGATGGGAATCCCGCCCAGACGGTGACCGCCGTTACGCCGGTCTCTTCCCCCTGGCGGGCGCGGGGGGGACGTTGGCCTCCACCGCCGTAAGCAGCCACTACCTCTTCCCCGTTTACTTTTACGATCGGGAGCCGAATCACTCCCTTTGGCTGACGATCCTGGCCAGCCGGGAGAAAATCGCCGATCGCCGCCGTGGCCATCTGTTGCTTTATTACTACGATCGGGACCCGGACCAGAGCGGCGCCGGTGTTTTCCCCGTTTTTTATCATGGAACCAGCGCCGACGGTTTTTCCCGGGCCACCCAGGTGTTGAATTTTTACGATCGACGGGAGGGGGACGACCGGTTTCAAACCGTGTTCCCCCTGTACGGGCGGTGGCGAAATTCGGGGGGGTCGCGATTTCTTTCCTGGGGAATCTGGCGTCGTCGGACCGAACTCTTGACGGCGGAGGGCATTTCCCGGGGGACCTCGACCAGCGGATGGGCCTTCCTCTACCACTGGAAAAACGACAGCCTCGGCAACGAAACCCGGGTGTTGTTCCCCCTGTATTGGCATTACAAACGCCCCCCGGATTGGGGAATGGATTTGGCTTTCCCGCTTTACTTCCACTACCGGGACGGGCCCCTCTCCCTCACCGCCTCGCCCTTTTTCGTCCACGCCCGTCGAGAAGGAAAGGAAAGCTGGAGTTGGCTGTTCCTCTATTGGCGGAACGATTTCGGCCCCAGGAAGGCCGACCTGCTCTTTCCCTTTTACTACCGGGAGCGGGGGCCCCGGCGGTGGACCGTGGTCACCCCGGTGTTCTGGTCCCGGCGAAGCGCCTCGTCCCGGGAAGGCGCCCTGCCCCTGGCCTATTGGTACGCCAGCCGGGAGAAGGCCCGGACCTTCGTGGTGCCCTTCTACGGCCACGCGCGCACCCCCGAGAGCCGATGGACCGTGGTGGGCCTGGGCTACCACCATCAAAACGCCGAGGGACGGACCTACGGCCTTTTCCCAATATGGGGGCGGTTTTTTTCCGAAAAATCTTCGGGCAGTTATCTGCTGCCTTTCTATTGGTCTTCCGGGGATGGAAAAGGCAACGGTTCCCTGGTTCTTCCGCTGCTGCTGACTTCGGTCGCCCAGAGCAAAACCGGCACGCCGGACCGGGAGCGCCACGTCAACTACTTGATACTGGGCTCCGTGCACCACAAAGGGCCGGATCTTTCCCATGGGTTCTTCCCGCTTTACCAATTCACCCGGGAGGGGGGCTTTCGAAACTTTTGGGCGCCCCGGATTTTGCCTCTCATTGCCTGGGAACGGCGGGGGGAGTCGCGGCTCGGATATCTTTTCCCCTACGGTTGGCGGCGAACGGCCGCCTTGGATTGGGATTTCGTTTTTCCGCTTTGGTACCGGTCCGCCCATTACGCGGTGGAGGAAGGGACCGTCCCGCGGCGGGGCGCGCTCACGGAACGGTCCAGCGCTTTTTTCCCGGTTTACTGGAGCGGGGCCAACGCCACCCGGTCCTACGCTTTTGTGCCGCCGATTTACGGGCGCTTCGATGAGACCGTTTCCACCGGCACCGCCGATCGCCATCGCCGGTTCCGGGTGGTGACGCCCCTCGGGTGGAGCGCCGACACCGCGGCCGGGGGAAAATTCCGACTTTTCTTCCCGTTTTATTGGCGGGTGGTCACGGCCCCCCGGGCGGACCAATCCACCAAGGACGTGGCGGTTTACGGCCCCTGGTTTCGGGTGAAAACCGCCGGGGCGGCGGGCGGGTCCCGCACGGTGGGGTTGGCGCCCCTTTTTTCCGCGACCCGCACGACCGACGGGGACCGGTATTTCGACGTGCTGGGCGGGCTCTACGCCCGGGACGCCCGGGGCGGGCGGGTGCGCCACCGGTTCCTTTACATTTTTTCAACGGCCCCCCGCTGGAACACCGGTGGTAAAAAATAGTTAAATAGAGGCACGCCACCCAAGGAGAACTTTCATGTCCGACGCCCCCGCCCCCAGCCCCGAGAAAAAACGCGCCTTTGATACCTACGATTTGCTGGTGATCTCCACCGAGGAAATCACCCCGAAAAACCGGCACATCCGCTTCGACATCCAGGGGGGCAAAAAACTCGAATTCAAAGCCGGCCAGTTCGCCCAGATTTTCGTGCCCCACGAAGGCAAGATCCGGCGGACGAGCTATTCCATCGCCTCCAGCCCCCAGCACACCGACTACTTCGAACTGTGCGTCACCCTGGTGGACGGCGGGGTCTCGTCGACTTTCCTTCACAAGCTCCGACCCGGGGACAAAGTGCAGGCCATGGCGCCTCTGGGCACCTTCACGCTCAAAGACGAATCCCGGGACATGGTGTTCATCTCCACGGGGTCCGGCGTGGCGCCTTTCCGAAGCATCATCCAGGACCAACTCGCCAAGGGGACGAAGAAAAACCTGTATCTCATTTACGGCCACCGCTACGAACCGGACCTTTTGTACCGGTCGGAATGGGAAGCCACGGTCCAAAAGCACCCGAATTTTCACGTCCTCTTTTCGTTGAGCCGCGACACCAACTGGAAAGGCGAGCGGGGGTATGTGCAGGAGAAAATCGAGAAGTTCGTTCCGGCGTTGAAAGAAAAGAATTTTTTCATCTGCGGTTTAAACAACATGATCACCGCGGTCAATGACCGGCTCCTCGCCCTGGGCGTTCCCAAGGAACAAATTCACTTCGAGCGGTACGACTAGTCCCGATAACGGGTTTTCGTCCCCCGGAGCCGCGACGCGGCTCCGGGGGATTTTTTTAGGGCGGGGGTCAGGCCGCGGGGGCGGGGCGAAGTTCTTCCAAGGGGGGAAGAACTTTGTTGCGGCGCTCGAGGAAGGCCTTCATGCGCCCCGGGGCCAGTCGGCCGATGGAAGGCATCTTGAGGGTGAGGAAGTTGACGAGGGAGCCGTTTTTCATGATTTGAAAGTGCAGGTGCGGCCCCGTGGAGTAGCCCGTGGAACCCACGCGGCCGATGAACTGCCCCTGCTTGACGTGGTTGCCCACCGCCAGTCCCGGGGCGTAGCGGGACAGATGTCCGTAGTAAGTCGTATACATCCCGTTGTGGCGGATTCTAATCAGGTTTCCCAGGGCGTTGTTCCATCCCCGGGAAATCACGACGCCGTCGCCGATGCTGACCACGGGCGTCCCGATCGCGGCGGCGTAGTCCGTGCCGTGGTGGGCGCGCCATTTCCGCAAGATGGGGTGAAATCGCCGGTTGGTGAAGCCCGAGGAAATACGCCGGAAATTGAGCGGCGCGTGCAGAAACGCCTTCCGCAGGGACGCCCCGTCTTCTTCGTAGTAGTCCCCCGCGAAGAAGGTGGCCGTGTGCCGGCCCGTTTCCTCTCCGTCGTAAATCGCCGCCGTGATCGTCACGTTCGTCAGGTGCCCGTCGGGGGTGCGCTCTTCTTTCCAGGCCAGGGCGTAGCGGTCGCCCTGGCGGGGTTCCGTCAGAAAGTCAATGTTCCAGGCGAAAATATCCGAAAAAGCCAATATCACCGCCGGCTCCAACCCGCCCGCGGTCATGCTGGCCCAAAGCGAATCGTTCAGGGTTCCGGCCGCGGATTTTTCCCGGGCGGCCAGGGGCAGGGGTTCCTTGCGCGCCACCAGGCCCTGGGGCGCCGATTCGACCACGAACCGCTCCAATTTGCGGACGATGGAAAGCCGGGCGAAATCCCCGGCGGTGGAATGGATCAATTCGTAGCGGTCGGACTCGTTGAGGGTCCGGGGATCCAGCACGCCGGTCAGGGCGCTGGCCACGGCCTGGGCTTTTTGAGGGGGGAGCGAGGCGGCGTTCAAGACGGTGTAGAGCATGGTGCCGCGGGTGAACCGGCCTTCGGTCACGCGCTCGGGGGCCGACGAGGGGAAAAGACGGGGGGCTTCCGTGACCAAGGGAATCGGCACGGTCAAGCGGCCCCGGGTGGACAAGGTCCAGAGAAGGAGGACGCCCCCGGCCGAAAGACCCAACACCCAGGCCGCCAGGCGTAGGGCTTCCTGTCCGCCCGGCGAGGCCAACAACTGATTTAATTTTTCCCGCACCGCGACATTATAGGGCCCTCGTCGGTGACTGTCAACGGCGCGGGGGGTCGACCCTCTGGGGCGAGCGCGGTCGTTGGAGTCTCCGGAAACGGCGGCGCGGGGGGTCCCGCCAATCATCGGGCGGGAGCGCCGTCCCATCCGACGAACTGGGACGGCACCTGTCGGCGCCGTCCTCGGGCTGTGCCCGAGGGCCGAGCGGGATTTCGGCCCGTCCGACCGGCCGGCCCAACCCGTGTCCACCCCCATCGCCGCCGCGGGCCGGTTGGACGGCCGAGAAGGCCCCGCGCGGCGAGGCTTGCGGACGCCGACGCGTGAAATGCTAAAATGCGCCACACCATGATGACCTTCGTCTTTGGCGTGTGCGCGTTGTCCTTGGTTGTGGCCGCTTACCTCACCCGATACGTGTTGGCCCGGGACACGGGCACTCCCGAAATGCGCCGCATCGCCGACGCCATCCGCACCGGCGCCGAAGCCTTCCTCCACCGTCAAAACAAAACCATCACCCTCCTTTTCCTCATTGTGGCGGGCGGCATCTTTTCCCTCTACGCCCTGATTCGTCGGGACGCCTCCGAAGGATTGGACGCGGCTTTTTCCTTCTTGTTCGGTTCCTGCACCTCCCTCCTGGCCGGTTTGATCGGCATGCAGGTGTCCATTCGCACGAACATCCGGGTGGCTTCCGCCGCGCGCCGAAGTCTTTCGGAAGCGTTGGTGTTGGCTCTTCGAGGCGGGGCGGTGAGCGGGTTGGCCGTGGTGACTTTAAGTCTGATCGGGGTGGGGGGGCTTTTCTGGTTCATGGGGGGGTTGACGGACCCCCAGACCGTTCCTCTGAAAATCGTGGGGTTTGGTTTCGGCGCCAGCTTTGTGGCGCTCTTCGCCCAGCTGGGCGGGGGGATCTTCACCAAGGCGGCGGACGTGGGGGCCGATCTCGTCGGTAAAATCGAAGTCGGCATTCCCGAGGACGACCCCCGGAACCCCGCCGTCATCGCCGATTTGGTGGGCGACAACGTGGGCGATTGCGCGGGCCGCGGCGCCGACCTCTTTGAATCCACCGCCGCCGAAAACATCGGCGCCATGATACTCGGGGCCTCCTTGTATCCCGTGTTCGGCGTCTACGGAATTCTCTTTCCCCTGGTGGCCCGGGCCATGGGGCTATTGGCGGCCATCGGCGGGGTGTTCGCCGTGCGGCTTAAAAGCGAAACCGAAGACCCCATGAAAGCCCTAAACCGGGGCTATATGGTGACGAGCCTCCTGGCCGTGGGGGGGTTTTACTTGACGGTGCGAATCCTGCTGAAGAACAACCCCTGGCTTTTCGTGGCCGGCTTGATCGGCATCGCGGCGTCCTACCTTTTCGTCTGGATCACGCAGTACTACACCGAATCCCGGTACCGACCCGTTAAGGAAATCGCCCGGTCGTCCCTGACCGGGCACGCGACCCTGATCATTTCCGGGCTCGGCATCGGGCTGGAAAGCACGGCTTTTCCCGTCTTGACCATTGCGGCGGCCCTGGTGGGCGCCTACCATTGCGGCGTACACGCCCTGGCGGGGACCGCGGCCACGCCCACCGCCGCGGGCCTTTACGGCACCGCCATCGCCACCATGGGGATGCTCTCGACCTGCGGCTACGTGTTGGCCATGGATACCTTTGGCCCCATCACCGACAACGCCGGGGGCATCGTGGAAATGAGCCACCAGCCCGACTCCATCCGGCGCCGGACGGACCGGTTGGACGCGGTCGGCAACACCACCAAGGCCTTGACCAAAGGCTACGCCGTCGGGTCGGCCGCCCTGGCCGCCTTTCTCCTTTTTTCGGCGTATTTGGACGAAATCTCCCATTTGATCGGTAAACCCTTCCAAACGGTGGACATCGCCAAAGTCGAAGTTTTCGTCGGGGCCCTGTTGGGCGCGATGCTGGTGCTGCTCTTTAGCGCTCTGGCCATCCGGGCCGTGGGAAAAGCGGCGACCTACGTGATCAACGAAGTGCGCTCCCAATTTTCCGAACGCCCCGGCATCCTTCAGGGCACCCAGGACCCGGACTACGCCCGCTGCGTGGACATCGTGACTTCGGGCGCCTTAAAACAGATGGTGTGGCCCGGAGTCCTCGTGGTCGGCATGCCGGTGGCGGTGGGGTTGATTTTTAAGCGGTTCGGCGTGGGGGCGGAGACGGTGGCCGGCTTCCTTATGGTGGGGACCATCACGGGTATTTTGATGGCGCTTTTCATGAACAACAGCGGCGGGGCCTGGGACAACGCGAAAAAATTTGTCGAAACCAACGAAATTTACGGCGGCAAGGGCTCCCTGGCCCACCAGGCCGCCGTCGTGGGGGACACCGTCGGAGATCCGCTCAAGGACACCGCCGGTCCCAGCCTTCACGTGCTGATCAAACTCCTCTCCACCATCACCCTCGTCTTCGCCCCGCTCTTCGTTTAACCCCATCGTCCGGGTTCATTCCTTCACGTCCAATTTCCAGGCAATGGAGGGAAATTGCACGTACGCGTCCACGTCGTCCCAGCGGGCCCCCAAGCGCAGGTGAATCCCGTTGGGCGTCGTCACCGCAAAATAGAGGGGAAGCCAGCAGAGCGGCGGCGGCAAATCGGGATAGCGGGAGATTTGGAACGTGCCCTTTTCACCGACGGGTTTCGGCGCTCCTTCATACCAGGTGTTTTGATTGCCGACCAGCAGTTGCGGCCGACCCCAACCGAAAGAAGTCCAGGAGCGCGGCATCCAGCGGAAAACCGCCGGATAATCGTCGTGCTCCCGTTTTTGAAGGTGGGACGGGAGATGTCGCCGCCCCGGCATCAGGCGAAAGAGAGCCGTGACCATGACGTCGGCGGATTTTTCCAGCGGCGAAAAGGCCCCGGGCAACAGTTGAGGGCGCTCGACGCGGACGGCGTCGGGCGACGGCGTTGCGGTTTCGTCCGTGGGAACGGGGGGAGGGGCGTCGGTCGGGGTTGGTTCGGCCGAAAGAGTCCCAGTTAAAAGCAACAAGGGAAGTCCGGCGCCCAGGGCTCCGAGCGGCCCACGGGCTCGAACGACGGTCCATCGGTTGGCGTTTTTCATGGCACGATCCCCCGATCGGGGTGCTGATCCCCCATCGGGAAGCCGCGCGCGGTGTCGAGTCTTTCTCCGCCTTAAGCCTACCCCCCCATCGTCGGAAATTCAAGGGGCAGGGGGGAATTCAGCCGCTGTGCGGCCGCCCCCAGTCCCAGGGCTGTGCAATGGGGCCGGGGGGGGTTTCCGCCGCTGTGCGGCAGCCCCCCGGTCCCAGGGCTGTACGCTGCGGGGGGGGCCGTGGTTGTGTGTGTGTCATCCCCCAGCCCCATTGCTCCGCGATGGGGCTGGCAAACCGCGAAAAGACACCGCATACTGGAGGGGAATTTGGGAGGTTCCCTTTGATTGAATGGTTGTCGATTGTGGTGTCGCCCATATTGGGCGCCGGCGCGGGCACCGTGTTTAAGAAGTGGATGAACCGCAAACCCCCGCCTCTGGTTCGGGAAACCCCCGCCGGATCCCTTGGCGCGGTGACCCGCCAGGTGGAAGATTTACAGGAATGGCGCGTCGACGCCCTGACGATTCTCCAAGCCCACGAGCGGCGCCTTCAAAAGCTTCGGACGGAAGTGCGGGTGACCCGGTATATTTTGGATGTGTTTTTGGTTTTGCTGTTGGCCGCGGTGGCCGGTTGGTATTACTTCGCCCGGCACGCGGGTTAGATTTTTTCGGCAACAACATCGAATAAAGAGATCGGCCCGCCTTCCGCGTCGGCCCGCCCGATTAGTAAATTTCGACCTGCCGCGGAATCCCGAAGCGGATGTTGAGCTTGATGTGGCTCTGGGTGATGTCGTCGTTCCCCGCCACGCCCCGGATGAGGCGGAGTTGTTCCAAGGGGTGGAGGCGCGCGTAGCCGATCTCGATGGACACCGGTTCCGAATGGTCGTAACGCAGAGTCCAATCCAACTCGTTCATTAAATTCTTGCTGACGTCGTTGATGGAGTGCTGGGTCCAGGCGGAAAAGAAATCCGTTTTAAAGGCGAATTGCTTTCCCCAGAGCACCGGCGAAAAAGCGAAACCCACGTTCAACAGGCGGGTGCCCAAATCGCCCACGGCGTGGGTGTCCAACCCGGCCGTGAATCCCAAATTGGCGCTTCCGTGGAATATCTCGCCGTGGCGAAAATCCGACCCGGGAAACCCCACCGAGGCAAAATCCCGGTAAGCCGACACTTTCAAGTCCGTCGGGTCGTCGTCTCCGGAAGCGCAGGCGTAAAGGGCGTGGGTCTGGATCATGCCCCGCCAATCGTAGGTCGCTTTGGCCACAAAGGCCTGGCCCTTGTAATCCCGGGCCACGCCGCTGCTGATCAAGGTTCCCAAATTGTCGAACAGCGGACCCCGGTCCGCGCCGCCGTTGACCGCCCATTCCAAGGAGAGGGACACCGCGTCCCGCCCGTCGACGGGCACGTAAAAACGCGCTCGGGAATCGTAGATTTGGAGCTTGTTGGAGTCCCGGGAAAGCCCGGAGTTCTGGTCCACCGCCTGGTAAAAGCCCGCTTCCAGTTCGAATTTGCCCCAGCCCTTTTTGAACAACCCGTCCGAGTTCAAGAACCCGTAGGTTAAGCTCACGTCGCCGCCGTCGACGAAGTCGTCTTTGTTGGTCGCCGCGTCTCCGGCGGCGCCCGCCTGCGGGATGGCGTCGTCGTCCACGGGGGTGCCGAAGGCGAACTGGCCCCACACCAAGCCGATCTGTTCCCGGACCGACACCCCTTGCAGGGAACGCACCGAAAGCTGGTTGTCCTCCAGGGGGCCGTAATAGGCGATGAAATCCCCCGGCCGGCCGATGTATTGCCGCCCGACCCGCACCGAATCAAAGCCCAGGATATTGTCCATTTCGAGAAAAGCGTTTTCCAAATAGAAATTGCTCAATTCCGAATTAACGGAGCGCGGGGGGTTCCCGAATTGGGCGTCCTGGTTGGCGGTCCCCGCGATGAAGGGGGCCCGGACGACTTCGACGCCGCCCCGAAGCTGGTCGGAAAATCCGATGTTCAATCCCAGGCGAATGCGGTCGACGGTGTTGCCCCGTTCGTCGTTTTCGGCGTTGTCGAAATCGGTTTCGTTTTTGGCCTGTTGGCCCAAATATTCGAAGGAGGCGTAGGGCGACACGGTGAACGTCGACGTGGAGACGGCGCCCCGGAGCGCGGGGGCGAGCAAAAGGGACACAACGGCGACGGCGGCACGACGATTCAACATACGCGTTCCTCCCCAAACCAATCGGATCCGACGCCAAAGCGTCTCTGATGGTATCGGCCGAAAATCATCGAACTGAACCCCCCGGGGCGGTCCGGGCCGGTTCGGTGAACGCGGGCTGGGTTTGATCCAATCGCTGGCGGTGAAGCAGGTACCGCACCAAAAGGTCGGCTTGATCCTGGGCCACGCACCGAAACGCCACGCTGGACCCCTCCGGGCCCCGGGTCGCCTGACCCAAAATCCAAAGCGGATCCTCGTGGCCGGGCGGGAGGATCAATTTGACCTCCACCCAATCCCCGTCCCCCAGGGGCGGGTTGAATTCCCCCCCCAAGGGGGAAAATCCGTCGGGGCGAAGGCGCAGGGGCAACGGCGGGAGGGGCCGGTCTTTGGGTTTTTCCAAACGCTCGGCCAATCGTCGGATCCGTTCCTCCAATTGGGCGAGCCGGTGGGCGAAAGACTCCAGGCCCTCGGGAACCTCCAGGGGGGAATCCATCGGGGAAGCCTGGGCCCGGCAAACGGCGGCGTCCAGAATTTGGGATCGAACCCGCTCGGCCTCGACGGTCGAAAGTCGCCGGAGTTCCCCCGGGAGGTGGGCCGTCACTTCCAGACCGTGGGTTTCACGGGCCGACATGGGGGGCCTCCGCCGGAGGGGGCGCCACCGCCGGCGCCGACCCGACGACCCGACGTTCGGAGATCCAGGGACGCCACCCTTCCTCCGGGCGGGTCGCCGCGTCCGTCGTTGGTTTTAAGGAACTCCAGAACGAGGGTTTTTCGTCCAGGATGACGATTTCGACCCGCCGATTGCGGGCCCGTCCGGCGGCCGTCGTGTTCGGCTGAAGGGGCCGAAATTCCGCGTAACCGGCCACGGAAAGGCGTTGGGGGGAAATGCCCTGCTCCTCCAGCCAGCGGAGAACGGACAGCCCCCGGGCCGTGGACAATTCCCAATTCAACCGGGTTCGATCCGACCCGCCCGTGGACGCCGTGTGCCCCTCCACCCGAAGCCGATGACGGATCAATCGCAGGATGCGCGCGGCCCGCCGCAGGGGTTCCAGCGCTTCGGAGCGGAGGGTGGCGGAGCCGGGGGAAAAGTATTGCCGGGCTTGGAGGATCAGCGTCAATCCGTCGGCGTGACGCTCCAGGCGGAGGGCCCCCCCGCCGCCTTCCTTCCCGATGGAAAGGCGCAATTGGCTCTCGATTTCCCGCAGGTTCATGCCCAAGTCCATCAGGCCGCTTCCCCGGGCGGTGCCCTGGTCGTTGAACATCAGTTGGTCGCTCCCCGCCGAAAAAATGCCCGCGGTGAAGGCTTTTTCCACCGCCCCCACCAATTTGTTCACTTTTCCCTGGTCGGTTTGGGCCGTGGCGTAGAGGACGGTGAAAAAGGCGAAGAGGAGAGTGATGAAGTCGGCGTAACTCACCAGCCAGCGCTCGTGGTTGACGTGTTCCGGGTGTTTGATCTTTCGGGCCACGTCATTTCTCCAGGGCGGCCCGTTCGGCGTGGGACAGGTAGCCTTTTAGCCGTTCCTTGAGTTGGGCCGGATTTTCGCCCTGTTGGATGGCCACCAAGGCGTCCAAAATCAACTCCCGGCGCCGGTTGTTGGCTTCTTTGTGGTGCTTGAGTTTGGCGGAGGCGGGCAAAAAGAGCAGGTTGGCGGAGGCCACGCCGTAGATGGTGGCCACGAAGGCGACGGCGATGCCGGCCCCGAGCGTGGACGGGTCGGCGAGGTTTTCCATGACGTGAATGAGCCCCAGCACGGCCCCGATGATGCCCACCGTCGGCGCGAACCCCCCCGCGGCCTCGAAGAATTTGACCGGGTGCTCGTCGTGTTGTTCGGCTTCCGTCATTTCCCGTTCCATCATTTCCCGCAGGGCCTTTTCCGGCACGGCGTCGATCACCAGTTGAAGCCCTTTGGAGAGGAATTCCTCTTTGATGTTCGGCTGGAATTTTTGGAGGGCCAGAAGGCCTTCTTTTCGGCTCAAGGCCGCGTATTCCAGGAGTTCCTTGGCCAAGGTCGCGGCGTTGTGGTGCGCGCCGAAGAAAACGGACATGAACCGCTTCAACGCGCCGATGGCCACCGACAGGGGAAAACAGGTCATCGTCGCGCCCAAGGTACCGCCAAAGACGATGAGGGCCGCCGTGGGTTGAAGAATCGAGGAGACGTGACCGCCCTCCAGGATTTGGCCCAACAAAATGAGGCCGAACCCCGCGAGCACGCCGATGATGGACGCCAAATCCGGTTGCATGCCGCCTCCTGTCCTTGCCCCACACTATCGGCCGTACGGCGCCGTTATTGAGGCGCCGCCTTGACAGCGGTGCGCCGGGGGGGTATATAGGTTCTTGTAGACCGCGGCCCGCGCGAGGGAACGGGCCGCCCGGACCCCGAGGAACACCATGACCGCCACCAAGACCCCCGCCGACGTCGCCCTGAAAATCCTGATCGTCGACGACGACCGTTCCGCCGCCTACGCCCTGGACCGGGCGCTCACGGAAAACGGCCACGAAGTCGCCTACGCTTTTTCCGCGGAGCAAGGCCTCAAAAGCCTGAAAGAAGCCCCCGTGGACGTGGTTCTGCTGGACCTGGTCATGCCCGGCATGGACGGGACCGAGATGCTCCGCCAGGTCAAAAGCCGCCATCCCGCGATCGACGTGGTCACCATGTCCGGCGCCGGCGGCATGCGGGCGGCCCTGGGCACCCTCCAGCTGGACGCCTTCGATTTCCTTCCCAAACCCATTCAATGGCAGGCGCTCGAGGACGTGATCGGCCGCCTCCGGCAAAAACGCCAAAAATCCAAAGGGCCCGGAAAAGACCGGCCGCTGTCCGCGCTTTTCACCGTGCCCGATTTGATGGGGCAAAGCGAGGGGATGAAGCGGATCTCGGCCTTCATTCAGAAAATATCGTCCGTCACCTCCAGCGTCTTGATCCGGGGGGAAACCGGCACCGGCAAGGAAATCGCCGCCCACGGCATTCACAACCGCAGCCCCCGCCGCGACGGTCCCTTCATCGCGGTGAATTGCAGCGCCCTGCCGGAGACCATGCTGGAAAGCGAGCTCTTCGGCCACGAAAAAGGCGCTTTCACGGACGCCACGGGGCTGAAACGGGGACTCCTGGAAGTCTCCGGTGGGGGGACGCTGTTTTTGGACGAAATCGGCGATATGCCGTTGGCCCTTCAAGCAAAGCTTTTGCGGGTCGTTGAAACCAAGCGCTTCCGCCGCCTCGGGAGCACCGTGGAGCACGCCGTCGATGTCCGATTTTTGGCGGCCACCCACCGCGACCTGGAGGAGATGGTTCGAAAAGGGCAGTTTCGGGAGGATTTGTTCTACCGGTTAAGCGTGTTTACGCTCGTTTTGCCGCCGCTCCGGGAGCGCCGGGAAGACATTGCCCCTTTGGCGGATTTCTTCCTGAAAGGATTGACCGCCGGGCGAACCGCCAAAACCCTTTCGCCGGGCGCCTTGGAGCATTTGACCGCCTACCCCTGGCCCGGCAACGTCCGTGAATTGCACAACGTGATGGAACACGTTGTCGTTTTTTCCGACGCGGAAGTGATTTCCCCGTCCGATCTGCCCCCCCACGTGTTGGCCGGACGCCGCGTGGCCTGTTTGGAACCTCTGGCGGCGGTGGAACGCCGTCACGTGGAGCGCGTTTTTGCCGCCTTGGGTGGCGACGTCCATCAAACGACAAAAACCCTGGGAATCACGGAAGCGGATCTGCAAGCGAGATTGGCCTGCTACCGGGACTCCGCCCCCCTCCCTCCCTCGCCCTTGAATTAGCGCCGCCTCTTTCGGGACGCCTGGCACGTTTCCTGCTGTTGGGAAAGCGCCATGGATTCTCCGTCCCCTCTCCCCACCGACATTCCCGCAAAGTCCGATTCGCCGGAAAAAACCGCGGCCCGTTTGGAAGATTTGCTCGATGGAGAGGCCGCCGTCCTCCGCCGGGAATCCTGGAATAAGCTGGTTCCCCTTCAACGTCAAATCGCCCGGTTTTGGACCCGCCTCGCCAACCACCCGGCCTATCTTCAATCCCCGGACGGCCAAGCCGCTTTGACGCGGATCCGGCGCCGGGTCGAGGAAAACGCCGCCCGGCTGAAAACGCTGACCCAGGAGGTCCGCGATCGATTGGACCGGGAAAGGCGTCTGGGCCGGGCCCGTCGAGCTTATGGCGGGTCTTCTTCTTAAGATCTCCTCCGACGCTTTGGTCGGCACGGGATTTGCATCTTGGGAAGGCGAGGACAAAAATGACTTCATCCTTTTTTAACATCGCCGGCGGGCTGGAAAGGGAATTGGACCGATCGTGGTTCAACGAACAATCCGCCGCGCGCAATTTGGCCAACCTCCACACCCCCGGTTACCGCGGCTACCGCCTGGCCCCGGACCCGACCGAAGATTTCGCCGATTTGCTGGGCCAGGAGTTGGAGCGAACGAACGAAAACCACTTGTCCCTGCTTCCCGAGGACGCGGGATCCGATTTTCAGAAAGTGCCGGTGGAGGATTTGTCGCCGGACACGGAAATGGCCGAGCTTTCCAAGAATCAGATGTTTTATCAAACCTTGTTGGAAGTCGTGAACCGTCGGGATCGATTGACGCGCACGGCTTTGGAAGGACGGTGACGCGATGGGCGTTTTCGACGGTTTGGACATCAGCGGTTCGGGCCTGACGGCCCATCGTAAATGGATGGAAACGGCGGCGATGAACATCGCCAACGCCAACACGACCCGGACGCCGACGGGCGGACCCTACCGGCGAAAAGCCGTGGTCTTCGCCGAAGCCCTGCGAACCGCCGGGACGGCGGACCCCCTGGGAGTCAAAGTGGCGACCGTCGCCAACGACCCGGCCCCGTTTCCTCAAGTTTTTAATCCCGCCCATCCGGACGCCAACGCCCGGGGATTTCTGGCCCTTCCCAACGTGAATCCGGTCCAGGAAATGGCCGATTTGACCGTGGCCTCCCGGGCGTACGAGGCCAACGCCGCCGCTTTCGGGGTGGCCAAGTCCATGTTTGTGAAAGCCTTGGAGGTCGGACGATGACCCCCGCGCGATCGGACGCCGGTCTCCGCCGAGAAAAAATCGAATTGATTTCGCGCGTTCAAAGCCGGGCGGGCGGCGTGGCCGTCCTTCACGCGGAGCTGCCGTTGAGTGATTTTCAGCGGGCGGAGGAAGCCGCCCTGGAGCAATTCCGTCGAAACACCCGCTGGCC
Organism: Elusimicrobiota bacterium; assembly: GCA_016722575.1. Classification (NCBI taxonomy): domain Bacteria; kingdom Pseudomonadati; phylum Elusimicrobiota; species Elusimicrobiota bacterium. The sequence goes on along the minus strand of JADKIY010000002.1, from coordinate 788,691 downwards.
CGGATTTCGGCGCGGCGGCGTGCCCCTGGACAAAGTCCGCCAACGGTTCGGCGCCCAGGCGCGGGAGGAGGGGCTCCGCCAACTGCTTCAGGATCGGACGCCCGACGTTCTCGCCCGGCACGCCATCGAGGCCGTGGGCCTCCCCCTGGTCGACGAGGTCGCTTTGGAGGAGACCCGGGTGCGTTTTCGAATTTCCGTGGAATGCGCTCCGGATTTGACGTCCGTGGAATGGAAAGGCCTCCGTTTGACGGACCCCGGGGTTCGCGTGGAGCGGGAGGCGGTGGAGTCGTTGCTGGAAGACCAACGCCGGGCTTCGGCGGATTTGCAGCCCGCCCCCGTGGTGGTGCCCGGCGCGGACCAGGTGGTCACGGTGGAAGCGCGGGGCAAAACGCCCGCGGCTCAAGCGGCGTTGGCCGGCCAGGGCCCTTGGGACATTGATTTGGGAACGACCCGGGCCGATCCCGCGGTTCGCAAAGCCTTGGCCGGGGCCGGCGTGGGGGACGCCCGGGAAGTGGCGGTGGCGATCCCCGGTTCCGACGGCGAAGGGAAAAACAAAAGCCACGCCGTGGCGTTGACGGTGCGGGCGATTCGCCAGCGGGTTCGGCCGACGATGGACAACGCCTGGGCCAAACGACTGGGATTTGCGGACGTGGCGGCGTTGCGGGCCGCCGCCCGCGCGGCCTTGGACCGGGCCGCCGAAGAGCGGCGGCGGCGCTCCCTGGAAAAACAAATGTCGGACCGGTTGCTGGAAACCCACCCGGTGGAGCTTCCGCCGACCTTGGTGGAGGAGGAATGCCGCCGGTTGTGGGCCGCGCTTCGGGGCCCGTCGGCGCCGTGGAGCGCCGCCGCGTCCGCCGACGCCGCCGCGGTGCGGGCCGAAGCCGCCCGGAACCTGACGTTGACGTTTTTGTTGTCGCGCATCGCGACGGAGGAGGGTCTTCGGGTGACGCCCGCGGACGCCGCCGAGGCTTTTGAGCGCGAGGTCGCGGCCCTTCCCAGCGAGTGGCGCGAGCGCGCCCGCATCCCTTTCGAAAAACGGCGGGAGGAAATCGGCGCGGCGCTTTTGACCGAACGGGTCTTTGACGCCGTTCTGGCCCAGGCCCAATGGACGAATTCGGAGGGGGCCCCCGCGTGATGCCCCTGGATCAAATCGGCGGCGCCCTCCAGGCGGGGGGGAGCGGCGGACCCGCCCTTTCCGCGCCCCGAAAGGATTCCGGATTCGCCGCGACCTTGAGCCAAGCCCTGGCCCGGGCCGACGCCCCGGCCCGTTCGGCGGAAGAATCGGTGAACACCCTCATGGCGGGCAAGGCCGAAAGCCCCCACGACGTGATGATTCGAATGGAGGAAGCCCATTTGGCCCTGTTGTGGACCGTTCAAGTCCGCAATCGGGTGATGGACGCATACAACGAAATCATGCGCATGCCTCTCTAAAAGCGCTCGGCGGCTGGACCTCTGTGAGGAGGCCGCGGACGCCCCGTGACCCGGGGCGCCCCACGCAACGCGCAACGGGAGGACGCCTTGGAATCGCTCAACCGGTTTAAAGACTCATTTTTGGCCTGGCCCACGGGGAAGAAATTCCTGGCGGTGGCGTTGATCGGGGTGTCGTCCCTCTTCCTGCATCGCCTCTCGCTCCCCATGCGCGGACTCGACCTGGTACCCCTGTACGCCCGCTTGTCCCCCGAAGACGCCGCCGCCGTGGTCGAGAAACTCCGCAACGAAAGCGTTCCCTACGCCTTGTCCAACAACGGCCAAACCGTGAGCGTGCCCTCCGGGCAGGTCTACGACCTACGCCTCAAGATGTCCCAGGAGGGCCTGCCCAAAGGCGACAATCAGGGGTTGGAACTGCTCGATAAAGCGGCCCTCGGGGCCAGCGATTTCGTTCAGCGGGTCGGCTATCAGCGGGCCCTGCAGGGCGAACTGGCCCGGACGATTTCGGCGCTGAGCGACGTGTCGTCGGCTCGGGTCCACTTGGTCTTTCCGGAAGATTCGCCCTTTTTGGACTCCCCCGACGGAGCCCGGGCGTCGGTGGTCGTGACGCTCCATCCGGGGTCCACCTTGGAAAAGGACCAAATCCGGGGCATCGTGCACTTGGTTTCCGGCGCGGTCAAAGGCCTGAAACCCGAAAACGTGTCGATCGTGGACGCCCAGGGACGATTGCTCGCCGGGGGGCGGGCCAGCGACAGCATGTTCTCCCAGGGCAACGACCTGTTGGAATTGCAAAAAGAAGCCGAACATTACTTGGAGGAGAAGGCGTCGTCGCTCGTGGATGGATTGCTGGGCGCGGGCCGCTCCTTGGTCCGCATCCGGGTCGATATGGACGCGCAAATCATCAAAGAACAAACGGAGCGTTACGACCCCACCGGTCCCGTTCGGAGCGAGCAGACGGTGGCGGGCGGCGGGACGGGGCCCTCGACCGTCAAGAACTATGAAGTGGGGCGCACAATGAAGGAAATCGTCGCCAGCCCCGGGGCCGTCAACCGGATGTACATCAGCCTGGCGGTGGACGGCACTTTCGTGGAGGATCCGAACAAGCCCGGAGAACGCGTCTACAAGCCCCGATCGGAAGAAGAACTGCGAACCATCGCCCAGCTGGTGAAGGAAGCGGTGGGGTTCAGCGAGGACCGGGAGGATCAGCTGGAAATACGCAACATCCCTTTTGACACCAGCCGAAACGACGAAACGATGAAGGAGCGGCGCCTAAACGAGGAAGAGATGCGCCGCGACCGCCAGCGGGCCCAGTACGTGGACGTGGCCAAGCACCTGGGAACCTCGCTCGGGATGGGATTGATCGTGCTGGCGCTGTTCCGTCTGGTGAAGGGCGAATCCCGCCCCGTTCCGGTCCCCGCCCCGCTGCCCGCCGCGGCGTCGCCCCCGCCCCCGCCGCCGGTGGAAACGCCGCCGGCTCGAACGGAAAAACCCTTTAATCACGCGGAGGCCGAGGCCCTGATCCTCAAAACGGCCCGGCAGAATCCGGCGGACCTGGCCAAGCTCATGCAGCGCCAATTCCTGACGAACGCTTCCTGACGTGGCCGACAAAACCCCCCTCGCGGTTCCGACCCTGACGCCTTTTCAAAAGGTGTCGGTGCTGTTGCGGGCCTTGCCCGACGACCAGTGCGTGGAAGTCCTCAAGAACTACGCCGAAGGGGACGTGGAGCAAATTTGCCGGGAAATGATGAACCCCCCGGTCGTATCGGAAGAAACCCGGGTTCAACTTCTGAAAGAATTCAACGACCATTTGAGCGCGGCGACCGTCCGCCCGCCCGTGGAAAACATTGAAGGGGTCCTGGCCCGGCTCTACGGCGTGCGGCGCTCGGGGGAGATCATTCGCCGCATGAAGGAATCCGCGGTCCCGCCCCCGTCCTTGACCGGCTTGATCGACGCGGTGGGAATCGCGGCGGCGGCGGAGGAAATGGCCCGGGAATTGCCGGCCGTGGCCGCCTTCGCCCTGGCGGAGCTTCCGCCCGCCACCGCCGCCAAATTGCTGGCGGCGATGCCCGACGCCGCGCGGGCCCAAGTCATGATCGCCCGGGTCCGCGCCGCCAAACCCCGGCCCGAAATGGCCGAACGCGTGCGGGACGGGTTGCGGGCCCGTTTGGAGGAACGCCGCCGGGCCGCCCCGCCCCTGGACCCCGTGGAATTGGCCGCCACGGCCGAACTCATCTCCCAATTGCCGGCCGAAACCGCCAAAAAAATTTTGGACGACCTGACCCAGCGGGACCCGGTGGTCGGGAAGCGGATCGCCGAGGCCCTCTTCACCTTTGAGGATTTAACGCGCTTGGAAGACCGCGACGTGCAAAAAATTCTCCCGAAGCTCAACGGCGTCGATTTGAAAATGGCTCTTCGCAAATGCCCGGCCGAGATCAGCGAGAAAGTGTTTAAAAACATGTCGGATCGGATGTCGGCGGCCCTCAAAGAAGACATTCAAAACACCCCCCCGCAAAAAAAAGAAGTCATCGAGGAGGCCCAGCGGAAAATCGCGGTCTTCATCCGGGATTTGGTTCAAAAGGGCGAAGTGACGCCCCAGCGGGTCGCCGCGTCCAAAAACGACGGCGCCCCGGCGGAGGAGCTCGTTTAAATGTCCCCCCGGGTTTTTAAAAAACCGGCCGTCTCCACCCGAACCCTCCGGGTCCAGGAACCGCCGCCGCCCGTCCGTGAAGCGGCCGCCCCCGTCGTGCCCCCCGAGGTTCTCAAAAAAATGGAGGAAGACCTCCGGCAACGGTTGACCGCCGAATTCGAAGAACGGGTCGCCCGGGACCGGCGGGCGGCCGAGGGGGCCTTCGAGGAGGAACGTCGGCGTTGGCTGGCCGAACAGGAGCCGTCGCTCGTTCAACTGGTGTTGACCCTCGTGGCCAAGATCTGTCGAACCGAATCGGCGGAGCGGGCGGCGATCGCCACGGCCTGGGTGCGGGAAGGGCTTCAGCGATTGGGGGGCGCCGGGCCGCGGGTCGTCTCGGTGCATCCCCGGGACGCCGAGGCCGTTCGGGCCCTGGACGACGTTCGCCGCCCGGGCGTGACCGTCGAGGAAAACCCCGACCGGGAACCGGGCGACGCCGTGATCGACACGCCGACGACGCGGTTCGACGCCCGGCTGGCCACGCGGTTGGAGGAGGTGGAACGGCCGCTGCGCGCCCTTTCCGAAGGCGGTTCCGGTGAGTGAGATCGACTGGGCCAAATACGGCGAAGCGCTTCAAGGCCGGTCCCTGGCCCGGGAAGTGGGCCGTTTAACCCGGGTGACAGCCGGTCTCCTGGAGGGAATCGGGCCGGACGTGAGTTTGGGGGAAGTCTGCCGGGTGTGGGACAAGGCCGGCCAGCGATTCTATTGGGCGGAAGCCGTGGGGTTTCGAGACGACCGCATCGTCATGGCGCCCCTGGGGCACGTGGAAGGGCTGGGCCCCGGCAGTTTTTGGATGGACGGGATCGGCCCCGTGTCGGTCCCGGTGGGCAACGCGCTCTTGGGACGGGTGGTGGACGCCCGCGGCGCGCCTCTGGACGGCGGTCGTTCCTTGACTCTGCGGGAGCGGCGCTCGCTCCGCACCGCCCCGCCGGACCCCATGAGCCGCCGGCGCATTTCCGAACCCCTGGCCACGGGGGTCCGGGCCATCGACGGCCTGATGACCTGCGGAAAAGGGCAGCGCCTGGGGCTGTTCGCCGGCAGCGGCGTTGGAAAGAGTTCGTTGCTGGGCATGATCGCCCGGGGCACCCAGGCCGACGTGAACGTGATTTCGCTGGTGGGGGAGCGGGGCCGGGAAGTCCGCGAATTTATTGAGAAAGACCTCGGGCCCGAGGGGTTGGCCCGGTCGGTGGTCGTCGTGGCGACCTCGGACCAGCCGCCCATGGCCCGCCTGCACGCGGCGCTCGGGGCCACCGCCGTGGCGGAGTATTTCGCCGAGCAAGGCAAAGACGTTCTGCTCATGATGGATTCGGTCACCCGTTTGGCCATGGCGGGGCGTGAAATCGGCCTGGCCTTGGGCGAGCCGCCCACCACCAAGGGGTACACCCCTTCCGTGTTTTCCTTCCTCCCCCGGCTCCTGGAGCGGGCGGGGAATTTTGCCAAAGGGAGCGTGACCGGCATTTACACCGTGCTGGTGGAGGCCGACGACATGGACGACCCCGTGGCGGACACCCTGCGGTCCATTTTGGACGGACACGTCGTCTTGTCCCGTCGCATGGCCACCCAGAACCACTACCCGGCCGTGGACGTTCTGGAGAGTCTGAGCCGCCTCATGGTGGACGTGACGGAGGCCCCCCAAAAACGGGCGGCGGGCATTCTTCGGGAAGTCCTGGCGGCCCACCGGGAAGCGGAGGATTTGCTTCGGGTGGGGGCCTACGCCCGGGGGAGCGACGCCAAAATCGATTTCGCTTTGGCCCATTTGGAAAAGGTGAAAGCCTTTCTCAAGCAGGAATTGAACGAAAAATGCGGATTTTCAGCCACCCGGGAGAAGCTTGGCGCGCTTTTTGCATAGAGAAGGATGGGAGGCGACACCATGAAGAAGTTTCGCTATCGGCTGGAAACCATCCTGAAACTCCGGGTTCGGGAGGAGGAAAAGCAGGCGCAAGCGCTGTCCCAGTGCCAGCGCCGGGTGGCTCAGGCCCGGCAGGACCTGGAGCGTTTGGATCAGGAATGGCGCGAAAAGTCCCGAGTGACCGCCACCGCCCTCGCCGGGGACCTTGATTTGCCGCGGACGGAAAATCGGTTGGATCATCTTGGCCGACTTCTGACCGCCGTTTCCCTGCGCCGAACGGACCTGCGGCTCCTGGAAACCGAACTCACCGCGCGCCTGCGCAAATACCACGACGCGGCCCGGGAACGCAAAACCCTGGAACGGCTGCGCGACATCAAGCATTTGGAGCATCAAGCCCTGCGACGCCGGGCCGAAACGTCTTTTTTTGATTTTGTCGGGGCCACGGCGGTTCGCCGGGGCGTTTGACGTGTCGATCGCCCGATCCCTCCTCTGGCCTGCCGTCGTGACGTCCTTGTCCACGACCTATTTTTTGACCGTCGGCATCCAAGAAAAAATAGTGCAACGGGACCAAGCCGAAGCGGCGGCCCGGCAGGCCGAAGAAACCGCTTTTGCCGCCCGCCTTGGCACGGACATTGCAACGCTGAAAAAAGAAGCGCCGTCGCTTGAAGCCCTTCCCGAAGCCCCCAAGGACGTCCCGGGCGGGGGGGGGAACGATCGGCGGTTGGGGACGACGTTGGCGGCACAATCCCGCGTTTTGGTGGGGTTGAGCGAGTCCCAGGAACGGTGGAGCAGACGGGTGGACGACATGGAAAAAAAGCACACGGAAACGGAAGCGGAAGATTTGCGGTTGAAAGCGGAAATCCAATCCTTGTCCGAAAAGGTGCGAACCGTGGAATCGGCTCTTAAGGCGCGGCAGGAAGCGGAAAAATTGGCCGCCAAGAAAATGGGGAAAATGGTGGCCAACATGCCCGCCGGCAAGGCGGCGGATTTGCTTCAGGAATTGGACGATGTGGCGGCCGTCGGTCTTTTGACCCAAATGAAGGAGCCCGACGTGGCCCGGGTTCTGGCTCTTCTACCGCCGAAACGGGCCGCCGGATTGACCGAGCGCATGGCCGAATTTCGCGTGAAAACCCCGTGAATCCAATCGACCCCGCCGCCCCTTCCCCCACGCCGGGGTTCGCGCCGATCGCTCCCGAGGGGGCGATCAACGGCGCGCCGTTGGACGTGGCGGGGTTCGAGGCGCTCCTGGCTCGATTGATTCCCTCCATTGAAACACCGACTGGAGAACGCTCACCGTCCCTTTCGGTCGACCCGGCGAACCCACCGGCCGAAACGGATGAGCCGTCCGGCAAAAAGGCGACTTCGGAGGATGTCCCGGCGATTTCCTGGACGCTTTTGGCGTTCCCGCCGGCCGCCCCGCCGCCTCTTCTCTCGGAAAAAGTCGAGCCGGAAGCCCCGGAGGCTTCAAAAGAAATCGATGGCGCATCGGTGGTTCCTTCCCCGGACCCTTCGTCGGCGTTCGGGGGTTTCGAGAACCCGATGGTCGCTTCGGACGCGAAAGCCGTTCCGGACCCGACGGACCCCGCGGGTTCGATTTCCGCCCCGGCCTCGAAATCTCTTTGGCGGGAAAAAACCGTTCCGATGGCGGGAAAACCGAATCCTCCCGGAGATTCCGAGATTCCCAAAACAGGGCCATGGCTTGAGAAACGATCGACGCCGGGGATCGAACGGCGGGTCCCCGCTCCGAGGTCGGAACCCCCGGCCAAGGCTCTCCCGGTGAACGCCGCGACCGAAAAGGCCGCTTTCGCGGTTCCGTTAATCCCCGAAAAACCCGAGGAACGCGCCGTCCTCTCCGGTCCGGCGTCCACGGCCCCCGGCGCGACGCCGGACTCCGCCAAAAATGGTCACGCCGCCGTTCCGGTCGGTTTATCGGTGGACGGCTCCCCGATCGCGGGCGGGCGCGAAACCGCTTCCCCTTCGAATCCGAACCGGGGGGGGGAAGTTGTCCCGTCCCTCGGACCCAACGATCGTTCCCGTCCGGAAACAAAGGACACCGCCGCGCTTGAGATTTCTGTTTCAAAAGAGATAAACGCCCCGGCGGACGTGGGGATTGCGCCCCCGGCCGCTCCGGCGGAGGGAAAAGCCCCCCCGTCCACGCCAGGCCCGGGACCGGCGGCGTCGCGTCTGCCCGTGGAATGGCGCACGTTGGTCCAGCGCGTAGATTGGCATTGGCGGGAGGGCAAGGGCGATGTGACCATCGCCCTGCATCCCCGGGAATTCGGCCGGGTGTCGGTCCGCGTGGAAACGTTCAACGACGCCGTCACCGTTCGGTTCGAAGTGGACAACGAGGCCGCCCGGACCGGGTTGGCCCACCGTTCCGAAGATCTGACCCAATCCCTGCGGGAGCTGGGTTGGCGGGTGGACGACGTTCGCGTGGCCCTGGCGGGCGCGGGCGCCGGGTCCCCCGATTCCGGCGGCCGACCTTCGGCCGACGGTTCCCCGTCCCCCTTCCGTCCACCGGCCGACCCGCGGACGCCGTCCCCGCGGCGGGAGGAGGCGACCCGACGGCCCTCCCGATATCTCGTCGATTTGGTTGCGTAGCGCATCTTAAAAAGGAGAACCCCCATGACCACCACCTCCGGCGTCGACAGCACGGATCCCACGCAGTACACCGCCAACAACGGCGGCCTCGGAAACATTGGTAAGTCGGACTTTCTCAAACTGCTCACCGCCCAGCTTCAAAATCAGGACCCCATGAAACCGTCGTCCCAGGAAGAGATGGTGGCGACTTTGGCCCAATTCACGGCGCTGGAACAGTCGGCCCAGATGGTCGGTCAGCTGACGTCCCTCTCCAAAACCAACGCCTGGAATCAGGGATTGTCGCTCATGGGCCGCACGGTTCAGGCCGTGGACGACAGCGGCGCCGCCGTTTCGGGCGTGGTCACGGGCCTTGGCTGGGACGGCGACGCGCTCCGCCTGCGGGTCGGCACCCACGACGTCGCGCTGGCCAATTTGGTTCAGGTGCTCGCGTGACCCCCGGGATCGGCCGCGTCGGTGAACGCCCCGTCGACCGCCCCTCCTTCACGGGCCCCCGGGACGGGTTCGACGCGATCCTAAAACAGGAGACCGTCCGGTTTTCCAAGCACGCCGAGGACCGTCTCGTGCGGGACGGCATCGCCTTAAACGACAGCGAGCGGGAACGCCTGCAGTCCGGCATGGACCGCGCGGCGGCCAAGGGCGCCAAGGAGGCGCTCCTTCTTTTGGACGACAAAGCCTTCATCGCCAACGTTCGAGAAAAAATCGTGATCACCTCCATGAGCCGGGATCGACTCAAGGAAAACGTGTTCACGCGCATCGACAGCGCCGTCGTTCTTTGACAACGGCACGGCTTTTGCAACTTGGAACAATGCCACACCGCGAAGCGCATTCTAAATTAGGAGGAATCCCCCGATGATGCCGGCTCTCTTCTCAGGAGTTTCAGGACTTCGTAACCACCAGTTCCGAATGAACGTGATTGGAAACAACTTGGCGAACGTGAACACCGTGGGCTTTAAATACAGCCGCGTCAGCTTCAGCGATTTGGTCTATCAAACCATTCGGGACGCCTCCGCGCCGCAGTCGGTGGGCGGATCCAACCCGGTTCAAATGGGTTTGGGGTCCCTGGTCCACAGCGTCGACGTCGTGAACACCCAGGGCAATTTGGAATCCACCGGGCGAAACACCGACCTGTCCATTCAAGGGGAAGGATTCTTCGTTTTGAACGACGGCGCTCAGAACAAATACACCCGGGCGGGCATCATGGTCATGGGGCTGAACGGCTCCCTGGTCAATCCGGCCGACGGCCTCAATTTCATGGGGTGGAACGCGGTCAACGGCGTCGTGGACAATTCGGGGCCGCTGACCACCATCAACATTCCGGTGGGCGACGTCTTGCCGGCTCAGCAAACCACCCACCTGACCTTCAACGGGAACCTGAACGCCACCGGCAACGTGGCCCAGGGAACGATTTCAAACAGCCACGCGCTGTTGGCGGCCGCCGCGGGCGGCACGCTGGCGACCGGCTTGAAAAACAGCACGGGGGGCACTCTGGGTTTGAACGCCGGCGACGTGATCGCCATTTCGGGAAGCGTGGGCGGCACGCTGATCGCCGGTGCGACCTTGACGGTGAACGCCGGAACCACCTTGACCGACGTCGCCAATGCCCTCCAGGCGGCCCTCCGGTCCGTGCCCGACGGGGACTTGACCGAAACGGTCGCCGTGCAAAGCGACGGGTCGCTCCGGGTGACCTCGGACGGGACGAACAACGTGGCGAATCTCCAAATGACGGTGGCCGGGAACACGCTGTTCAACAACGCCCTGCGTTTCCCCGTCAACATCGCGGGCGGCGGTTTGACCGGCGATTCCGACACCCTGCGCCGGTCGGCTCAAGCGACGGACGCGATGGTGGATTTGTACGATTCGACGGGCACGGCCCTGGGCCTGCAGGTCGGGGACGACGTGACCCTGGTGTCCGCGAGCGCCAAAGGCGCGATTTTGTCCGACGTGGCCCTCCTGGCCGACATCACCGGGGCCACCACCTACGCCGACTACCGCGACGCGCTTCGGGACGCTCTTTTCACCGCCTCGCCCGCCTTGGGGGAGGACGTGACCATTCAAGCGAACGGCGCCCTTCAAATCACCGGGGCCGCGGGCGCGTCGGAGGCCGTCACGGGCATTGTTCTCGGCGCGGGACCGAACCCCAGCGATGACCAGCGGTCCGCGTTTTCGACGTCCCAGTCCTTCGCCGAAACGCAGAAGGCTTTGGACGCCACGAGTTTCCGCACCGCGCCCCAAATCTTCGACTCCCTGGGCAACGCCTTGAACGTCGATTTCCGGTTCACCAAGACCGCCAACAATTCCTGGCAATGGGACGCCACCTACGGCGGCAACGCGGTCGGCAGCGGGGTCTTGAATTTCGGCACCGACGGCCAATTGACCACCCCCACGGGCAGCGTGTCGATTCCCTTGACCAACGGCGCCGCGTCGCCCCTGGCGGTCGGGGTGGACTTCGCCGGCACGACCCAATTCGCCGGCACCTCCTCGGTGGTCCTCAAAAGCCAGGACGGCTACGCGAGCTCCACCTTGAACGGGTTTTCCATCGGCCAGGCCGGCGATGTCACCGGCGTGTTCTCCAACGGGAAAAACGTGGCGCTGGGGCAATTGGCCATCGCCTCTTTCCGGAACCCGTCGGGGCTCCTCCGGGAAGGACGGAATCTCTACGTGGAATCCCCCAACTCCGGGGTGGCTTCGGCCGGCGTGGCGGGGATCAACGGGCGGGGGCTCATCGTCTCGGGGACGTTGGAAATGTCCAACGTCGACGTCGCCCGGGAATTTACGGACATGATCGTGACCCAGCGCGGCTTTCAAGCCAATTCGCGGGTGATCACGGCGTCCGATCAGCTCTTGGAAGAGTTGGTCAATTTAAAACGGTAGCACCGGGAGGGTCGTCGTGGCGCTGGTAAGCAAAGAAACGATCGTCAAAGGGGTGGGGGAAGTCCTGCTCATGACCGTGTCCGGGGTTCTTTGCATCGCCGCGTCCCGGGTCGTCGTGGCCCGGGCGTTGGCGCCCATCGGCGCCGCGCCGATCCCCGCGGCGGCGGCCCCGGGGCCGGCCCACGGCGGCGGTCAGGGGGCGGAACGCGGGGGCGGCCACGGCGAAGCGGCGCCGGCCCACGGCGCCGAAACGGGCGTGGCCTACCCGCTGAAGACCACCGTGGTCAACCTGGCCAGCGACTCCGACCACCGGTTCGCCAAAGTCTCCATCACGCTGGAAGGCCACGACGCCGCGACCGTCGACCGGTTGAAGGAAATGGACCACCAGGTGTACGACTCGTTGATCGAGATCCTCGGAAACGTCCGGGCCCAGGACGTGGCGACGGACGAAGGCAAGGAACGGCTCAAAGACTCCATCCGCGAGCGACTTAATCGGCTCCTGCCCGACAGCGCGGGCGTCAAAAGCGTTTACCTCACCGAGTTCCTCGTCCAATGACCGATCCCGCGGGTCTCCCACGGTTTGACCCGCGGCAAGGCGGAGGCCTCGTCAAGGGCACCCGCGACCAACTCGCCCGCATTCACAAAGAATTCACCCAAAAATCCGCTTCGATCTTCCCGGACCGCTTGGGGATTTCCCTGCGCCTGATTTTCCGGGAATTGACGACGGTGTCCTGGGCCCAATGCCGACCGGGGGAAAAGGACAACGCCGCGATTCTCCCTTTTTCCCTGACCCCCGGCGACGGGTTCGGTTTTCTGCGGCTTTCGGCCGAGGGGGCCCGGGCCTTCGTCGATGTTTCCTTTGGCGGGCCGGGACGACCGGACACCGCCGGCGCCCCGCTGACCGACGTCGAGCGGCGGTCCGCGGTCTGGCCCCTGCGTGTTTTCTTAAGCGAATGGAACGCCCTCTGGGAGGCCTTCGGCGAATGCGCCTTTAACGCCGACGAGATCGGCGGCGCCGGCGCCCATTTCGCCAACGCCGCCGGGGAACCCCATTTGTTGACGTCCTTCGACTGGTCCGTGGGCGAAACCACGGGGCGCCTGGAGGCCGGCCTGCCGCTCTCTTTTGCCCGCCCTTTTTTGGGCGAACTCGAAAAAGCCCGGGGCGAATCCAACGCGCTCTGGACCGACCCCAAAATGCGTCCGGTGCTCCGCCAACGGGCGGAGGGGGTGTCCCTTCCCCTGCGCGTGTGTTTGGTGGAATCGGACATCCCGGTGCGGGAGATGGCGGATTTGGAAGTGGGCGACGTCGTGCGCTTGGGCAGCGTGAACCAAAGCGCCGTCGTCAAAATCGGTGAGATTCCCTTGTTCCACGCCAAAGCCGGCGTGTTCAACGGCCGGTTGGCCGTGCGCGTGCTGGCCTTGGCGGGAAACGGAAGGAGCGCGACGTGACGGATTCTGAAAAACCCCCCGAACCCTCGACCCCGGGGGCCGCGCCGGAAGCCCGGCCGGTGCAATTGGGGGAGGTGCCGAAAGCCGGACCCGTGGAACCTTTGCCGGTGAACATTGCCCCGTTGATGGACGTGCCCTTGAAAGTGAGCGTGCTGTTGGGCGAAACACGTATGTCCCTGGGGGATTTGCTCCGGCTGGGCACCGGTTCGGTCATCGAATTGTCCCGCAGCGCGGGCGAACCGATTGACGTGCTGGTCAACGACCGCCTTTACGCTCGGGGGGAAATCGTGGCCGTCGGGGAAGACTTCGGCGTCCGGGTGGTGGAGCTGGTGGCCGCGCCCAAGACCTCGGCGGCTTAAGACCGTGTCGATAAGTCGGGAAATGAAAGGAGGGGCGTGGGCCGCGATCGGCGGGTGGGTGTCCGCCGTCCGCGCGGCGGAGGGCGATTGGCTTTCGACCCCGCCGGTCCCGGAAACCCCGTTCCCGTGGTTCCGTCTTGCGGCGCTTTTGCTGATCACGGTCGGTTTCGTGGTGGCCGCCAAACGGCTGGGGCGATCGCGGGCCCGGACGGGAAACCGCCCCGAGGCGTTGGCCCTCCTGGGGAAACTGCCGTTGGGTCCCAAAAGCGGCGTCGGGTTTGTGGCCGTCGGTTCCCGGCGCTTTTTGGTCGGGTTCGGCGAAAACGGGGTTCATCCCATCGCCCGATGGGAAGAGCCCCCGGACGCCGCGCCGATCCGTTCCCGGACCCCGGCGCTTCGGGTCGACGTTCCGAACGTTTTTTTTCATGAAAGTTAAGCGGTTTCCCTGGGTCCTTCTGCTCCTTCTGGCGGCCGGCCCCGCCCTCGCGGCGGCGGGACCGGCGGAGGGTCTTCTCCGAACCTTGGGCGAACCCAAGCGCCTGTCGTCCGCCATGGAAACCGTCGTCGTCCTCACGCTCCTGTCCCTGATCCCGTCGGTCCTGATCCTCACCACCTGTTTTCTCCGGTTCTCCCTCGTCCTGGGTTTCGCCCGGCAGGCCCTGAGCCTCCAGCAAACGCCCCCGAACCACGTGTTGATCAGCCTGGCGATGGTGTTGACATTTTTCGTCATGGGACCGACTCTCAAAACCATCAACGACACCGCGGTGCAACCCTACCGCAAGGGGACCCTCGGTTTTGAAGAGGCCCTGGAAAAGGGGGCCGCCCCGCTTCGGGTGTTTCTGTTGAAGCAAACCCGCCGGCGGGAACTTTCGTTGGCGGTCCGAATGGCACGCCTGGAACCCAAAACCGAGGCGGACGTGCCCTTTCACGTTTTGACCACGGCCTACGTGCTGAGTGAACTCAAGACGGCTTTTCAAATGGGGTTTCTGCTCTTCATCCCCTTTCTGGTCATCGATTTGGGAGTCTCCAGCGTGTTGATGTCCCTGGGAATGATGATGGTCCCGCCCAACATGGTGGCGCTTCCGCTCAAACTTCTGTTGTTCGTCATGGTCGACGGTTGGGCGTTGTTGGTCCAAGGGCTTGTGGAAAGCGTTCGGTGACGGGATGAGCGCGGACACCGTCGCGTCGTTGTTGCGGGAGGCTTTTTGGGCGGTCCTCCTGGCGGCGGGGCCCGTTTTGCTTGTGGCCTTGGCGGCGGGCATCGTGATCGGTTTGTTTCAAGCCGCGACGCAGATTCACGAAATGACCCTGGTGTTCGTTCCCAAACTGCTCCTCGTGGCGCTGGTGACGGCCGTGCTCGGCCATTGGCAATGGGCGGCTCTTGTTCGATTCGCCGAGCGCATGATCAGCGCCCTGCCCCAGGCCGCCCGTTAAACGCCGTGGCGATCCCCGATCCCCTTCGATTCGTCTTGGTGTTCGCCCGGGTGTTGGGCCTTTTCGCCGTGGCGCCTCCCTTCGCGGGGCGCGGCGTTCCGGTGGCGCGTTTGGCGGCGGCCCTGGGGGTGAGCGCTTTGGTGGTGTCCTGGGCTCGGGGCGCGCCGCCCCTGGCGACCGACGCCTGGGGGGTCGGGTTGGCCGTGATCTCCGAAACCGGCGTTGGAGCGGCCCTGGGGGGCCTTTTGGCGCTGTTTTTCTCGGCGTATCAAACCGCCGGCCATTTAATCGGGAATCAAATGGGGTTCGGCTGGGCCGGTTTTTTCGACCCCCGCACGAACGAATCGGTGGACGATTTGGCGGAACTCTACCACCGCCTCGCCCTCCTGCTTTTTTTTATTTTGGACGGTCCCTGGCGGCTTTTGAAACTGACGGTTTGGAGCTTCGAGAAAATCGGACCGGGGGAAGCCTTGTGGACGGGACGCCTCGCCGGCCTGTGGGTGGAGAGCGTCGGTCGCTCCATGGCCCTGGCCGCCGCGGCCGCGGCCCCGACAGTGGGGGCTCTGTGGCTGTCCTCCCTCTTGATCGGGTTCCTGGTTCGCGCGGCGCCCCAGATGAATCTGGCCGCCATTGATTTCCCCGCCCGGGCCCTGATCGGGTTCGCGTCCCTCTGGGTCGGGGTGGCCGCTTTGATTCGGTTTTTCCCCGGAACCGCCGCGGGCGCCTTCGACCAACTGTCCTGGTTTTTGAAAAACCTGGGGG
The DNA here is from genome assembly GCA_016722575.1 of Elusimicrobiota bacterium. Lineage (NCBI taxonomy): Bacteria > Pseudomonadati > Elusimicrobiota > Elusimicrobiota bacterium. Next base: position 773,252 of record JADKIY010000002.1, on the reverse strand, counting down.
GCTAAGCCGTGGCCCCCGGGTCCGATCAGAAAACCGAAAAGCCCTCTCCCCACAAACTTCAAAAGGCCCGACGCGAAGGGCAAATCGCCCAGAGCCGGGACGTGCCGGCCGTGGCCGCTCTGGTCGGTGCGGCCGGCGTGTTGATTTCCCAGGGGCCCCAGTGGGGGGCCCGCTGGGGGGCGCTCTGGCGGGAAACGGTGTCGTTGGCGGGAAAATCCGCCACGGAAAGCGTGCCGTTAAACGCCGCGGCGATGTTGGCCCTCAAGGGGGGCGCGGTGTTGATCCTGCCGGTACTGGCGGCCGCGGCTTTGTGCGCGTTGGCCCTGGGAGCGGCCCAAACCCGGGGCCTTTTCGCGCCGACTCTCTTGAAATTCGACTGGTCCCGTTCCAACCCCTTGTCCGGGGCCCGACGGCTTCTGAGCCCCCGCAACGGCGCGGACGCTTTGAAGACGTTCTTGAAAGCCGCGGGGTTCGCCTTGATCGCCGGCCGCGCCGTGTGGTCGCTGGCGGTCAAATCGCCGGCGGACCTGGGCCGGGGATTGCCCGCCATGACGGCCCAGGTGGGGGCCCGGTTCTCGGAAGTTCTTTGGGACGCCGTCCTTTTCTTTTCCGCCTTGGCCGCCTGGGATTATTACCAACAGCACCGTCGTTGGGAAAGCGATCTCCGCATGAGCAAGCAAGAAATGAAGGAAGAGCACCGGGAAATGGAAGGCAACCCCCAGGTGAAGTCGCGCCTTAAAAGCTTGCGCAAAAAATGGGCCTCCCGCCGCATGATGAGCCAGGTGCCCAAAGCCGACGTCGTGATTACGAACCCCACCCACCTGGCGGTGGCCCTCCGCTACCGGCCCCGCACCAGCGCGCCGGAGGTGGTCGCCAAGGGCGCCGATTTGGTGGCCCAACGCATCCGGGAATTGGCCCGGGCGAACGGGGTGCCGCTCCTTGAAAACAAACCCTTGGCACAACTCTTGTATCAGAAAGTGGATGTGGGGAGCCCCGTGCCCGTGGCCCTCTACCAGGCGGTGGCCGAAGTGTTGGCCTACGTGTACCGCTTGAAGAATCCTCGGAGGTAACGCGTGGCCGAAGCCATGATTCAAAAACGAACCTTGGACGTCCTGACCGCCTTCGGGATTTTGGGCGTCCTGGCGACCATGATTTTGCCGCTGCCGACTTGGTTGCTCAGTTTCCTGTTGATTCTCAATTTGGCCATGTCGGTCACGGTCCTGTTGGTGGTCCTGAACATCCGGGAAATCCTGGATTTCTCCATTTTTCCGTCGGTCCTGCTCGGTCTCACCCTGTTTCGCCTGGCGCTCAACGTGGCGTCGACCAAGCGCATCCTCATGTCGGGAGACGCCGGCGCCGTCATCGAGGCCTTCGGTCAAATCGTGGTGCGGGGGGACGCGGTCGTCGGGTTCGTGGTGTTCCTTATTTTGGTCGTCGTTCAGTTTCTCGTCATCACCAAAGGCGCCGAGCGCGTGTCGGAGGTCGCGGCCCGTTTTACGTTGGACGCTTTGCCCGGCAAGCAAATGGCCATCGACGCGGAACTGAACGCCGGGCTGGTCGATGAGAAAACGGCCACCCAACGGCGGCAGAACATCCAACGGGAGGCCGACTTTTACGGCGCCATGGACGGCGCGTCCAAGTTCGTCCGCGGCGACGCCATCGCGGCCATGATGATCGTCGGCATCAACATCCTGGGCGGAGCGATCCTGGGATTTTGGCGCCGGCACATGGACCTGGCCGACGTGTTGCGCACCTACACCGTCTTGTCCATCGGCGACGGCCTGGTTCATCAAATCCCGGCGTTGATTGTTTCCACCGCTTCGGGCGTCTTGGTCACGCGGTCGGCGACTCAATCGCCGCTGGGGCAGGAGTGGGCCCGCCAAATATCCGCCAACCCCCGGGCCCTGGGCATGGCGGGTTTCACCATGTCGCTGTTGGGGGTGACGGGGCTGTTCACGGGATTGCCCGTCGTGCCTTTTTTGGTGGTCGGAGGGACCCTCGCGGCCATGGCCTGGGTCACCCGTCCGGGGGCCCGGCCCGTCCCGACGCCCGCCGCCGCCCCCGCGGGCGGGGAAAAAGACGCCGGACGCGCCGCCGAAGATCTTTCGTCCCTTTTGGCCGTCGAACCCTTGGAATTGGAATTGGGGTACGGGCTTTTGTTTTTGGTCGACACGGGCCAAGGCGGGGATTTGTTGAACCGCGTCGTGTCGATTCGGCGCCGGTGCGCGCGGGAATTGGGGTTTGTCCTCCCACCGGTGCGGATTCGGGATTCCAGCGCCCTCTACAACAACACCTACGTCATTAAAATCAAAGGGGCCGAAGTCGCCCGTGGGGATTTGATGCCGGGATACTGCCTGGCCATGGGCGGGGACGGCATCAAAAACGTCCGGGGGTTGCCGGCCAAGGAACCGACCTTCGGGCTTCCGGCCCTGTGGGTGGCCGAGAGCGACCGCCGGACCGCCGAAATGGAGGGTCTCACCGTGGTGGACAACGCGTCGGTGGTGGCGACGCACTTGACCGAAGTCCTGCGGGACCACGCCCACGAAATATTGGGCCGCCAGGAGGTCCAAACCCTTTTGAACGACCTGAAGGCCCGGGGCCAAACGGCCGTCATCGACGAATTGATTCCGGGGGTTCTTTCGGCGGGCGCGGTGCATCGGGTTCTCCAGAATCTGTTGAACGAAAAAGTGTCCATTCGAAACCTTCTGCAAATCCTCGAAGCCCTGAGCGAAGCGGCCGGCCTGACGAAAGACCCCGACCTGTTGACCGAATACGCCCGAGCGTCCCTGGCGCGGCAAATTTCCCAACAGTATCGGGACGAGGAAGGCACGCTTTACGGCGCCACGCTTTCGCCGGACCTGGAGCGGCGGCTGCACGATTCCATGCCGAAAGGGGAGCGCACCGCGCGCTTGGTGCTGGACCCGGCCTTGTCGGACGACGTCGCCCGCCGGCTCCTGGAATTGTTCAGTGCCCCGGCCGGGGCGGCCGACCGACCGGTGCTTTTGTGTTCCGCGTCCCTGCGGGCGGTCGTGCGTCGGCATTTTGAACGGTTCGTGCCGCGGTTGACGGTGCTCTCCTACAACGAGATCACCGCCGACACGCGCGTGAAATCCATCGGCGTGGTGGGCGTCGAGTCGCCCCTGCCGGTGGCGTCGTGATCCCGGGAGGAACGTTATGAGGAACGCAACGTCGGAAAAAGGAATCGCGGGTCGCGCCTCCGCCACGCCCGCCGTTTTGGAGGACGCCTGGCGGCGGTTTTTGGTGGACCGCGATCTTTCGGCGCGGGAAACCATTCTGGCGCAATTCGCGCCGTTGGTGCGCCACGTGGTCGGCCGCATGCCGGTGGCGTTGGTCCCCCAGGTGGATCGGGACGACCTCGAAAGCGCGGGGGCCATCGGCCTGTTGAAGGCGCTGGACCGTTTTGATCCCGGCCGGAACGTTAAATTCGACACCTTCGCCTACCGGTGGATCCAGGGAAGCGTGCTCGACCATTTGCGCCGGTTGGACCCCTTGAGCCGCGGAGGCCGGCGGCGCGTGGAGCGCTACAAAGCCGCGAAAAACGAAATGCGGGAACGCCTGGGGCGGGACCCTTCGGATCTCGAAATCGCCGGGGCGCTGGGATTGAGCCCGGCGGACATGCGCGGGTTGCACCAGGAGGTCGTGCACGACGGCGAAATGTCTCTGGACGGCGGCCCCCGAGGAAACGAAGACGGCGACGGCGGCGGTCCCGACCTGCTGGCGGCCCGGGCCGAACCGGACGTCCTCTCCTGCCTGGAAAAAGAGGAAGTGATCCGACGTCTGCGCGAAGGCGTTGACGCCTTGCCGGAGAAGGAACGGCGGGTGGTGTCCCTGTATTATTTCGAAGAACTGACCCTTCGGGAAATCGGCGAAGTGCTGGGGGTCTCGGAGTCCCGGGTGTGCCAGATCCACGCGCGGGCGGTCAAGATCATCGAGCACTGGCTGGCGTCGCCCCGGGCCACCCCGGCGGGGTGTCCGTCGTGAACGTCCGGGTTCTGGGGGGGTGTTTGATCCTCGCCGGCGCCCTGGTACACGCGGGGGAGCCCGCCGGCGCGCCCGCGTCGGCCGACCGGGTCTGGCGCGCGTTGTCCGATGGAAATCATCGATTCGTCAAAGGCGTCCTTCGGCCGCGGGTCACCGTCGCCCGCCGCCGGGAGTTGGTCGAAGGGCAGCACCCCCGCGCCATGGTGTTGTCCTGCTCGGACAGCCGCACCCCGCCGGAGTTGTTGTTCGACCAGGGGTTGGGGGATCTGTTCGTCGTCCGAAGCGCCGGGGAAGTGGTGGACCCCGTGGCTCTGGGCAGCCTGGAATACGCGGCCGAACATTTGGGGGTGGGGGTCTTGGTGGTGATGGGGCACCGGAAGTGCGGGGCCGTGGCGGCGGCCCTGTCCGGCGAGCCGATGCCGACGCCGAATCTGGACGCCATCGTTAAACGCATCCGCCCCGCCTTGCCCGATGCCAAAACCAAGGCCGGCGACCGGGCCCGATTGGCGGAGGAATCCAACGTTCGGGAGGCGGTTCAAAACATCCTTTTGGAAAGTCCGCTCCTTCGGGAGCGGGTGGCGTCGGGGAAACTCCTGGTCATTCCCGCCCTCTACGATTTGACCACCGGCCGCGTGGAGAAACTGCCGTGAACGTCCGCGTCCTTTGGCCGCGGTTGGGGGGGCGGTGGTGGACGGGGGGGGCCTTGGCCCAATGGCTTCGTCCGGGCCGATGGACGTTTTGGCCTTGGGCGGGCCGATCGCGGGGGGCCCGTCGTCGGGAGCGGGAGGAACGGTTGTTTCACGCCGTGCGGCGGTTGAGGCGGCGGAACAGGCGTTTGCGCACGTTGGTGTCTTTGGACGGCCTCACGGGGGTGGCCAACCGGCGGGCCCTCAACGAACGGTTGCGGGCCGAGTGGTTCCGGGCGCGGCGCGGTTCCTACCCGCTGGCCCTGCTGTTGGTCGACATCGATTATTTCAAAGCCTTCAACGACCGGTTCGGCCATTTGGCGGGGGACGACGCGCTTAAAAACGTCGCCCGGGCGTTGATGGAAACGGCGCGACGGCCCGGCGACCTGGTGGCGCGTTACGGCGGAGAGGAATTCGCCGTCGTACTGCCCCACACCGACGTGCCCGGGGCCGCCTTGGTCGCCGAAAGCCTTCGACAGGCCGTGCACAAAACGGTGCGGAGGTTGTCGATCGAAGGGGCCGGCTTGACGGTCAGCGTCGGCGTGGCCTCGTGGATTCCCGACGGTCGAGCCGCGCCTTTGGATCTGATGGCCGCCGCGGACCAGGCCCTCTATCGGGCGAAAGCCCGGGGGCGAAACCGGGTGGAACTGGACTGGCCGTCCTGGGGTCGTCCCCTGCGGGCGAACGTGGCCCCGGCCGTCGCTTAAATTAGAGAACGGGCCGCGCCGCGGGCGTGGTCCGTTTGTGGCCGCACCCGGGGCAATGACTCCACAGGGGCTCCAGAGTCCGGTGGCACCCCCCGCACCGGTTTCGGCGCTCGGCGCCGCAAAATGGGCAGAACCCGTGGGTGACCTCGTAGGGGCGTCGGCAGGATCCGCAGGGTTCTTCGTAGCGGGTGGGGGGCCCCATCACCCGAAGAACCTCCTCCAGGGTGGTGATTCCGGCGCGGGCTTTTTCCAACCCGTCCTCCAACAGCGTTCGCATTCCGGCGGCCCGGGCCAGGCCCGCGACCGCCGATTCCTCCACCCCGCCGGCGATTCCCCGCCGCAGCTCGTCCGTCACCACCAAAACTTCAAAAAGCCCCGTCCGGCCCCGGTAGCCCGAGTGGTCGCATCGATCGCAGCCCGTTCCCGCGAAAACGGTCGGAAAATCTTCGGGCCGCAGGCGGAGGAGCCCCAGGGTATCCGCGGCGGGCTCCACCCGGGTCCGGCAGCTTTCGCAAATCCGGCGAACGAGCCGTTGGGCGATGATCCCTTCCAGGGCCGACGCCAGCAGGTAGGGTTTGACGCCGATGTCGATCAAACGGGTGAGGGACGCCACGGTGCTGTTGGTGTGCAGCGTCGAAAGAACCAGGTGGCCGGTCAAGGCGGCTTTGAAAGCCACGTCGGCGGTTTCCTCGTCGCGGATTTCGCCGAGCAAAATGACGTCCGGGTCCTGTCGCAGGGTGCAGCGGAGGGTGGCGGCGAAGGACAACCCCAGGCTCTCCCGGACCTGCACTTGATTGGCCCCCTCCAGCCGGTATTCCACGGGATCTTCGATGGTCTCGTAATTTTTATAGGGGCTCAAGGTTTCGTTCAAAATGGCGTAGAGCGTGGTGGTTTTTCCCGACCCCGTGGGGCCGGTGGACAGCACGATGCCCTGGGGGCGGCGCAGCAGGGGGGAGAGACGAAGAAGGTCGGCGGCCGCAAAGCCCACGTCCGCCACTTTCTTGACGGCCCCGGAGGTGTCCAGAATGCGGAGGACCATTTTCTCCCCTTCGACGGTGGGCATGGTCGAAAGACGCACGTCGATCAACCGGGGTCCGGCCTTGAGCGTCAGCCGGCCGTCCTGGGGGCGCCGCCGTTCGGCGATGTCCAGCTTGGCCAGGATTTTGAGGCGGGACATCGTGGGCGCGTGGAGGGGTCCGGGGATTTTTAACCGCGTCTGCAGCATGCCGTCCACCCGGTAGCGGACCAGGGACACCCGGGCCTTGGGTTCGATGTGAATGTCGGAGGCCCGGCTTTTAAGCCCTTCGAAGACGATGGCGTTCACCAGGCGGACCACGGAGGCTTCGTCGGTTCCCGAGAACAGTTTGTCCAGGGCGTTGGGTTCTTCCTCCTCCACCACGAGGTCGAACCGGCCGCCCTGGTCGTATTGGACCTGCTTTTCAAAATCCTGAAGCGACGTGTACGCCGGGGAGTCCCCAAAAAATCGGTCCAAGCTTTTCAAAATGCCGGAAGGCGTCGCGGCCAGGGCCGTGACGGGCAGTCCGGTGACGATGGCGAGGTTTTCGATTTTGACCACGTCGGTGGGGTCGGCGAAGGCGATCACCAGTCGATCGTTTTCGATCCGGACGGGGGCCAAACGCCCTTTTTCGCAGATCTCCCGGGGCACCATTTTAACGGCCTCGGCGGCCAGGGCCACGCCGTCCAGTTCGATCGTGGGGACGTGCTGGGCGTCGGCCACCACCCGGAGCACCTGGGCCTCGGTCACCCGATCCATCCGTACGAGCGTTTCAATCAGGGATTCCGGCGCCCGGCGTTCCCGTCCGGCCGCGGCGGCCTGGTCCGCCGTCACGAGCCCGGCTTTCTCAAGGACGAAGCCGAGGGTGCCCCGGGGCCGGTCCCACAAGCGGTCGATTTTTTCGACCAATTCGTCCTGGGCGCAGGACCGGTCTTGCAGCCGGTGGTGGGCCGATTCGAGCGTGCCGTGTTCCAGGGCCCGCCGCACGGTCATTTTTAAATCGTCGTCGTCCCAGGGTTTGTTCAGGTATTTGTAGACCGCGCCCCGCTCCGCCGCTTCCCGCATGACCTTGGCGTCGGTGACCACCGTCAGCATCAGGCGCTTGATGTGCGGCCACCGCTCGCGCACCTCCCGTAGAAGGTCCAGCCCCGTGCGGCCCGGCATGTTCTGATCGCTGCAGATCAAATCCACGGGCTCCCGGGACAGCACGTCCAACGCCTCGGGCGGACCGGCCGCCACCAACACCCGATACCCCGGATCGGCGAACACCCGCCGCAGGGCGTTCAAGGTGTTGACTTCGTCGTCCACAAACAGCAGGGTGGCCGGGGCGGTGGTCATGGGAGGGGGGGCGGGACCCCGGCGCGGCCCCGGCGCCAATCCAAACGGCACACGGGGTGGTCGACGGCCTGCTCAATGGCGGCAATCAGTTCCTGGTCGTCCCAGGGTTTGGCGAAAAAACGAAAAACCTTCCCCTCCCGGAGCGCTTCTTCCACGGCGGTGGCTTCGGCGTATCCCGACAAAATAATGCGGATGGTTTCGGGCCATCGTTCGTGGACTTGATGGAGAAGTTCGACGCCGTTCATCCCGGGCATGCGGTAGTCCGCCAACACCACCTCGGGGACGGGGCCCCTTTCGAGGAGCGCCAGGGCTTCGGGGCCCGAGAGCGCCGTGGTCAATTGGAATCGCTCGGAACGAAACACGCGCTGAAGGGCGCGCAGGACGTTGCGTTCGTCGTCGACGCAGAGGAGGCGAATGGAGGTCATGCCTGGGGCTCCAGGGCGGGAACGCGCACGGTAAAGGTGGTCCCCCGGCCCACTTCGCTGTCCACCGAGATTTCGCCTTTGTGGCGGGCCACGATGTCGTAGGCGATGGAAAGGCCCAAGCCCGTTCCCTTGCCGGCTTCTTTGGTCGTGAAGAACGGTTCGAAAATCTTCTTGCGAATCGGTTCGGGGATCCCGCACCCCGTGTCGGAAACGGAGGCGACGATGGAGCCGTTGTCTTGCCAGGTTTTAACCGTGATCACGCCTTGTTTCTCAATGGCGTGGGAGGCGTTGACCAGCAGGTTCATGAACACCTGGTTCAGCAGCCGCGGGAAGCATTTGATGCGCGGCAGGGCCCCGTATTCCTTGGTGAGCTGGGCCTTGTATTTCAATTCGTTCCAGACGATGTTGATCGTGCTGTCCAGGCAATCGTTGATGTTGGCGTGCTGGTGTTCCGCCTCGTCCACCCGGGAGAAATTCTTCAAGTCCTTGACGATTTTAACGACGCGGTCCGTCCCTTCCAGAGACTCTTGAATCAAGTCGATCATGTCTTCCACGGCGTAATCCAGTTGGCGGTCCCGCCACTGGTCTTTGAGGGCGTGGAGCGGAGTCCCCGCCGGGGCCTCGGCCAGGAGACGCTGCAAGTCTTTGAAAAATCCGGTGACGCTGTCCGCGTATTTGGCGAGGGTGCGCAGGTTGGAGGAGACGAACCCGATGGGGTTGTTGATTTCGTGGGCCACGCCCGCCGCCAATTGGCCGATGGACGCCATCTTTTCCTGTTGAATAATGCGGGACTGGGTTTCCTTCAACGTCGAATTCATTCGCTCGAGTTCCCGGGCGGTGTGGAGCAGATGTTCTTCGGTTTTTCGCCGGCTCAGGGCGTAGCGGAGGGTGCGTTCCAGGAGCGAGGCGTCGTATTCGCCTTTGACGAGGAAGTCGTAGGCGCCTTCCCGCATGACCTGCAGATCCACTTCCCGGTCGCCTTTTTCGGTCAAAACGATCACCGGAGACTCGGGGCCCCGGTCTTTTAGGGCCTGAAGGAAATCGAGGCCCGTCTTGTCGCCCAGATGGTATTCCACGAGGACCAAGGCGTACGCTCCCTTGGAAAGGGCTTTTAAACCCGCGTCGTAATCGGCCGCCCAGTCCAGGCAATAGGTGGCGGATTCAAATTGCTCCAAAAGGGCCCGCGCGTCGTTGAAATCTTTTTCGTCGTGGTCGACCAGCAGGATCGGAACCGGTGTGGTGGACATCCTTCCCCCTCGAAATCGGCGCGTTCGTCCGGATCGGCCGACGAATAGACGACGACGGCCCAGGCCGCGTAGTCAGGGGAATTATCGGTTCAGGCTAAGAAGACTTAAGCGGGGGGGGGATCGGCCGGGCCATGGCGCGGGCCCGGTCGTAGACGTTGGGGATGTGGAGCAGGGAACGGTATTTCGACATGGTGCGAAGGGCGATTCGCGGTCCCTGGCGCTCGGCCAGGGCGCGACAAAGCTCCTCGTCGCGAAATGGAGTCGGACGGGCGCCCGAACGAATCAGCCGGGTTTCCTCCTCCACCAGGTCCTGGATTTTGGCCAGAACGCCCTCCACCGACCGTCGGCCTAGGAAATCCTTGATTCGGCGTTCTTCGTTCCAGGGCGTTAAAACGGATTTGGAGGCCACGATGCGGCTGATGGTGCTGGAATGGACTCCCAATTGGTGGGCCAATTCTTCCTGCGTGAGGTCCTTTAAATCTTCCTGGTGGCCGGAGCGAAGGAACCCGTCCTGCCGTTGGACGATGGTTTCCAGCACGCGACTCACGGTGGAGCGTCGGGCGTTGACGAATTCCATGGTTTTGACCAGTTTTTTAACTTGGCGAAATTCTTCGAGGGTCATTCCCGGGAGGCGTTTGAGGGAATTGAGCCGGTCGTAATGGATGACGTAACGGCCGCGGGCGTATTTGAGGGAGGTGTAGCGGATCGCGAAGGACCCCTCCCCGTCGGGTTCGATGTGGGCGATGCGGGTGTTGGTGGGGGACATGGCCGGGGAGGGGGGCTCGTAAAATTCGGACTGAACCCCCACCCGGGTCACCAAATCCAGAGCCCGCTGGGCGTCCTCCAAGCTGACGCCGCATTCCCGGGCGATGTCGTCCAGGGAGCGGCCCCCCTCGCCGTACAGGAAAAAGCGCTCGAAGTTTTTCTCCCCGATGCGCCGGCAGAGGGCGATCAGGGACCGTTTTTCGTCCAGGAGCGACTCGACGTCCAGCCCCCCCGCGGCGGGGGCGATGTCCTCGTTGATCTGGAGAAAGCGGGGCGCCACCCCGCTCCGCTGAAAACGTCCGTAGGAGAAGAGTTGCCGGTGAGGGTCGCTGGTGTAGAGATATTTTTGAAAGAGCGGATGACGCTCCACGGTCAGGACCAATTTGCCGAAGTTTTCTTCGGGCAAGGCCATCAAATGGGCCAGCTTCAGGCGGGGAATGAGGCGCTGAAGCGTTCGAGGCGCCGCGGAACCGGTGAGGCGGGGGCCGGGGGTCATCGCATCACCGAGGGTCGGAAGCCGCCAGGAGATCGTCGACGGTGGCCAAGAGGGTTTTGGCCGTAAAGGGTTTTTTCAAAAACGGGGCCTCCATCAAATCCGGCAGAGCCTCGGCGTATTCCTCGCGGCCGTGGCCGCTCACGAAGACCACTTTTTGCCCGGGCCAACGGGCCCGCAGGGTTTGGTAAAGGTCGAGTCCGTCGTGTTGTTTGCGCAGGGAGATGTCCAGCAGAACGACGTCGGCGTTCTGGCGGGCCAGGGCCTCCAGCGCTTCCGATTCGTTGGCCACGGTGACCACGTCGTGGCCGGCGTTTTCCAGCAGCCGCCCGAACAGTTCCCGCTGGTCGCGTCGGTCGTCGACGATCACCAAACGGGACCGCCGCGGGACGGGGGGGGGGTCCGGTTTTTGCACCGAATCCCGCAGGGCGGGAAAATACACGTCGAAAAAGGAACCCCCGGGACCGGAGCGAACGTCCACGAAGCCGCCCTGGCGGCGGACCAGCCGCCGGACCACCATGAGGGCCAACCCGCCCCCGGAAGGACGCGCCAGGACCATTTGGGAGAAATAGGGTTCAAACAGGCTGGCCCGCTGATCGGCCGTCAGCAAGGGGCCCGAGTCGCCCACGCTCAAAACAACGTAATCGCCTCCCGGCACCCGGTCCAGCCCGGGGTGGTCGGCGGAGAGCCGCCGAAAAAGCACGGCGACGGACAATCGCCCGCCGCCGATCATGGCGTCCAGGGCGTTGCGCGCCAGGTTTCGGAGTATGACGGGAATCCAATCCGCCGAACCTTGAATCGGGGGAATCCCTTCTTCAAATTGAAAATCCGATCGAACGGAGGGGCAGTCCTGGAGGATTTGGCGGAGGGGTTCTTTGGCGAGCGTCACCCGCACGAGATCCCCAAGGTTGAGCGGCCCGATGTTGGTTCGGTCCGAGGACAAAAGAGACAAATGGGTCGCCAAGTCGTCCAGGCGTTGGACGGCGCGACGCATTTCAACCAAATCCCGCCGCAGAGGGCTGTCCGCGGGGATGTGGCGCATCATGACGTCGGGAAGGATGGTGAGGCACCCCAACACGTTGCTCAGCTCGTGGGCCACGTCCATGGCCAAGGGGCGGGCCCGGGTGGTGAAAGACGCGGACTGCGTTTCAATCAACGACGGCGTGGTGTCGCTCAATGGGGCCTCCCGAAAATCGTTTCCGGTGTTCCGAACGAGCCGTGACCCTCGAGGTGCGCTTCAGCACGTCGCAGTGTTGAAGGATATTTATAATACACATTTTTACTTTTACGGTAAATCCTGTTCACACTATACCCATATGCAAAAAGTGTGCCAACCCGGAAGGGGCTGTGGTTCTTTGAATTCCTTCCGATAGTGTGAAAAAAGGGAGGCCGAGCGATGTTTGAACTGGCCGGACGATTTCGGGGTTGGGCGCTGATTTCACGGGAAGGTCACGTGCTTGAATGGAACGACGAAGCCGAGCGTCTTTTCGGTTGGCCGCGTCGGGACCTTTTGGGGCGGGATTTTATTGAAACCCTGGTGGAACCCGCCAACCGAGCGTCTTTTATCAAAGACCTCCAAGACGCGGCCGCCGCCGGGGGGTGTCCGGTGGTCGGACGACAATGGGAAACCCCCCTGACCACCCCCACCGGGGAGGTGGTGCGGGCCCGCTGGGCCGTGAGCCCGCGGCCGCCCTGGCGAAGCGCCGTCGTTTTTCATGTGGATCGATCGGTTCGTTCGAGCGACGGGGGGGCGTGTGTCGCCACCCGCTGAAAAAACGGAATCGACCGGGTCGGCGTCCCTGATTCCGCCGCGACCGGTTCGGGTGCTGGTCATGGACGCCTCGGCCGCCGGTCGGCGGAGCTTGGCCGACCTCCTTCAACGCCAGGGAGGGGTTCGGGTTCAATCCCTGGCGGGTCCCGAGGGGTGGGACCCCCTTCGCCGGGACTTCGACCCCCAGGTCCTCGTCCTCACCATGGGCACCGCCGCCGGAAACGGGTCCCGTTTCTTGGAAACCCTAATGGACACGGACCCTCTGCCGGTCGTCCTTTGCGGCGGCGACGACGAGGGCGATTCGGTTCTGCGCTGCTTGGAACGCGGCGCCGTGGCCGCCTTGCCGTCGCCTTCCACCGGGTCGGGCGACGATTTGAGCGACGTCCCGACCCTTTTGATCGGCGAAATTCACCGGGCGGCGGCCGCCAGCCTGTCGTTCGATTGTTTTCGAAAGCGGACCCCCATCGAGGCGCTCCCGCGGGACCTGTGGCGGACCGGCGCGAAACGGAGCGGTTCGCCGGTGATCGTCCTGGCCGCCGGAGAAGGGGGCACGCCCGCGCTTCAAGAAATTCTCAAGGCCCTGCCCGAAGACACGCCCGGGGTGTTGGTCGCGACGCGCCTGCCCCAATCCCACACCGGCGCCTTCGCGCGGCGGCTGGCGGGCGTTTGCCGCATGGAAGTCAAAGAAGGCGTGCCCAACGACGTCCTTCGCCCGGGGCAGATACTGATCGCTCCGGGCAACCGCCACGCCCTGCTGGCCGCCTCGGCCAAGGCCCCCCACGTGGAAATCGTGGAGGGACCGTTGGTGGGGGGCCATCGGCCCAGCTTCGACGTCTTGTTTCGATCGGCGTCCTTGGCCGCGGGGGCTCGGGCGGTGGGGGTTCTTTTGACGGGCCTGGGGGAGGACGGCGTGGCGGGCCTTGCGGTCCTGCGGGCGGGGGGCGCCCGCACGGCGGCGCAGGAGGGCTCCACCTGTTTCGCGGCCGAATTGCCGCGCCTGGCGGTCGAAAGCGGGGCCGCCCGGGACGCCGTGCCCCTGTCCAAATTGCCGGCCTGGATTTTGGAAAACGCGGTGACGTGCCTGGAGACGGATCCGCCGCGCTAAAACGCGGCCGGGACCCCGGAAACGATTTGAGTCGCGGAGTCTGACGGGAGGATGTCCATGGTGTCCAACATACGGGTGTTGTGCGTTGACGACGATCAGGGGGTGGTCAAATCCCTTCGCCGTCTGCTCCAAAAAATAGACGTGGAAGTGCTCACGGCGTTGTCGGGCGACGAAGGCCTGCGCCTCCTGCGGGACACCGGCCCCGCCCACGTGATCATCTCCGATTACCGGATGCCCGGCATGAACGGGGTTGAACTTCTCAAGGAAGTGGGACGGCGGTGGCCCCAAACGGTGCGGCTCATGCTGTCCGGGCACACGGACTCCTCGGTGTTCACCGCCGCGGTGTTGGACGGACGCATTTTCCGGTTTCTCACCAAGCCCTGGAACGACGACGAGGTGCTGGCGGTCGTGTCCCACGCGGTGGACCGCTTTTGGCTTCTGCGCGAGAACGACCTTATGAAGCAGGAATTGGAATTGAAGGACGCCGAATTACGGAAATTAAAAAAGGAATTGGGGCGACCGAAAGCCGTTAAGGTCGAGCGCCCCGGGGGGGCCGCCGGAACGGTGACGGCGCCGCCGACGTCGGCGTAGAACCGCCCCGGGCCAAGGCCCGGGACAAATCCTCCACCCCCGCGGCGGCCGAATCCCGGTTCTCCGCTCGAATGCTGTCGTAGAGTTCCCGCCGATAAACGGGCACCGCGCCGGGGGCGCGGATGCCCAACCGAACGTTTCCGCCTTCCACCGCGAGCACCGTGATTTCCACGGTGTCGCCGATCAGGAGGCTTTCGCCTTTTCGACGGGAGAGAAGGAGCACGGGAGCGTCACGGGGATCGGGTCGCCGACCGGGGATTGGACCAGCTGGCGCCCGAGGCGCCGGCGGAAATTAAACACGAGCGGTCCGGACAAGTTGAGTCGCACGCCGCCGTCGGGCGTGACGGAAACGGTGACCAGAACGTCGGGGAGGGCGCGGGAGCCCAACCGCAATCCCGCCAGGTCGGCCGGGCCAAAAACGTAACGGCAATCGGGCAGGTGGCGCCGCGGATCGGTGACGGGAAAGGCCAGGCTGCCGTCGTCCGCGCTTTGCAGCCAGCCGAAATCGCCCCGGCCCGCGTGGTCCAACAACAGAAACCGCCGTTGGCCGGGGAAACCCACCAAGCCGCCGACCAGCGTCAAAACCGAGGCGGCGTCGGGCCGAAGGACGCCGAAGCGCGTGGTGGTCAGGGGCGGTCGCGCGCGCCGGGTCATTTGAGAAAGTCCAGCAGCGAGGCGCCGAACAGGCGCGCCGAAGCCGCCAAGGAGGCCTGGTAGACGTTGTTTTCGCTTTGCAGGTCCATGGCCGCTTGGGCCATGTCCGTGTCGTCGTTTTCCGAGCGGCGTTTGGTCAGGGTGACGTTCATCTCGTCCAACCGGGATTGCGTCAGAGTGACGCGTTCCGTTTCGGCCCCCAGGGACGCCTCCATCCGGAGCACTTTCTTGATTCCGTCGTCCAGGGCCGGCACGGCGCCGCGAACGGCCGCGGGGTCGTCGTTTTGGAGGGCGGTTTGAAGGGCGTCCAGAGCGGCGAAGAGGTTCGTCCCGTTCCGGAACACCTCGTCGCCGTTGTAATTGACCGTGGTGGTTTCCCCCGGGGCGATGTCGCGTCCGATGGTTCCGGTGTCGCCCCGGTACGTCCCGTCCGCGGCAAAGGGCGCGGCGGTCGTGGCGTGGCCGCCGAACAGGGAAGCGCCCTCCCACTTGGAATTGGCCAATTCCACCAGGGATTCCCGAAGTCGCGCGACGCTTTCGCCCAGCGCGTGCCGGCTGTCCGTCGGGGTGGAGTCCGTTCCGCCCTCCAGGGCGTCGGTCCGGGCTTCCTGGAGAACTTCGCGAACCCGGCTCAGGGCCCCGAGCGTCGCGTTCATCCAGGCCAGGGCTTCCTGGGTGTTTTTCTTGAATTGATCGAGCCCCGCGGCCGACGCTTGGAGGCGGATCGACCGGGCGGCGTCGATGGGCTCCTCGGACAGGCCCGTGAGGCGCTTGCCGGAAGCGATTTGCTGTTGGAGTTTGGCCATGGCGGCCAGATGGCCGTGGATTTCGTCCACGACCCCGCGGTGGATCAATCGTTCGGTGACGCGCACAGGAACCTCCCGGTTATCGATGGACCATGTCGAGCAACGTGCTCAACATTTCGTCGGCGGTTTGGATGGACCGCGCCGCCATTTCGTAGGACCGCTGGTAGCGGATTAGATCCGTCAGTTCCTCGTCCAGAGAAACGCCGGAGACGGATTCCCGCAGTTGATCGATTTGTTGAACCAAAAAGGTTTGGTTGTCGTGGGTGGCTTGGGCGGCGGCCGACCGCGCGCCCAGGTCGGCCAGAAACCCCTGGTAGGAGCCGTCGAAACTCGCGTGGCCGTCGGAAAAAACCTTTTTCTCCCGGAGACCGGCCAAAGCGCGGGCCAGGGCGTTGTCCCCCGGGGCGCCGGACACGGACGCCGCGACGGCGTCCGGGTTGTTTTGGACGGCCTCCGATAACCCCAGGGCGCCGGGTTCCCCGGCGAAAAAGTCGTTGACGATGCCCAGGGTTTTCCAGGCGCCGTCGGGGTCGCCCGTCATTCGAACGGTTTGGGGGGAAGCGCCGCCCGGGGCCAGCACCAGGCGCGCGCCGTCCACCGCGGCGTGGACGCCCGTGGCGGCTTCCTGGGCGTTGAGACGGGAAACGACGGTGGCCAGGTCGTCCCCGGCCGTGAGGGCGATGTCGACGCCGTTCAACGACACCGTGGCGTCGGCCGCCAGAGTTCCGGGGAAATTCACCGCGCCCCGTAGGCCCGTGGAGCCGTCCAGGCCCACGCCGGTTCGGTGCAGGGCGTTGACTTCGTCCCGGAGCGTCCGGGACCAGTCCTTCAACGATTGGGTGAGCCCGGTCAACACCGTGTCCCGGGCGGCCACGAGGCCCCCCAAGCGCCCTCCCACGGGCTCAAAGGCGTCCCCGGTTTCTTTCCAACGGATCGCCAGGTGGCCTTCGGGGTCTCCCGCCCGGGGGAACGTTTCCAGAGACCCCACGCGGCCTTCCTCGACCAACGGCGCCCCTCCGGCGTAAACCGCCACGGAGCCGTCGGCGTGGTCCACCACCTGAACCGACGTCCACTGGGACAATTGGCCCACCAGGAAATCCCGGCGGTCCAAAGCGTCGTTGGGGGTTTGGCCGTTCAGCAGGGCCGTTTTGATGGCGTCGTTCAGCTGGTAAATTTCACGGGCGGTGGCGTTGATTTGGGGAATCACGGCGGCCATTTCGCTGTCCACATCGGCCCGCTGTTGCGTCAGTCCCTGAAGAGTCTGGTTGAGCCCGGCGGCCAAGTCGGCGCCCCGGGTCAAGACCACCGCGCGGATTCCCGGGTCCGTGGGGTGGTTGGCCAATTCTTGCCAGGCGGACCAAAACTTGTCCATGCGGGTCGACAGACCGTCTCCGTTGGGCTCGGGAAAAAGGGATTCCGCCGACTTGTAGGCCGTGGCCAGGGCTTCGGCCTGTCCTTGTCCCGTGGTTTCGCGACGCCAGCTGGCTTCAAAAAAAGCGTCCCGCAGGCGCTCGACGCCCATCATCCGGACGCCCCGGCCGACGTCGAAGCGGTCCGTCAGATCGGGTTGCTCCGTGGTCAACACGATTCGTTGGCGGGAGTATCCGGGGGTGTTGACGTTGGAAATGTTGTGGGAGACCGTCTGAATGGCGGTTTGAAAGGTGCGAAGGGACCGGGTGCCGATTTCAAAACTGGCGAGAAGAGACACGGGTCAATTCCCCGCCGTGCGATCGGGGGCCGGGGCAAACCCCCCGGGTCGATGGTCACGCACGTTGGTGGACGACGCGCCCGGCGGCGTCGCGTTCAAGCCCGGCCGGACCGTAAATGAATTCGCGGGGGGCCGTGGCCCAGTCCAAAAGGCGGCGGCCCACCGTGACGGCTTGGCGGATCAACCGGCCGTTGGCTTCGTTCAAGGCGCACAAGTCGCGCATGACCTGGAGCAGGCGGTCTTTTTTCCCAACCAAACGTTCCCGGGTGGGGGCGTCCAGGCGCGAGGCGAGTTGGGAGAGGGGGCGGTCCACCGGGGCCCAGCCCCAGGATCGTTCCAATTGAAGGGCGCACCGTCGCCGTCGTTCGTCGGCGTCGGCCAAGCGCTGAAGGCCGTCGGCCTTTTTTCGGAGAAGTTCCGGCAGGGCGTCCCGCCGGGCGGCGACCAGGGCGGTTCGTTCCTCGGTCATGATGTCCCGGAGTTCCCCGCACAGACGCGTAATCTCCTCCAACGCGGATTCCATCCGCGCGAGGGGGGTGTCGGCGGCCACGGCCGTCAAGGCGTCAGGCGGACCAGGCGTCCCGGATTCGGGCGGCCAGGTCATCGGTGCTCACGCGGTAATCGCCGCGCGCGACGCGTTCTTTCAACGCGGCCACTTTGGCGGCCCGGTCGGCGGCGCCGTCGTTCACGTGGGCCCGCAGAACCTGCAGGTCCCGGGCCACGGGCGACAGGGTCACCTGATCCTGAGCCTCCGACGCGGCGGCGGGACGTTTTTTGGCGGCGGCGCCCGTTTTGGCCGTTTCATCGGCGGCGGACGCGCCCCGGGAGCCCTGGGGCCCCGAGGAACCAATGGATGGAATCATGGATGTATCCTCCTCTCACTTCCTTTATCGGCCCCGGGCGCGGGAACTTGAGCCCGGTTCAACTGGCGGTAGAGCATCGGACCCACGCCGAGGCCGCCGGCGCGGGACATCTCCTCGCTCAGCGACTGGTCATACATGTCCTGGGTGATCTCCCGGGCGGGACCGGACCCGCCGAGGGCGGTCGCGTCCACCGTGGAGCGCATTTCTTTTAAAAGCGCGTGCAGGAAAATGCCCTCGAAACCCCGGCAGGCCTGTTTCAGGCGATCGTTGGAACGGGTCGGCGGCGGGGCGGGGGGCGCGGTTCGGGAAAGTTTCACATCAGCACCAGTTCGGCCTTGAGCGCGCCGAGACGCTTGAGCATCTGGAAAATAACGACCACGTCCCGGGGGCGCACGCCCAGCCCGCTTAAGAGGTCCACCAGCGACGTGACGTCGGCCTCGGCCCGGGCCGGCCCCCCGCCGATTTCGATTTTGACGCCGCCGTGGGAGATCGCCACCGGCGCGATGCGAACCCCCTGCCCGGCAATGACCGTCCCCGTGCGTTCATTCAAAACCACCCGGGGGGCTTCGTCCGGGGTGACCGCCACGCGCTCGACGCGCGCCGCGAATCCCACGGGGTCCTCCCGAAAATCGTCGGGAATTTCCACGTCCACCCGGCCCGGGTCCGTGGCCCGGGAGGGCGCTTTCAGGGTTTCCTGGACCGCCTGGGCGATGCGTTCGGCCGTCACCGCGTCGGGTCGATCCAGCGTGACGGCCAAATGTCCGTCGGTTTCGGCGGCGGGCCCCCCCAGGGGTTTCTCCAGCAGCACGCCGCTGGGCAGAAAAGCCGTGGTCGCCCCGCCCGCGGAGGCGGAACCTTTTCGGTCCTCGCCCGATTCCGGTTCCTCCGCCAATCGTCCCTGGGCGGTGGCGTAGGCTTTTCCATCGACGCCCAAAAGGGCCGTCAAAAGCAGTGTCCCGCCTTCCAGCCGCGAGGCGTTCCCCAAGGACGAAACCCGGGCGTCCATCGCCGCGCCCGGCCGGCTGTACGCCGGCACCCGGGCCGTGACCGCCACCGCCGCGATGTTGCTGGATTGGAGTTCCTGGGGCGAGGCCGCGACCCCCAATCGATTCAATAAATTGACGAGGGATTGGGCCGCCGGTCCGGAGCCGGGCCGGTCGCCGGTTCCGCGCAGGCCCGTTACCAGCCCGTACCCCACCAGTTCCATGTCTCGAACGCCGCCCACCCGGGCGACGTCCTTCACCCGGGTTTCGGCCGCCGAGAGGTTCAACGCCCCCGCGATTCCCAACAACAAAAACCAGCCTGGTTTCATGTCATCCTTCCGCTAGAAAACGATCCCGACCAGCCAGGCCAAAAGACCCCGATGGTGGACGGAGGGTTCCCGGCGGCTTTTGTATTCAATGCGGGCGTCGGCCAGCCGCGTGGAGAGAATCGTGTTTCCGGGCCCAATGTCCGCGGGCCGGGCGAGGCCCTTCAACCGAATGGTTTGTTCGCCGCCCTCCAGAACGATGGTCTGCTCGCCTTCGAGTCGGAGCAAACCGCCGGGCAGAATGTCGATCACCCGAGCCGTCATGTTGGCGATCAAGGACCCCCGGCGCTCCAGGCCCGATTCGGCGTTGGTGTCGTTGGTCGTCTTAAGACCCAGGGAGGAGCGGGCGGCTTTGCCGCCGGTGTTCGTTTTTAAATCCACGGACAAATCGCCCTCTTTGTCGGCGCGGGAGGTGACTCGACGGGAACCCTTGGACGTTTCCATGATTTGCACGGTGACCAGGTCCCCGACGCGACCGGCCCGGGTGTCGGCAAAGAGGGACAATAGCGGCGTTTCGGCGATGGGCGGCGGCGCCGGTGGCGTGGGTCGGCGACCGAAGCAACCCGCGACGAACAACAGCGCCAGCGGGACCCAGCGGTTCACTGGGCGGCCCCGGGGGCGGTCAAATCGAGCTGTCCGGGCCCGCGCACGGTGGCCGTGACGGGGCGGCGGGTGGAGGCAAGCCACACCGGAATGGCGTCGCCGGAGCGGCCGTCCCGCAAAGCCCGTCCCGTGGCGCTCAGTCGAAGGGTTCCGGCCGTCACGGTCACGCGGACGGTTTCGCCGTTTTTAACCAGGGGGCGGGGAACCACCATCGAGGCGGCGAGCGGCGTTCCGGCCGGGAGCCGCCGCGCCCAAAGATGGTCGGGCGTGTCGGCGGGGGCCAGGAGTCGTTCCGCCGGGGAAATCTCCCGGCGTTCTTGAATCAGGTCGTCGATCGAAACGGGGGCGCCGGCCGCCACGGAGCGGCGCGTGACCCACACCGCGGCCGTCCGATGAAGCCGATAGGAAAGCAACACCGTCCGAACCCGCCGGCCGTTGCGGGTCAGCCGCACCGTCAAAGACACGAGGGCGCGGGGCGTCGGGTCCACGGGGTCCGCTTCGGCCGCGACGTCGACAACCTCCGCCGGAACGACCGGCGCGGGGCCCAGGAGCTCCCAACGCCACTCGCCCGACGTTGATGGAAAAGCCCGGGACAACGCCCGGTCGGCCGCGTCCAAAATCGGGCGTACGGAAGCGGCCCGCAGGGGGAGGCAAATCCCCGCGAGGACGGCCGCCCAACCGAATGAAAAGAGTCTTCTACCCACGGAGATTGTTCGACAGGCGGATCATTTCGTCGGCCGTCTGAATGGCTTTGGAACTCAGTTCGTAGGCCCGTTGGGCGGTGATCATGTTGACCATTTCGTCGACCACCCGCACGTTGGACATTTCGAGCATTCCTTGCCGGACCGATCCCACGCCCTGGGCGCCGGGCGTGCCCGTGAGGGGCGTTCCCGAAGCCGCCGTTTCCGCGTAGAGGCTGTGTCCCAGGGATTTGAGGCCCGGGGGGTTGGAGAACGTCGCCAACTCCAAGTTGCCGATGACCGCCGGAACGGGGGAAGCGGCCGATTTGGCCGACACCGTCCCGTCCAGGGACACGCTGATCTCCTGGGTGTCGGCCGGGACCGTGAGGGCGGGTTCCAGCAAATAACCGTCGGCCGTGACCACGCGGCCCTCGGCGTCCAGTCGGAAGGTGCCGGACCGGGAATAGGCTTTGCTGCCGTCGGGCAGAGACACCTGGAAAAACCCGGTGCCCTCGATGGCCAAATCCAGGGGGTTTTCGGTGTTCTCCAGGTCCCCGGGAGTGAAAATCTTCTGGGTGGCCACGGGGTAGGTTCCCATGCCGACCTCCAAACCCGTGGGGGACACGCCGCCCTCTTCGCTGGCGCCCGGTTCCTTCAGGGTCTGGTAATACAAATCCTGGTAATCCACCCGCAGTTTCTTGAACCCCGCGGTGTTCACGTTCGCTAGATTATTCGCGATGGTGTCGACGTTCAATTGCTGAGCCGACATCCCCGACGCCGCCGTCCACAGTGCGCGCAACATGAGGTTCCTCCTTATCGCGCCAATTCCTGAAGGGCCCGGCTCAGGGATTCGTCCTGAATCCGGAAGGCCTTCTGGTTGGCTTCAAACAGCCGCAAGGTGCTCATCATCTCCGCCATCCCCTCGACGGGATTGACCGTGGAGGATTCCAAATAACCTTGCCAGACTTCGCTGGTCCCGCCGACGGCGGGCGTGTCGCCGGCGGCGTAACGGCCCCCGCCCACCCGTTGAAGGGGCGCGTCGGGAGCGAAATGGGTGATTTTAAGCCGGCCCAGGGGAGTGGATCCGGCGGTCAAGGTCCCGTCGCGGCCCACCATCACCGCGCCCGGGGCCTCTGGATCCAGTTTTAAAACGCCGGAGGCCCCTTGCACCGGGTGGCCTTCGGCGTCCACCAAGCGGCCGGCCGCGTCCCATTTAAAGGAGCCATCCCGGGTGTAACGGACGCCTTCCGGGGTTTCCACCGAGAACCAACCGGATCCCTGCAGAGCCAGATCCAGGGGATTGTCGGTTCGCGTTAAGGCGCCCTGGGTGCGTTCCGTGGTGACCACCGGCTTGGGCGCAAGGGTCTCCTGCCCCCGAAGAATTTGACTGAAAAGTTCAAAGCGCACCTGGTCCCTTTTAAAACCGGTGGTGTTTTGGTTGGCCAAATTGTGGGCTTCCACGTCCTGTTGAAGCATGAGGGCGTTCATGGCCTGGGCGTTCGCTTGGATGCCTCGAATCATGGGTTCCTCCTCGTCGTTCCAGATGCAAAAAGCGTGCGAAGCTTTCCCCCGTTTAGTTTCGAGCGCGCCCGCCAATAATTCCCCCGGAGGATACGCCCATGCGATTTGAACTGGTTTCCCTGGAACAATGCCTGCACGTTCAAGCCCGGCTTCTTCGCCGGCTGGTCGCCTTTTCCAAACAAGAGCGGGACGCCCTTCTTCAAAAGGCGGAAGTTCCCGGTTTGGGACCCAAATTGCAGCGGCTTCACCGCCAACTGAGCCAGGCCGAAACGCTGCGGCGGCAAGCCGAAACCCGGGCCCTGGGCGCCGGCGTGGGCACGGCGGACACCCGTCCGGACATCGCCCTCACCCTTTACCGGTGCCGGCGACTTCACGGCCACGTGGAGCTTTTGTCCCGGGAATTGGGCCATTTGCAGGTTCAGATTTCCCAGGCCGTCCGAAACGCCCGCCAAGCCGCCTGAAGGCTCACGGGAGCGCCGCGGATTTCTCCCGCAGACGGGCCGCGACGGCGGGCGCCCAACGGTTCCAGGCGGCGTTCCGGGCGGTGTCCGTCGAGGCGCCGTCGCCCCGCTCCTCCGGAAGGGATTCCCGAAAGACCCACCGGTTTTCCCGAAAATCGTAGAGGCGCGCCGCGCCCGAAAGCCGGACAAAATAGAATTCCGCCGTCGGGTGCTTTTGCCATTTCTCGGCGCAACGCACCTCCAAACCGAAATCGCTTCTCGCGGTCGCGCCGAGAACTTCCCCCGGAAAATTCACCGTGGCTCGGTCGACCGTCCAGGGGAGCGCGCCCAGGACCCGCGTCAATTCCCCGGCCAAGCGCTCCGCCCCGTCGGCGCGTTCGGCGATCACCGAAAACCGCAGGGCGCGGCGGGGGTGGAAAGACGCTTCGCAGGCGGGGCCCGGCGGGGGGGGGAGAAAGTTCAGCTCGTCCCAGTCGGGCTCGACCCGAAGCCGGGGATTGTCGACGAAGGCGTCGAGGGGTACGGACAGAGTCGCCGCGCCCCGGCCGTCGGTTCGGGCCCGAGCGGCGGGGCGACGCGGCCGGTGAGTCCAGAACGCGCGAAGGGGAAAATCGTTGGGCGCCGGCGGGGCCCCGGCGGTGGAGCGCAACCGGATCGGGACGTTCACCGAGGCGCCGTCGCCGTCGTAAGCCCGGCCGGCGTCCCCGCAATCCAACGTCCATTGGCTCAAAAGGGCGTCGGTCCGCCGCTCCAGGGCGCCGACGAAGTCTTGCCCGCTTTCGTCGTCCGATAGGCGGAGCGGAAGGCCGTCCAGGGCCGCTCGGGCGTCCCGACGGGCGCGCCCGTAGGCCCGGAGGGCGTCGGCCGGACGCCCGCCGTCTTCGGCCGTTCGACCGGCTCGGTAGAGGGCCAGGAGCCCTTCTTTCTTCGCTTCGAGGTCGGCGTCGACGGCGGCCGCGTAACGGGCCTTGGAAAGCGCGACCACGGCGGTCAATACGCCGCCTTTGGGCCAATTGAGGAAAATTTCCCGGCGATCCAGCGGCTGCTTCAAGACCAGTTCGGTGTAGGATTCCACCCGGGATTCCAGACGCTCCTCGGTCCGGCCCGCCGACTGGCCCAGGCGGTCGATCACCGACGCGCGCACCGCCACCCGAAGATGCCGGGACAAGTCCGCCAGCGCCCGGTTCTGGGCTTCCTCCCGGGCCGCGCCGCGGTCGCCGTGAATTTCCGCCCAGCCCTCGCCCGTGTGGTAGGCGCCGCTTTCTTTAAGCGCCGTCCATTCCCGGGGGGTCAGTCGGTGGGGGCGCCGTCCGGCGCCCAGGGTGAACACCAAAAGGGCCAGCGCCCCCCGGCGCCAGAATCCAGGGCGCTTGGGGAGGCGGCTCATCGAATCCTCGGGACGGAAAAGGCGGTCAACCGGGAACGGGAAAAAAGAGCGACACGGTGGTTCCCTCGCCCGGCGCGCTGTCCAGCCGCACGGTCCCCCCGTGGAATTCCATGACGCGGCGCGCCAGCGTGAGGCCCAGCCCCCCCGCGCCGGTTTTGGTGGTGAAATAGGGTTGAAAGGCGCGCTCCCGCTCCTCCGCCGACATGCCGCGGCCGTTGTCCGAAAGTCGAACGTTCAGAAATCCAGCGCCGGGAGACCAGCGGGTTTCCAGCAGGACCCGCCCGCCCGCGGGCAGGGCCTCCAGGGCGTTCTGAATCAACCCCTCGAAGGCTTCGGTGAGAGTCGCCGGATCGCCCCAAAAGGCCGGAGGCCCGGGCGCGAATCGACGTTCCAGATGAATGGACCGCGCCTTCAACCGGGGTTCGACGATTTTCAATAGGCGATCAAAAAACAGGCGGGGCACCAGCGGTGTCAATTGAAGGTTCGGGCGTTGCGTCAGGGTCATCAGATCATCCAGGAGACGCACCATTTTGCGGGTGGCGTTTTCGGCCAGGAGAAGGAGCTCCCGGGCCGAGTCCGGGGTGGCGTGGGCCAGTCCCGCGTGCAGGCCGCCGGTCACGACGCACAACTGGTTGCGGAACTGATGAATCATTCCCCGGCCCAAATCGGCCAGGCTTCGTTCCCTCTCCCGGTGGTAGGCCGGAGCGCCGTCGACCGCGTCCGTTCGTTCGGGCGGGGCGACGTTCCTCGGCGCGGCCGAGCTGTCGGGGTCGGACCCCTCGGCGTCGAGCCAAGCTTCCGGGGTGGCTGGAGGCGCGCCCCCGGGAAGTGTCGAAAAAGAGTGGACGGCGAGGCGACGCGTCGATCGCGCCGGGACCCTTCGCGGAGGAGCGTCTTTGTGTTTGACGGGATGCGCCATGGGAAATCTCCTTTAGATTGACGTTCGCCGGGAACGGACCACCGCCCACCCGAGCAGTCCCAGAGCCGGGGCCACGCCGCCGGCCACTCCGGCGGACAGTCGTCGGTGAAAACGGCGGACGCGTTCCGCCCAACGGGGGTGGGAAAAGGACTCGAACACGGAGACCCCGTCCGCCGTGGCGTTAAGACGCACGGCGCGCAGGGTCAATCCGACGCGTTCCCCGGGAACCACCCAACGCCATTGGGCCGAGAGGAGCGTCTCCGGGCGGGTTCGGGTCAAATCGGGCAGGTCGTGGACCCAGGCTTTTTCTTTCAGCAGGTCGCCCACCCGCGCCAGGGCGGCTTGGCGGGCGCCCGCCGCGCTTTGGATCTTGCCGAAGGCGGGGGCCAACCGCTCGTTGAGGGCGGGCGCCAGGGTATCGAAATAAGGGTCGGGTTCGGGGCCTTCCACGCGTTCGATTTCGATGGCGGGACCGGCCAACCCGTTGGACCGGCCAAGTTCGCCGAGCCGACGACAGAGGTCGGCGAGAACGCGTTCCGCGGGAACGGGCGGGGCGGTGGTTTTCAGCCAAACGGCCCCCGCGGTTTCCAGCCCGAGGGCCAGAACGGCGGCGAGGGTAAACCAACCGGGGATCGAGGGCTCATGGTGGCATTGGGGCGGGGTGCAAGAGGCGTGCCACGATCAAGGCCCCCCGGCGCCGGTCGATAATGAACAGGAGGCCCCCATGCAAAAAGTTCTGATCATCGATGACTTCGATCCCTTCCGCGGCATGGCCCGGCGGGTGTTGTCCCGTTTGGGTTACCGGGTGCTGGAGGCGCCGGACGGACGGCAGGGGTTGGAAATTTTCGGGCGGGAACAGCCCGACGTGGTCATCACCGACCTGCGCATGCCCGGGCTGGACGGGTCCCAGGTCCTGGCGGAGATCAAGCAAAAGTCGCCGGAAACCGAAGTCGTGGTATTGACCGGGTTCGCCACGGAGCGGACGGAGCACGACCTCCTTAAGCAAGGCGCGTTCGTTTGCCTGCGCAAGCCCTTTAACCTGGAACAAATCGTCAAAGTCTTGGACCGCATTCGGGAGAAAGGCGGAGTCGGGGATCCCCGGCCCGTGGCCCTGGTTCACGTGGAGGGGGACCGGCGGCGCCTCTTTCTCGATCGGGTCCTCCGCAAAAACGGCCTCGAACCGCGCTTTCCGGAGTCTCCGGAAGAGGCCCGCGATTTGCTCCGATCCGGCGAACTGGATTTTCTGGTTTGGGAAGTGGGAAACGCTTCCCTGGGCGACGCGAAGGCCCTGGTGGAGGCCCGGGAATCCCTGGCGGATTTGGCGGTGGTCCCCCTGTTGGTCGACGCCGGTCCGGACGTCGAAGCCGTTCGGGAGGCCCTGGGCGTGGGGCCGGCCGACTGCCTGAAGGAGCCCCTGGACGAGGAGACTCTTTCGGCCCTCTTTCGGCGGCTTCTGCTCCGGCTCCTGACCCGACGGAACGAGCTCTACAAACAGCAAAAAGCCGCGGCGGTGGGGACCGTCTCCCTTCAGTTCGGCGCCGGCGGCGAGTTGGTGGCGGATTTCCGCGGTCGCGGCCGGCAATTCTTATACACCTTGACCTCCGCCCTCAAGGATTTTCCCTGGCCCTTCATGGTCTTGAACGCCGCCTGGGACGTGGTGTACGTGAGCGACCGCCTAAAAACCCTCTGCGGCTTCGCCCCGGAAAAAATTGATTTGCACCTGTGGGACGCCTTGAAGCGTAAGGGGCTCTCCCTGCCGCCCTTGGACGATCTTTATCGCCAGTTGGCGCGCACCATCCGCCGGGAAACCGCCGGCGCCGACACCGTCCTCTCCCCCGAGGGGGGCGGTTTGGGCCTATTGGCGCTCCGGTCCCTGCCCGAAACCCAGGGCGACGGGGGAGTGGTGGCCCTGCTGTTCCCGGACGCCCCCGGGACCGCGGTCATCGACGTGCGGACGGCCGCGGACCGCCCCGCCCTCCCCCCGCCCCTCCTCTAGTTTTCCGCCCCCGGGTCGATAATCTTTCTGCGGGTCTTTCGGGATCCGCGCGCCGTCCTTCGGGCCGACGCGGCCGGGAAAGGAATCCCGGCAACCTCACACACGGAAGGAGCTAATCATGCGCATCGCCAACAACGTTTCCGCCCTGAACTCGTGGCGGCAACTGTCTCGAAACCACGCCATGTTCGACAGCAGCTTGGAGAAACTGTCCAGCGGTCTCCGCATCAATAAAGCCGGGGACGACCCGGCCGGACTGGTGTTGTCCGAGCAACTGCGGGCCCAGATCACCGGTCTCAAACAAGCCGTCCGCAACACGCAGGACGCCGCCTCGATGATTCAAACCGGGGAAGGCGCCATGCAGGAAATGCATTCCATCTTGAACGAAATCCGGTCCTTGGTCCTGCACGCCAAGAACTCGGGCGTCGTGGACTCGACGGCCATCGCGGCCGACCAGTCCCAGGTGGACGAGGCCGTCGCGGCCTTGAACAAAATCGCCAACAACACCACCTTCGGCGGAAAAAACCTGCTCAACGGGTCCCTGTCCAACCGCGGCGTCGTGTTGAACGCGACCGCGATCTCTTCGGTCACGGCGGGCACTTCCGCCCCGGCCGGGACGAACTTGGTGACCTTCGCCGTCGGGACCGCCGCCACCCAGGGCGTTCTGACGGGCGACGTGGACTTGGTGGGCGGCACCGCCCCCGGCGGGACCGTGAACGTGAACGGCGCGGACATCACCATCACCGCGGGTTCCGACCAAGCGGCCGTCATCAGCCAGTTGAACGCGGGCTTCGCCTCCAACGGGTTGAGCCTGACCGCCGTGGCGAGCGGTAACTTCGTCGCCGTGCGGCACAACAACTACGGGTCGGCTTACAGCGTTTCGATCAACGACGCCTCCAGCAACCTGTTCGGCGCGGGCGGTTTCAGCACCGACGCCGGCAGCGACATCGCCGGAACGATCAACGGCCAAGGGGCGACCGGCAGCGGTTTGACCCTCACCGCCAACACCGGTACGGCCTACGCGGGCACCGCGGTCGCGGTCACCACGGCGGGCAACGCCGTCGCGACTTACGCGAACGCGTTCTCGGTGGAAGCGGGCGGGTTGACCTTCCAGGTCGGCTCCGAAGCGTCCGACACCGTGACGACCAGCATCACCGACGTGCGCGCCTCGTCTCTGGGCACCACGGCCGGCGGCGCCGCGGGGCTGAACTCGATCATCGCCGGAGCGGCGAACGCCCTGGCGACGGATCCCACCACGGCCCTGGCCATTGTGGACGAAGCCATCTCCGACGTCTCCACGGCCCGCGCGCAGTTGGGGTCCATCCAGAAATACACGTTGGAAACGAAAATCAACAGCCTCAACGTGGCTCTGGAAAACGTAACGGCCTCGGAATCCCGGGTCCGCGACGTGGACATGGCGAGCGAAATGGCGAGCTACACGAAGTGGCAGATCCTGGTTCAATCCGCCACGGCCATGTTGGCCCAAGCCAACCAATCGCCGCAAAGCGTCCTGTCCCTGCTCCAACGGTAATAAACGCCCACGGGCGGCCGGTCCCCGCGAATCCCGCGGGGGCCGGCCCGCGCCGGCGGGTTTTCCCCATTTCCCGGCTCGGCGGCCCGCCGCGGATCGCGCGGCGGGCCCCGGGACGGCCGGGGCCGAACGGCGGCCCCACGACCCAGGAGAGAACAAACGACCTATGACGCAAATCAACGGAATCGTTTCGGGCCTCGACACCGCCTCCATCGTCAGCCAATTGCGCGCCCTGGCCCTCCGGCCGGTCCAACAGTTGGAAGCCCGCCAAGCGGCTCTTCAAAGCCGGTCCAGCGCCTGGGACGCCTTTTCGGCCAAGTTCATGGACTTGCGCGCCGCGGCCCAAACCGTCGTGCAGCAATTGGACAAACGTCCCGCGCTGGTCACCACCAGCGACTACACCTTGTTGGGGGTGCAGGTCACCGGCTCCCCGGAGGTGGGGAGCCACACGATCCGTGTGCAGGCCCTGGCCCGGGGCCAGGAAAGCCTTTCCCAATCTTTCGCGGCGGTGGACACGCCGGTGGTGGGCGCGGGCACCCTTCGTCTGCGCGCGGGCATCGGCGCGGACGACCACGACGTGAACGGGGCCACCCGTCTTTCGGCCTTGAACAACGGCGCCGGCGTGACGCCGGGAACGATCCGCATCACGGACCGCAGCGGCGCCTCCGCCGTGATCGACTTGTCCGGGGACGTGACCCTTCAAGAGGTCTTGGACGATATTTCCGGGAGCGCCGGGGTTCGCGTGACCGCGCGGTTGAACGAAAACGGCAACGGGCTCTTGATTCAAGACGACACCGGTTCGACCAACGGCGCCCTCAAAATCGAAGACGTGACCGGGACGGCGGCCGCGGGGTTGGGCGTCGCCACCGGCGCCGCCGGCGTGACGGCCAACCGGGTGGTCGGAACGGACTTGGATCCGGTCTACGCCGTGGCCATCGATTCGGCCCACAACACCTTGACCCAAATCCGGGACGCCATCAACGCCTTGAACGGCCCGTTTTCCGCTTCGATCGTGAACGACGGAACCGCCGGGACCCCGTACCGCCTGGCGCTGGTCAGCAAAAGCACGGGGGCGACGGGCCGGGTCGACCTGTCCTCGACGGCCGACCCGGTTGTCAACGAATTGGTCGGCACGGGGGACGGGACTTCCGGGCAGGCGTTGGGGGATTTTAAATTGGCCGGAGGGCCCCTGGCCGCCGCGTCGGACGTGACGGCGTTGACCGTGAACGGCTCGTCCTTTGACGTCCGGGCTCTCGGGGGGAAAACCGGCGTCGGGTCCGAAGCCGAAATCGACCCCGCCACGGGGAAAATTCAGTTTTTCGTGGACGGCGTGGCCGCGAACGTCACCGGCGAAATCCGAGCCTCCTACGCGCCGAAGGCCCTGAGCTTCACCACCGCGCAAAGCGCCCAGGACGCCCAGATTCAAGTGGGCACGACGTCGCCCCAAACATTCACGAGCCGCACCAATCTGTTCAACCAGGCCCTGCCCGGGTTGACGATGAATTTGTTGTCGGCCAACCCCGACAAGACGGTCGAGGTGATCGTCCAGCCCAACGTCAACGCGGCCGGGGACGCGGTGAAGAAATACATCGACGCCTTTAACGCCATCGTGACGGCGGTGAACGCCCAAAACACCTACGACACGGAGAAAAGCCAAAAAGGCGGACCGTTGTTCGGCGACGCCCTCCTGTCCACCGCGATGAGCCAAGTGGCCCAATCGGTGACGGCGGCGGTCGACGGCTTGCCCGCCTCGGCCAATTCCATTTTCCAGGTCGGCGTCAAAGCCGGAACCCGGGGCACCCTGGAAGTCGACGCGGCCGCCCTTCAGGACGCGCTGACCAACCGCTACGACGACGTCCGCAACGTGTTTCTCCGCACGACCAACGCGGCCCGGGGCGCGACCGTTTCGGCGACAAGCACCGCCGCGGGGTACGACGCCGCCGACGCGGTGAACGGCGAAACGTCCTCCACCGCTTTCGGTCCCGGCGCGGGGGAAGGGTGGATGGACGACACCCCCGGGGTTTTCCCCGACGCCATGACCTTTCGTTTTTCCTCGGCGCGGACGCTGGTCAAAGCGGTGGTCCGCACGGTGGACGGGCCCGGCCAAACGGCGGCCACCACCGGCATTCGGGATTACGATCTGCAGGCGCTCCGGCAGGGCGGCGACCCGGCCGTGGAGGCCGATTGGCTGACCCTGACCTCGGTGCGGAACAACACCCAGGGGGTTCGGACGCACCTGTTTACGGCGGTCGCGGAACGATTGCGCCTTAAAATCCTCGCGACCAACGCGGCCGACGGCCGCTCGCGGGTGGTCGAATTGGAAGCCCACGAATCCTCGGGATCGGCCTCGCGCACGGGCGCCCTGATCGACCACCTCACCGATTCGACCACCGGGTTGTTCGCCCAGGCCCACGCGCAAACGAAGGATCAAATCACCCAAATCGGGGACCGCATCGACGCGGCCAACGCCCGGGTCGACCGGGACATGGCCCGCCTGGAAAAACAGTTCCAGCAGATGGAAAAAGCCTTGTCGCAATTGCAGGGGATGAGCCAGTCGTTGAACGCCCTCTTGGGGATCGCCACGACCTCGTCCGCGTCGTCGCTCAAAACCTCGTCCAACTGACCATGAAAAACGCCCAGAAAACCTATTGGAGTTCCGACATCGAGACGGCGTCGCCGGCCAAGCTGGTGCTGGCGCTGTACGACGGGGGTCTGGCGGCCCTCCGGCGGGCTTCGTCGGACATCGCGGCCCACCGGTTGGCCGAGGCCCATCGGCAAATCGTCAAAACCCAGGACATTCTGGGGGAGCTCGCGGGGACGCTGGATTTTAAATCGGGCGGGGAGGTCGCCCAGAATTTGTTCCACCTCTACGACTTCATGATCACGCAACTGGTCCGGGCGAATTTGGCCAAGGACCCGGCCCTGCTCGACCAGGTGGGCGGGGTGTTGCGGGTGCTTCGGGACGGCTGGGAGGAGGGCGTCGTTCGCGGCGCGGCGCCGCCCCCGAAGGGCCCCCTTGTCGATCCCTTGGCCGCTCGCGGGGTCGGCCGTTAACCCGGCGGAAACGCCATGGGCGGAAATCCCCCCGAGCCGATCCGCCTCGCCCTCGCCGGTTTTTTAAACGGCGATCTCGCCCGCGTGCGGGCCATGCTTTCGGAGCAGGGACTCCCCGGCGAGGCGGCCGTCCCGGTGGACGGCCCCGCTCTCCTGGAAGGGTTGACCCGAGACACCGTGGATCTTCTGCTCGTGGACGACGGCCCCGGCCGGTTCACGCCCGAGGCGGCCCTCCGGTTGATCCGGGAAACGGGCCAAACGCTTCCCGTCCTGGTTTGGGCCGAGAACCTGTCCGAAGTCCGCGCCGTTTCGCTCCTTCGCGGCGGCGCGGGAGACGCTTTTTCCTGGGCCCAAAAGGGCCGGCTGGGCCCCCGCGTCCAAGCGTTGGTTCGGGACGCGCGGAATCACCGACGGCGGGCCCGGGCCGAAGCCCTCCTCGAATCGACCCTTCAACGGCAGGACCTCCTGATGCGCTCGATTCCCACCGTGTCCTTCGGCGCCCGGGCGGGGGATTTGGTCCGAACTTGGGTGGCGGGCCACGTCGAGAAACTGACGGGGTACCCCGTCGACAAATTCATCGGCGACAGCGAATTTTGGTATTCCCGCCTCCACCCGGACAACCGGGAATCGGCCCGGCTGGCCCGTTTGTCGCTTCGGGAAAAGGGGTCCATGCGGATGGAATACCGGTGGATGCACGCCGACGGCCGCTATCGCTGGTTTCTGGAGCAAGCCTCGATTGTGCGGGGCGTGAAAGATCCCGGGGAGGTGGTCGGCACCTGGACCGACGTCTCGGACCGAAAAACGCTGGAGGAACAGTTTTTGCAGGCCCAAAAAATGGAACCTCTGGGGCGCCTGGCCGGGGGAATGGTTCACGATTTGAACAATTTATTGACGGTGGTGACGGGCTACTGCGAGATGATCCTCACGGATTTCAAAGAAGGCGCGCCCCTGCGGGAGGAGCTGGATCAAATCAACGGCTGCGCCCGCCGGGCGACCCAATTGGTCGGCCGCTTGCTGGCCTTCAGCCATCGCCAATCCGATCCCCCGCGATTGGTGGACCCCAACGCCTTGATCCAGGATCTGCAAAAAATGCTCTCGCGTCTGATCGGGGACGACATCACCCTGGTCACGGCCCTGGAGCCCGGGGTCGGCCGAATCCGGGTGGACGCCGGGCAAATGGAGCAAATCCTTCTGAACCTGGCCGTCAACGCCCGGGACGCCATGCCGAGCGGCGGCCAGCTCACCATCGAAACCGCCGCCGTTCCCCAAATGCCGGGGCCGCTTCACGCCAAAACAAACATCGGCCCCTGCGTTCTCATCGCGGTTCGAGACACGGGGGTCGGCATGGATCGGGAAACCCAGCGACGGCTCTTTGAGCCTTTTTTTACCACCAAGCCGCGAGGGCAGGGAACGGGATTGGGTTTGTCCACCGTTCGGGCCCTGGTGGAACGGTCCGGCGGGCATATCGAGGTGGTGAGCCATCTGGGGTTGGGAACGGGAATCCAAATGCATTTCCCGGCGGTGTGGGAATCCGCCGTCGACGCGCCCGTCGCGGCCGAAGCCATCGAAATGGGGCCGGCGGGAACCGAGACCATCTTACTGGTCGAGGACGACGAATCGGTCCGGTCCCTGGCGCACCGGCTTTTGTCCCGCCTGGGGTACCACGTTCTGGTGGCGAAGGACCCGGGCGAGGCCATCATTGTTGCGGAGACCACGCCGCGGCCCATTCAGCTTTTGTTGTCCGATTTGATCATGCCCCAGATGCGGGGGTCCCAATTGGCGGAACGGTTGGCCAAAGTCCGTCCGGATCTCAAAATCTTGTTCATGTCGGCCCACCGGGACCACGAGCCCCAGCGGAAGGATTTCCCGGCCCTGGACCACCCGCTGCTTCTCAAACCCTTTCGGCCGGCGGAATTGGCCCAACGGGTTCGGGAATTGTTGGACGGGGGAACGCCCCGGGCCGGGGGTCCGTCTCATTCGGCGGACTCGAGCCCGGCCGCGGTCAAGCCCGCGGCCTAGCCGCGCGGACCCTTTGAAGCAAAAAGACCCACCCCCGAAGCGGAGGCGAGTCTTTTCGCGTATGCCATTGGTGTCCCCAAGGGGATTTGAACCCCTGCTACGGCCTTGAAAGGGCCGTGACCTAACCGCTAGTCGATGGGGACACCCATGGCACTCAACAGCTTGAAGAACCGGCCCGGAGGGCCGCTATTTCCCTTTTTTCAATGCGGCGATGAATTCCTTCGCCTTGCCCCGTTTGGCCGCTTTTGAAAGTCCGTCGGCGACCCGGATCGGTCGTGGAACCCGTTGCCCGTCAAAGCTGGCCGTGGCCAACCGGAGGGCGGTCTTGTAATCGATTCCGTGTCCGGGGGAAACAAAAATGGGTTCGGCGTTGACCCGGGAGCGCACCGCGTACCCCACCAAGCGGCCTTCGAACACCAGGTCCGACGCCGCCCCCTCATCGGGGCCCGGTTCTTTGAACGTTCCCACCAGGCGGGACTTGGCCAACCCCACCGTCGCTTTGTCGAGGACCAAGCCCAGGTGGGAGGCGACTCCCAGCCGCCGGGGGTGCGCCACGCCCTGCCCGTCGAAGAAAATCACGTCCGGTTCGCGGCGAAGGCGAAGGAGGGCGTCGATCAACAAAGGCCCTTCGCGAAAACTGAGCAAGCCCGGCACGTAGGGGAATTTGATCGGCCCGCGAACCACCGCGGTTTCCAAAACGTCAAACCCCGGAAAGGCGAACAGCACGGCCGCCGCGTGGCCAAGGGTTTTGCTCTCCATGGCGATGTCCACGGCGGCGACGGTGCGTACGTCGCCGACGGTGTTTTCCAAATCGACCCGCTGGGCCAGCTCTTCCTGAATGCCCCGGGCCTGGTCGATTGGTACGTTCCAAGGGTGCAGACTTTGCGGTTTCAAATCCGGGTCTTTCCGCCCCCTGTCCAGGGGCGTTCCCGCTGGATCGGCGGCGGGAGCGCCTTGCCAGACCGGCGGACACGCCGTCCGGTCCTCCAAATGGTGGGTCCGGAGGGATTTGAACCCTCGGCCTCTCGCTTAAAAGGCGAATGCTCTACCCCTGAGCTACGGACCCTTTCGGGTTCTCTTCCCGAGGGGCGGATTGTAGCAGTTTTGCGTGCGGAGACAAATCCATCGACGACTGGAGAAACCCCGCGATTCATGATAAAATGGGTCAAGATGACCGTCGCCGACCGATTCCTATATAATACGGCCCTGCACCCCAAAGGGCCCCAGGCCCTTCCCACCTTCGCCATTCGCGAAGGTCGGGTTTTCACCACGGTGCATCATTCGGACGGGGCCGACCCCGAACCGTGGTACGAGGTCCGGGACGACCGGATGTATCCCACGGACCACCATCCCCAGCGCGCGCCGAAACACCGGCCGTGGTACTCGATACGGGGAAACAACGTTTTTGCCGATGAGGGGCACCCTCACGGCGCCCAGGCCGACGCTTGGTTCGAGCTCCGGGATCAACCGGGGTCTCGCGGAGGAATCGCCCATGGATAAAAAAGAGCCCAACGACGGCAAAGACCCCAAACGGAAACATTTGCCCAAATTGACCAAGAAAAAGCTCGACCACTTCCTGGCGTCCATCTGCGAAGCGGCGGGGATGACGGGCAAAACCCCCAAAAAACCCCTTTCCAAGGGCGGGCTCGCTTGCAAGGGCCCCTGCGAGAAATCCCAATGGCGCGCCCACCTGGACATCCCCTCGGGCATGCTCTGCGTGTCGGCCGACTGGTCCAAAAACCGCGGGGCCGAAAAGCACCGGGACGTCACCATCGCCATCACCTATTTGGACGAGCGCGGGAAGACGCAATATTCCGAAATGATCTTCTGCGATTCCGAAGTGCGTTGGCTCATGGAAACGCTCTGGCACGCGCCCATTTGGGAATAGACGCTCCGCCGCGATGAAACCCCCCGTCCTCTCCCGGGGTTCCCCCGGGACGACGGGAACACCCCCCCGCCCCATGACGCTCCCCCCGTCGGCCGCCGCGCCGGCTTCTCCCCCGGTTCGGGACGCCTACGCCCACTGCCGCCGCCTGGCCAAATCCCATTACGAAAACTTTCCCGTGGCGTCCCGGTGGATCCCCGCCGAATTGCGGGACCCGGTGGCCGCCGTGTACGCCTTCGCCCGCACGGCGGACGATTTCGCCGATGAGCCGGGGCCCTCGGACGCGGAGCGGCTGGCCCTATTGGCCGATTGGCGGCGACGGCTTCACGCGCCCTCTCCCGAAGGGCACCCGGTCTTCACGGCCCTGGCCGACGCCCGCCGTCGCTTTGACCTTCCCCCGGACCCCTTCGACCGTTTGATCACCGCCTTCGAGCGGGACGTTTCCGTTCGCCGCCACCCCACCTTTGAGGATGTGCTTGTCTATTGCCGCCATTCCGCCAACCCCGTGGGGGAACTGGTCCTTCGCCTCCACCGGGCCTGGACCCCGGAGCGGGGACGATGGTCCGACGCGATTTGCACCGCCCTGCAACTGGCCAATTTTTGGCAGGATGTGTCCGTGGACGCTTTGAAAGATCGGATTTATTTTCCCCTGGAAGATCTTCGGGCGGCGGGCGTGACGGAGGACGCGGTTCTTCGCGGCCCCGCCTCGCCGGCCCTTCGGCAATTGGTGGAACAGCAGGTCCGTCGGACCTGGGATTTCTTCAACGAAGGCCGCCCCCTGCTCGCGGACGCCCCCCGGGGGCTCCGCCGGGAATTGCGCCTGGTGTGGCTGGGGGGGACGGCCATCCTTCAAAAAATAGAGCGTCAACGTTTCGACCCCTGGAGCGCCCGGCCGTCCTTGTCCCTGTGGGACTGGGTCCGATTGGGCGTTCGCTGGTGGCGGGGGGAACCCCGGTGAGCGGGGCGCTCTCGGTTTACCGAAAAAGCAATTTCGCTCCGGCCTTTTGGTGCCTGGCCCCCCGGCGGCGCCGGGCCCTTTCGGCGGTTTACGCCTTCGCCCGGGCCGTGGACGACGCCGTGGACGAAGTGGGCATCGAAGGGAAAAACCCGGCCGAAGCCCAACGGATTTTAAACGCCTGGCGGGAGGCCCTCCGGTCGGACGCCGCGCCCCCCGGCATCGACGGGTCGCTGTGGCCTTACCTCCGGGAGGCCCTGGCCGATTTTCGGGTGGACCGTCGGCATTTGTTGGAGTTGGTGGACGGGGTTGAACGGGATTTGACGCAAACCCGCTACGCCAACGCGGGCGAAGTCGACGATTACTGCTTCGGCGTGGCGGGAACGGTGGGCCTGGCCTGCCTGCCGATTTTCGGCTTGGACGTGGAAGAGCACCGGGATTTCGCCGTGGCTCTGGGACGGGCCGTCCAGTGGGTCAATATTTTGCGGGACGTCAAAACCGACGCCCTGCGGGGGCGGATCTACCTCCCCCGGGAAGATTTAACTCGATTCGGCGTGGGCGAGGAGGAAATCACCGGCTTGGTTCACAGCGGTCGTTTCCGGGATTTGCTGGCTTTTGAGGCGGATCGGGCGACGGCGTATTTCGAAGAGGCCGAGCGCCTATTGCCGCCGGAGAGCCGCAGCCCCGCCCGTCCCGCCCGGGTCATGGGCCGGCTCTACCGTCGGTTGTTGGATAAAATGCGGGCGGGAGAGTTCCGCGTTTTTGCCGAGCGGCCCCGGCTGTCGTTTTTTGAAAAAATCGGCTGCTTGGTGTCTTCCGGTAAGAGGGTGGCCATTTGAGGGGCAAAGGGCCTCGCGACTAAATGGAAATCAATTTTAATACTGGGTCCATGTCGTGCCTCTTGAGTCGGTGTGCAAGCAGTTGACCCACAACCTTCCGTTGTTTTGATCAAAAACCCACGCCACCACGGCGGGATGGAAGAGGGGGGCATAACTTTGGGAAAAATCGCTCACCCCTCCGGGAGCGTGTTCGGCGTGTGTGTGCGATGCAAAACCGTCGTGCCTTTTTGGAATTTCGATGGAGGGGATTTCATCAATATACTTTCCTAAAAGGCAGGTCATTTCGGAATGCGCGAAATTGTTCGGATATCCCCCCTCCGTGTCCGCGTAATACAAAGAGATAGCGCTTCGATACGTTCCCAATTTTCCATGGGTGGCGGCTTCCCGCGCTTTGGTGACAAGCGCGGAAAACTTGGGGATGGCGATCGCGGCTAAAAGGCCAATGATCGCCACGACGAGCATCAGCTCAATCAATGTAAAGCCTTGACGGTCAAGTTTTTTCCCCAAACATAAGGGTAGGTCCAGTCGGGGCTTAAATCAATGGGAAAACGGGAGTAATCCCGTCGACGAGGCGCCGATCGGGCCAACGCGCCCGATCGGCCCGGCGGGGCTAGGAGGCCAGTTCGGCCAGGTGGCCGTGCACACGCGCCCGCTTGGCGGCGCTTTCCGCCATTCGGGCTCGAACTTCCTCCACCTTGTCGGCGGGGGCGCGGGAAATAAAATCGGGGTTTTCCAGCCGTTCCTGGAGCCGCGCCAGGTCCGCTTCCAGGGCGGCCTTTTCCTTCTCCAGCCGTTCCTTTTCTTTTCCGAAATCGATCAGCCCTTCCAACGGAATATACATTTCAAAGTCGGCCGCCACGGCGGAGGCCGATTGGGGCGGCCGCGCGCAGGGACCGCTTTCCACCAATTTCCATTCGCCGATTTTGGCCAGGTGCCGCAAATACCCCCCGAAGCGGGTGAGCGTGTCCCGGGTGGCGGCCGAGGCCCCGGTGGCGTTGACCACCAAGGCGATGGGTTTCCCCGGCGGCACGTTCATTTCAGACCGGATGGTGCGCAGGCCGGTCACCGCGCCTTGGATCAGGTCCATGGCCCGACGGTCCTCGGCGGAGGCCGGGGCGTCGCCGGCGACGGTTTTTTCCACCGCGATCATCAGGGATTCCGCCGGTTTTTCGCCCAGGGTATCGTTCAAGGCCTGCCAGAGTTCCTCCGTGACGAAGGGCATGACGGGGTGGAGCGCCCGGAGGATCCCGTCCAGGATCTCGGCGAGGGTCTGCCGGGCGGCCCGGGCCGAAGGCCCGTCGGTCCCCTGGGTTCGGGGTTTGGCCAATTCGATATACCAATCGCAGAAATCGTTCCAGAAAAATGCGTAGAGCGTGCGGGCCGCCTGGGCCGGGTCGAACTGGTCGAAGAAACGATCCGCCTCGGCCGCCGCCAGGCGGAACCGGTCGGCGATCCAGCGGTCGGCCAAGTCGCGTTGATCCCAGGGGAGGTCGATGTTTCGATGCCCCTGGAGGTTCATCAGGACAAACCGGCTGGCGTTCCACACCTTGTTGGCGAAGTTGCGCGCGCCCACGAAACTGTCGTCCGAAAGCTGCATGTCCCGGCCGGGGGAGGCCTGGGCCACCAGGGCGAAGCGCAGGGCGTCGGTGCCAAATTTCTTCATGATGTCCAGGGGGTCGATGACGTTGTTGAGGGACTTGGACATTTTCCGTCCCTGCTTGTCCCGGACGATGCCGTGGATGAAGACGTCTTTGTAGGGGATGTCGTTCCGCAGGGCCAGGCCCATCATGACCATGCGG
Organism: Elusimicrobiota bacterium; assembly: GCA_016722575.1. NCBI lineage: Bacteria > Pseudomonadati > Elusimicrobiota > Elusimicrobiota bacterium. Next base: position 734,121 of record JADKIY010000002.1, on the reverse strand, counting down.
GCCACCCAGAGGTAAAGAATTTCGTGCCCCGTGGCCAGAACCGCCGTGGGATAAAAGTATTTTAAGTCCTCGGTGTCTTCGGGCCAGCCCAGGGTGGTCAGGGGCCAGAGGCCCGAGGAGAACCAGGTGTCCAGCACGTCCGGGTCTTGGAGAAGGTCGCGGCCTCCGCAGTCGGGGCAGGCGGTCAAGGGCGCGGCCGAGGCCATGGGCCGCTTGGCCGAAGCCCGCAGAAGGGATTTGGTAATTTCCGAAGACAGGGATTTGTCTTCCCGGATGCGCCGCATTTGTTCGTCGGAATAATCGCCGCAGGACAGGCAGTACCACACCGGCACCTGGTGCCCCCACCAAATCTGGCGGGACACGCACCAGTCCCGATTGGCGTGAAGCCAGGCGAGGTAGGGTTTGGCCCAGGATTCGGGGTGAATCCGAACCCGGCCCTCCTCGGTGGCGCGGGCCGCCCGTTCGGCCATGTCCGCGGTTTTAAGGAACCACTGGCTGGACTCCAAAGGTTCGATGGACGTGGCGCAACGGTAGCACACGGCCACCGCGTGGCGGTGATCCTCCACCTTCACCAAAAGGCCTTTGGCGTCCAGGTCCGCCACCACCTTTTCCCGGGCGTCCTTGACCGAGAGCCCGGCGTAGCGCCCCGCCCGAACCGTCATTTTTCCGTCGTAGCCGATGACCTGCTCGTGGGGAAGTTTGTGCCGCTGGCCGATTTCGAAGTCGGTGGCGTCGTGGGCGGGGGTCACTTTGACGGCCCCGGTGCCGAAGGCGGAATCGATGGCGTCGTCGCCCACGATGGGAATCACACGGCTCACCAGAGGGAGAAGCAGTTCTTTTCCGATCAAAGCGGCGTAGCGTTCGTCTTTCGGGTGGACCGCCACCGCGGTGTCCCCCAAAAGGGTTTCGGGCCGGGTGGTGGCCACCACCACGCCGTCCCCTCCGGAGGCGAAGGGGTAGCGAATGTGCCAAAGCTGGCCGGCCCGGTCCTCGTGTTCCACTTCGATGTCCGATAGGGCGGTGGCGCAACGGGGGCACCAATTGACGAGCCGCACGCCCTGGTAGATCAGACCCTGTTCGAAAAACGTGACGAAGGCCTTGGCCACGGCCTTGGAGCTGACCTCGTCCATGGTGAAGCGGGCGCGGGACCAGTCCAGGGAACAGCCCAGCTTCCGGAGTTGGTGCAAAATGGTGTCGCCGGATTCCTTCCGCCAGGCCCACATGCGCTCCAGAAAGGCGGGGCGGCCCAGGTCGTGGCGGCTCTTGCCCTCTTTTTTGAGCATTTTTTCGACGACGTTTTGGGTGGCGATGCCGCCGTGGTCCGTTCCGGGGATCCAAAGGGCGTTGTCGCCTTTCATCCGGCGACGGCGGACCAGAACGTCCTGCAGCGTGTTGTTCAGGGCGTGCCCCATGTGCAGGGACCCGGTCACGTTGGGGGGGGGAATGACGACGGTGTACGGTTTTTTGGCCGGGTCCGGGCGGGCGGCAAAGTAGCCGCGGCTTTCCCAGAAGGCGTACCACTTGTTTTCGGTGGCGTCGGGGGTGTAGACGGTCGGGAGTTCCATAACGAAGGGGCTGATTCTACTAAATTCGGCGCGGGTTTCGATCCGCCCCGCGGGCGTTGACGGCGCTCGGGGCAAGGTCTATAATCCCGACGAAAGAGAGGCCCCTCATGGCGCGCATTCTGGTGGTGGAAGACGACAACAACCTGCGGGAGTATTTTCGGTTCGTGTTGGAGAATTCCGGCCACCAGGTTTCCGCGGTGGGGGACGGACAGGCGGGCGTGGACGCCTGCGCCGCCGAGCTTCCCGACTTGGTGATCCTGGACGTGATGATTCCCGAAATCAACGGCTACGAGGTTTGCCACCGGATAAAATCCGACGACAAAACCAAGAAAGCGAAGGTCCTGATGGTCACGGCCAAAACCTTCGCCGCGGACCGCTTGGAAGCCAAAAACGCCGGCGCCGACGGATTCCTCGCGAAACCGGTGGCGCCCCTGGACCTTCTCGAGACGGTCAAAACCCTTCTGAATCCCCCGTCGTAACAAGGGCGGCAGCGCCCCGCTCCAGCGGGCCCTTGGATCCGAATCCCCGCCGACCGGTTGACCCCCGGGGGCGGCTGTGGTAAAATGAGTTTTCTCCCCGAAAGCTCTCCCCGACTCGAAGCCTCAAGCGGTTGAGCGGGCCGTTCCCACGGCCGGGGTCGTCTTTTCACTACCTTAAGGAGGAAGTTATGGCGGTTAAAATTGCAATCAATGGATTTGGGCGCATCGGGCGTCTGGTGTTCCGCGCGCTGGTGGAGCAGGGCCTGTTGGGCAAGCAGTTGGACGTGGTGGCCGTGGGCGATATCGTGCCCGCCGACAACCTCGCCTACCTTTTGAAGTACGACTCCACCCAGGGTCGTTTCCACGGCACCGTGGGCTCCAAGAAATCCTCCCCCGACAAGGTCGAAGACGACGTCTTGATCGTGAACGGCCACGACATCCGCGTCGTGAGCGCGAAAGACCCCTCCGGCCTTCCCTGGAAGGATCTGGGCGTGGAATTGGTCATTGAATCCACCGGCCTTTTCACCGACGCCGAAAAAGCCAAGGGCCACCTGGCCGCGGGCGCCAAGAAGGTCATCATCTCCGCCCCCGCCAAAAACGAAGACTTGACCGTCGTCATGGGCGTCAACGAGAACAAATACGACGCGGCCAAGCACCACATCATCTCCAACGCCTCCTGCACCACGAACTGCCTGGCGCCCCTCGTGCACGTGCTATTGAAAGAGGGCTTCGGCATTGAAGAAGGCCTCATGACGACCGTGCACTCCTACACCGCCACCCAGAAGACGGTGGACGGCCCCTCCAAGAAAGACTGGAAGGGCGGCCGCACCGCGGCCCAGAACATCATTCCGTCGACCACCGGCGCCGCCAAGGCCGTCGCCCTGGTGTGCCCGGAAGTCAAGGGCAAACTGACCGGCATGGCCTTCCGCGTTCCCACGCCGACGGTCTCCGTCGTCGATCTAACGGTCAAGACGACCAAGGACACGAGCTACGCCGAAATCAGCGCGGCCATGAAGAAGGCCAGCGAGACGTACCTCAAGGGCGTTTTGGAAGTGACCTCGGACGAAGTCGTCAGCTCGGACTTCATCCACTCGTCCTCCTCCTCGATCTTCGACCAAGGCTCGGGCATCGAGCTCAACAAGCGCTTCTTTAAGCTCGTGAGCTGGTACGATAACGAGTGGGGCTATTCCAACCGGGTCGTTGATCTGGTCAAATTCATCGTGAACAAGATGGCGCCGGTGGCCGCCCGCTAACGCGGACGCCCGGTTCCTTTTTCCGGCCCCCTTCCCCGTCCGCGGGGAAGGGGGTTTTTTTGTCGGCGGCCGGGGGTCGAAGGGCGTATTTCGAAAAACCTTGAAAATCGACCGTGTTTGATCAATAATGGCTTTGCGGATCGGACGGGCCACGGCAACGGCGCCCTGGGAGGATTCGCCCGACACCATGAAAATCACTTTTTGGGGCACCCGCGGTTCCATCGCCACCCCCGGCCCGGACACCGTCCGCTACGGCGGCAACACGGCTTGTGTGGAATTTTCCGACGACAAGAATCTCGTCGTGTTCGACGTGGGCACCGGCCTTCGGTTGTTGGGCGAGGATTTGTGCCGGCGGATTCCCGCGGGCAAGATCAACGCCCACCTTTTCATCAGCCACTTCCACTTCGACCACATCATCGGGTTCCCCTTTTTCCGTCCCCTCTACACCCCGGGCAACTCCTTCACCCTGTACGGGTGCGAAGGTACTGGGCGAAAACTGGAAAATATTTTCGTCGGCCAGCTGAGCCCGGAATATTTCCCCGTCAGCCTCTCCGAGATTCCCGCCAAAATCAATTTTGTGCAGCTGACCACTCGCCCCCAAACGTTGAACGGCTGGACCATCACCCCCGCCTACGTCAATCATCCGGGGTTGGCGTTGGGATACCGGGTCGACAACGGGAAAAGCCGCGCGGTGTACATGACGGACAACGAGCCGTTCCGCTACCTCCTCCGCCAGCAGGCGAAGAAGACCCCCATTTACGACGACCTCGACCGGGGCGAAGTGGAATTGGAACGCGAAGATCTCATGCTGGTGGATTTCCTTGAGGGCGCCGACGTCCTGATCCACGACGCCCAGTACACCATCGAGGAATACCGGACCAAGACCGGTTGGGGCCACAGCTTTTACGATTTCGCCGTCGAAATGGCCCTTCGGGGAAAAGTCAAAAAGTTGATCCTCTTCCACCACGATCCCCTCCGCACCGACAAAGACCTGGACCTTCAGGTACAGCGGGCCCGGTCCATCGTGGCCCAACGGGGCGCCGTGTTGGAGATCGAAGCGGCCTTCGAAGGGCTTGAAATCGAGCTTCCGTAGTCCCGCCGTCCCTTACCGCCATGCCCCGCCCCGCCGTCGTCATCGCCACGCACAACAAACACAAACTGATCGAGATCCAAAAAATATTGAAGAGCCGGAGGTTTCGCGTTCGGGGGTTGGACGATTTTCCGCCCCCCTACACCGTCCGCGAAACGGGCAAAACCCTGGAGGCCAACGCCCTGCTCAAGGCGCGCAAGGCCGCCCGGGTCACCGGATGCCTGTCTTTGTCCGACGACACGGGCCTTGAAGTCGCGGCCCTGGGCGGCCGCCCGGGCGTCTATTCGGCCCGCTTCGCGGGGCCCGGCTGTTCCTTCGACGACAACAACCGAAAATTGCTTCGATTGCTTCGCGGCGTTCCCCGGGCGAAGCGGCGCGCCGTTTTTCGAACGGTGGTCGCCGCGGTTTTCCCGGACGGGCGGGAAAAACTTTTCGACGGCCGGTGCATCGGTTGGATCACCGACACCGTCCAGGGCGAGCACGGGTTCGGGTACGACCCCGTTTTCGCCCCCGGCCGCTCCCGCCGCACCTTCGCCGAAATTCCTCTCGCGCAAAAAAATCGCGTCAGCCACCGCGCCCGGGCCTTTCAAAAGGCCCGCTCCTTCCTGCTCAAAACCTTCCGCCGCGCCCGATGATGGCGTACGCGGTCCGCCTGTTGGACGCCTTCGCCCAGGCGCACTGGGTCGGGGCGTCCCGCTTCCTTCGGGCCGCCGCCGTCTTGTCCCTGCTTCTGGCCGCCCTCGGGCCTTTTCTTCGCCCGGGCGTTCGATGGGTCGTTCGCCGGTGGCCCTGGTGGCGTTGCGGCAAGTGCGGGCGGTTGAACCGCCGAAGCCATAAAGTGTGCGACAAATGCCTGGCCGGGCTCTCCGACGCGGTCCTTCGACCGCCGCCGGTGCCCCGCCCCGGGACCTTTTACCGATGGGGGCTTCGCCCCTGGCGCTGGACGTGGGCGATCGCTTTTTACCCGCTGGCGTTTGTCGCGGTCGCCGTGACGGGGATTTTCGGACGGGACCACCGGGCGCTCGAACTGTCCGCGGCCTCGTTGTTTCTGGGGTTCGGCGTGGGGGCCCACGCCGCCGGCGCCGCGGCCCTCGGGCCCTGGACGGCTTTCGTGGAGCTTCGATTCCTGCGTTTCCTTTGGTCCTTTTTCCTGGCGGGGTTGTCGGCCGCGGCGCTGTTTCTGTGGTTGATGTCGCCCCTGGCGGCGCTCCCCGGCAACCGGACCTTCGCGGTGTCGCCGTCGGGCGGGTTGCGGTTTGTCGGCTCGGCCCGGGAAGAGATACGATTGTCCCGGGATCCCTTGACCGGCGGCGTCCTTGTGCCGGTGGCGGGCGCGGTGTTGCGCTGGCCGGCCTTCGGCATTGAACGCTGGGCGGTGACTCGGATCGCCGGATCGGCGACGTCCCCGGGCCCGGTGCGGTGGCTCGCCCGGCGCCTCGCCACCCCGGTTCGCGGCGGTTGGGTGTCGCCCTTCGCCGCGCGGGTTCAAGAGGTCACGCTCGCCCTGAACGTCCCGCCCCCCGGGGCCTACGACGTGGCGCAAAACGAGCGGACGGGGGAATTAACGGTGAAAGCGCGCAAATGAAAAAAATTCTGGTCACCGGCGCCGCCGGTTTCATCGGGGCTTGGACGGCCAAAGCCCTCCGCGAACGAGGCCACCACGTGGTGGGCGTGGACAATTTCTCGCCCTACTACGACGTCGGCCTCAAACGCGCCCGCGTGCGGGCCCTCCTGCCGGGCGTCGAGATCGTCGAAGCCGACATCGCCGACCGCCGGTCGCTGGAGCCGGTTTTTGCCCGCCATCGCTTTGATCAAATTTGCCATTTGGCGGCCCAAGCCGGCGTTCGCCATTCCCTCCAAGATCCGTATGCCTACGAGAGCGCCAACGGATTGGGCACCCTCAATCTGCTGGAATTCGCCCGGCACGGCGGGTTGCCGACGTTTGTTTTCGCCTCGTCCTCCTCCGTTTACGGCGGAAACAAAAAGATCCCTTTTTCCGTGGACGACCCGGTGGAACGGCCGGTGTCCCTGTACGCGGCCACCAAACGGTCCAACGAGCTGACGGCCCACGCCTATCATCACCTCTTCGGCTTGCGTTGCACCGCCCTTCGGTTTTTCACCGTCTACGGCCCCTGGGGACGGCCCGACATGGCGCTCTTCGGGTTCACCAAGAACATCCTGGAGGGGAAACCCATCGACGTGTACAACCACGGCGCCATGCAACGGGATTTCACCTACATCACCGACATCGTCGACGGGGTGGTGGCCGCTTTGGATCGGGAAAACGGCTACGAGATTTTTAATCTGGGCCATTCCGAGCCCGTGGAACTCACGCGCTTCATCGAATTGATCGAGAAGGCGGTGGGCCGCCCGGCCAAAAAGAACCTGTTGCCGCTTCAGCCGGGCGACGTCCCCGCCACCTGGGCCGACATCGCAAAATCCACGGAGCGCTTGGGCTTTCGACCCCGGGTTTCCATTGAGGAGGGCGTCCGCCAATTCGTGGATTGGTATCGGTCCTACTACAAAGTCTCCTAGGTTTTACAAATACGTTACATGCTGTTAAAGCGCTCTCGCCCGTCCAGCCCCTAGAATAATCTCAGGAAATGAAACCCCTGAGAACCCTCCCGAAATCCAGGATCAAATCCGCCGCGGCGGTCCTCGTGACGGTGTGTTACGCCGCCACCAACGTCCTCTGGGCCACCGCGCCCGAGGCGGCCTTCTGGTCCGATCGCCGCCGGGCCGCTCGACGGGAAGGTCCGACGCTTTTGGCGTCGGCGCTTCCGACCCCGCTCGCGACGTCCGGTGCGTTGACCGATCTGCCGCGTCCGGCCGTCGCCACGGCGGACATCGCCTCCCGCCTCCCCGCCGAATTTCGAGAACGCCACGCGGGCCTTTTGGCCGCCTTGACCCCCGATTTGGGAACCCTCCGGTCCATCGCCCCGGGGGCGTCCACCGGGCCGGTCGTGGTGTTCGTCCAGGACATCCACCAAAACGACGAGGCCCAGAAACACATCGGGGCCGCCGTGCGCGCGCTGACCGAGGCCGGGGCCGTCGACGTGGTCGCCTTGGAAGGGGCCTTCGGCCCCATCGATTTGAACCGGCTGGAAACCCATCCCCGTCCCGACAGCGTGCGCGTCGTGGCCGACGCGCTTTTGGCGGAACATAAAATCTCGGGCCCGGTTCACGCGGCGCTCGGGCTTGGTCCGGCGGCCCCGCCCCTGATCGGCGTGGACGACCCGGCCCATTACCGGGCCAACGTGGAGGCCTACCGGCAATCCATCGCCCTCGCCGAAGGCGTGCGCCGGGAAACGCGGGCGGCCGAGGAAGCGCTCGCGGCCCAAAAAGCCGCCCGGCTTTCGCCGGCGCTTCGGGCCTTGGACGCGGCGCGGGCCGAACGGGAAGACGGGCGCCTTTCCGTGGGCGACTACGTCGGCCGCTTGGCGGCCGCGGCGCCGGACGCCGTTCCCCCGATGACGCGGGCGTTTTTGGAGGCGCTGCGTTTGGAGGCATCGCTGGATTTCGATCGCGCCGAAAGCGAACGGGCGTCGGTGTTGTCCGCCCTGGCGGGGAGGCTGAACGAATCGGAAAAGAACCGGCTCATCGAATGGAGCGTGGCGTTCCGGCTCGGGAAAGTCCGCCACGCGGCCTATCACGACTTTCTTCGCGCGCTCTGCGCGCGACGGGGCGTCGATTGGTCGCGAACGCCGACCTTCGCCCGCTACGTGGAGTACGTCCTGAAGGCGGACGCCTTGGACGGCTCCGCCCTGGAGGCGTCCATCGCCGAATTGGAACGGGCGGCCTTTGACAAAAACACCCGGACGCCCGCCGAAGGCCGTTGGATGGCGGAAACCCGCCGGCTCGCCTGGCGCCGTCGATTGACGGAATTCGCCCTGACCCCCCGGGATTGGGCGGAACGGGAATCCCTGGCTCCCGTCGACGGAACGCTCCCCGACTGTTTTGCGTCTTTCTACCGGGAAGCCGCCGCCCGGGACCGGGCCATAGCGGAGAATTTGATCCGGGCTTTGGGCGAACGGTCGGCCCGCCGGGCGGTTTTGGTGACCGGCGGGTACCACGCGCCGGGGGTGACCGAGGCCCTTCGAGGCGCCGGGGCGACGGTGGTGTCCTTCGTCCCCCGGGTGTCCCGGGTGGACGCGGCCCGGGGCTCCGCGTATTTGTCCGTTTTTACCCAGGAGAAAACCCCCCTGGAAAAAATCGCGGCCGGGGAACGGTTGTTCCTGGCTCAGGACCCGGCCGCGGGAAAGGCCGAAGCCCCCTTCGACGTGGCGGCGTTGGAGGAATCCCCGCCAAGTCTCTGGGCCCTTTACGAGGGGGTGGTTCCGCTCCGGTCGGTCAAATTCGAGGGCGGCGTTCTGCGGGCCGAGTTTTCCACCGGCCAGTCCGTCGATGTTCGAGTGGAGCGGACGCCGGAGGGGCGGCCCCGGTTTCTCCAGGAAGCCCGCCGGAATTTGCGCGAGGTTTTTTGGCGGCCGCTGGTGGAGATTCCCCGGACGCTGGACGCGTTGGAGCACCGGTCCGCGTTTTTGGGGTTCCTCCGGGATCACCCGGTCCGTGTTTTCGGGGAAGAATCCGGAGCGGTCGCGGAAAACCTCTTCCATCAGCGCTACCGCGGCTTGTCCCAATGGATTCCCGCCGGAGTCACCCTCGGCCTGGGGTTCGGTTTGGGGGCGCTCCTCGCGGGGTTTTCCATCGGCGGAGCGTCTCTGTTGGCCGGGAACGTGGCCTCCTTTGTCCTGGAACTTTTTTTCCTGACCTTGGTTTTCGGCGTTTCGGGCGGCGTGGGGGGCCTCTACGCGGGGCACGTCCTTTACAATCTTTTCCACCCCCGGGCCCGGTTGGCTTTGGACCCCCCGCCGACCCCCGCCGCCGAAAGGGGGGGCTATTTCCCGCGCCTTCGCCGCGTGACTTTGGAGGGCGGCCTGATTCCGCACCTCCGCGCGGAATTCGACGGGAACCGGGAAACGGCCGTCCACCTCTTTTTTGACGCCCGCGGAAAAGGCCCCTTCCGGGACCGGGTCCTTCAATATCTTCGAAACGCTTTTTGGCGGCCCTTCGTTGAAATGCCCTGGATCGTTCGGGCCCTGTTTAGCCCGGCGGCCTTCGTCGATTTTCTCGGGCGCCACTCCCTGGTGGTGACGGGCGGCTCGTTGTCACGAACGGTCGCGGACGATTCCTCTTTCCGCGCCGACATGGCGGCCGCGGTCCGCGAGGCGCGGGGCGACGGTCCGACGGGCGGTTTTTCGCCCCGGGTGGGCGCGGTCCTTTTGGACGGCCAGGGCCGGCGGCTGGCCCGGGGGAACAACCGCGGCGAAGGCCCCCACCACGCCGAACAGGCGGCCCTTCTCCGGCTCCTGGCGTCCCGGGCGCCGCCCGGCGCGGCCGACACCGACCTCCTTCGACTTTCCATTTGGCCCCGCGTTTCCCGCCGGCAAAAGACCTATGAATACAACTACCGCGAGATGATCGATTTGTATCTCCGCACGGCCGCCCGCTGGGGGATCGATTGGAGCGACGTGACGGTGGTCACCACCTTGTCGCCTTGCCGTCGATGCGCGGATTTGATGGCCGGGCTCGGAATCAAAAAAGTCGTTTACGGGGAGCCCACCCCCGACGCCGAATCCGTGATCGCCCGTCTTCGGGCCCGGGGCGTGGGGGTGGCGTCCTGTTCCCTGGGGACGGAAACGCGGCCCTTGATGGGGTGGGTGTTCCGGATTCAACGGCGATTCCCGTCTCTCCACGCGGGGGCCCTGACCTGGCTGGGTGGCCGCCAATGGCCGGCGGTTTTTCTCGAAAACGAAGGGGGCCGGCCGTCGGTTTCCCCGGAGGAAACGCCGGTCGCCGAGTGGGGCGCCGCGGCCGAACGAATCTTCCGTCAACGCCACGCCGGTTTGACCCGGTGGATCCCCGCGGGGGGGATCCTGGGACTTTTTCTGGGCGCCGGGCTTTTGCCCTTCCTCCCGCTGGACCTCGGATCGGCCTGGGCGGGCCAAGGGCCGTTGGGGTTTCTTCTCGCGCTCGCGGGGCCGGCCCTGTTGTCCCTGAGCGGGGGCGCGCTCCTTGGACTTTACCTCGGTCACGCCGCTTACAACTTATTTCATCCCCGGGCGCCGCTGGCCGTCGAGCCGACGCCCGTTCGGTTTTATTTGACGCCGGAGGTCCGCGGTCCCCTGGAGAGGGATCCCGCCGGACTACAGAACGCCCTGGCGCGGCTCGCCGGACTCCTGCAGGGGTTCTCCCGGGACATCCGGGTGGGCTTGGGGGAGGAACCGACCATTCAATTGGAGCGGGACGGAGGTTCCCTCAGCCTCCGGGTGCCGCCCGCGGACCTCGGCTCGCCCGCGGCTTTTGAGCTTCGGGTTCGCCGTCTGGCCGATCGCCTAAAAGCCCATTTGCGCGGGCCCCTCCGGGGTCGAATCGTGGGGTTCCCCGTGATTCACGCGCGCGCCTCCGATTTCCCCGGTGGAACCCTGTCCCGCTTCCTTCGGGAAAACCCCCGAAGCAAGATCACGCTCTTTCAAGAACTGGGGGGAGCGGCCATGCCCGAACGCTTGAATGAAATATTTTCCCGACACACCCAAGATTACCCGCTGAAACTTTTCGACGCTCGGCCGGGCGCCGCCCCCTTGTCCCTGGCGGCTTTTACGGCGGACCCGGTGCGCGCCGGTTGGTGGGCCCAACTTTTCGCCGCCAACCAACGGATTGTCCGGGACGGGCAGAAGGCCATGGACGACGCGCTGGCGTCGGGCCACTGGCCCCGCGTCGAAGCGCTGCTCCCGGGGGACGGCTTCTCCCGGGCCCTCGGGGTTTGGTTGTTCGAGAATTACGACCGCGCCCGTCCGGTGCGGGAACCCTTGGAGTCCGATGTGGAGCTTTTGTTCTGGCAAATGGTCTGGCTGGACCAGCGCCCTTGGGCGGAGGGCCCGTGGTCGATCCGTGGCCTCGCGCCGCGGGCGGCCGTCGAAACCGTTTTGGAGCGCTTGTATCAGGGCGAATTGCTTCTGGTCAAATCCTCCGTTTTGCGGAACGCCCGACTCGCCGCGATTCTTCGCCGGATGCCCATCCGCCCCGACGTCCAGGGAGCCCTGGCGTACGGCGCGGCCCATTTCTATGGACTTCGCAACGACCTCATCGCCTGGATCGCCCCCGACAAGGACAATCGGCCGGGCGAGGGCACCGGCGCCCGGGACATCGCCTGGATGGCCCAACTGCCGTCGTACGGGCTTCACCGGGACTTGATTCACGTTCTGGAAGCGGAATTCGCGAACCCGTCGGAGGAGGACCGCCGACCCTTTTCGCCGCGGATTCAGCGGTTGGTGGATCTTCGCCCGGACCTTCGCCCGGAATGGCGCCGCGCCCTTTTGGAAAAATTGGCCGTCCGCTGGGTCCTTCGGGCCCGGGCCCTTTCCGTCCGGGTGGAGACTTCGTCCTTCAATGATTTGGCGGTGGAGCAGGTCCTCCACCGCGCCGTTCACGGCTTGACCGACGAAGTCCTGGAAAAATGGATGGAGGGCGCCTTCCGGGACACCGCCGAAAGCAACCAATCCGCTTGGAACGAAATAAACGCCCGGGCCCTGGACCCGTCGATGCCCGAAGCGCTCCGGGCCCAATGGATGGGGGCGTTGAGAATTCCGGTCGAGGCCGGCCCGGTGGTGATCACCGCCCGGGGCATCCGATTCCAATTTCCGGCCCCGTTTGCCGCGGCGGCGCCGGCCGATCGAAACGCCATCGTCGCGTTTCTGGCGAATCGGGTTCTCTCCCGGCCCCCCGGCGTGCGGGTCGAGGAAGGCGCCCCCGCCGTCCGCCTGGCGCGGGATCGGGAAACCCTGCGCCTGGACGTCCCCGCCGACGCCTTTCGATCGGCGGCGGATTTCGAAACGGCGGCCGCCCCGCTCCTGGACGCGCTGGAAGCGACCTTGGATTCCCCGAACCGGGGGCGCGTCATCGCTTTTCCCCTGGGACACACCCGGCGCGAGGATTTCCCGACCGAAGCGCTCAACCGCCTTCTGGCCGAAGGCCCCGGACGGCGGATCGCGCTGCTTTTGGAAGTCGGGTCCTTTTTCGACGGCCTTTTTCTTCGTTCGGCCTTTTCCCGGGAGCCGGAAGCTTACGCCCGAAAACTTTTTGGTCCGACCACCGCCGCCTCGGGCCCGCTGAGCCTTTCGGATTTCCGGGACGATCCGTCCCGCGCGGGATGGTTCGACGCGCTTTTTGCGCGCCAGCGCGCGATCGTCGAATCCGGAAACGCGGTTCTTGAAAAAGCCCTCCGGGAACAACGTTGGGAGGACGTCGTCGCGCGGTTGAGCGGCCGGCCGTTTTCGGAGGCGGTGTTCGCCTGGCTCTTCGCCCATCCGGGCCGGGCGACCTGGGCGCGGGAAGCCGTTCGGCCGGATGTGGAATTGATGCATTGGCAGGCGCAATGGTTGAGGGACATGTCGTGGCGGGAGGGCCCGTGGGCGCCGACCGATGCGTCGCCGCGGGCCGGGGTGGAGGCCGCGGTTCAACGAATGACGGAAATCCTGTGGTTGGAAGCCAAGCGGGTGTTTGTTCGCAACGCCCGCTTGACCGCCCGGGTCGGCGCCACGCCCATCGACCCCTTCACGCCCGTGGTTTTTCCCGTGGGAATGCTGCATCGGGCGGGATTGGGCGAAGAAGGGTTCGAATGGGTGGCGCCCCCGACGGCCGGCACCGCGGGGTCGGGAACGGACGCCGCGATCGTGAACGCCTTGATTTCCCTTCCGGAGACGCGGTTGGTGGAGAGTTTGGAACGGCGATTGGCGGCGTTCGCCCGTCCGCCGACGGAGGAGGATCTGGCGCCCTTTTCCGCCTGGGTTCGGTCCTTGAGCGACGCGCCCCCCGCGCTCTCCGGAACGGAACGCCGCTGGGTCCTCGAGGTGCTGCTCGGTTGGATTTTAACCCGCCCCCGCGCCTTCGGCGGGGAGCCCGGCGCTCCCGTGGACGAAGCGGTGGTCCAACGGGCGGTTCACGAAGCCACCCGCGATTGGACGGACGAGGCGCTCCGCGCCTTCTTGGAGCCCGCCTTCGACCGCGCCAACGGGGGCCCCCGGGGGGTTCGGGACGCTTTTCTGGCCCGCGCGTCGGCGTCCTCCCTCCCCGCGGAAATACGCAAGGCCTGGGTCGTTCCCAACGGACCGACCTTAAACCTCGGTCCCCTGCTTCTCGCCGCCCCGGATCTCCTCCGATCGGAAGCGCCCCGGGAACTGGTCGTGGCCCCGCCTTCCGATCCGGCCGATCGGCCGGGCGCGGTTTTACTTTTCAAGCCGGAAATCTGGAACAAAGCCCTGGATCCCGCGGGCCGCGGCCTGTCCGATTCAGACAAACGGCGGTTCATCGACGACGTCCTGGCCGCCCTGGTCGCCCGGGGCGCCTACGTGTCCGGGGCCTTGTTTCTCAACGGCGCCGCCCTCCGCGTCAAGGGGTTTGTGGACCGGCAATACGAAAACGCGGTGGTTCGCGGGAAAAGCCGGGAGAACACCCCCGCGGCTTCCCTGGCGGAAATGACGGCCCGGACCGGTGTTCCGCTCGAACGTATTTTTGGATACGAGGAGGCCCGTGAGGGAATTCTTCGGACGTTGGAACCCCGGGCGACGGCGCTGGAACGCGGTCCCCCCACCGCCCGCGCCCGGTGGGAGGCCTTGCGGAAGTCTTCCGCGGAGGACGCCTACGGCCTCCTGTGGGGAGACGTCGCTCCCCCCGATGGAACCCGAACGAAAATCGGGGGCGCCTGGTGTCAGGTCGTTGAAATCGGCGGCGAGCGTTTCCTCGTCCTGAGCGGGGCCCCCGCCGGAATGAAAAGCCGCTATTACGGGCCCGGCGCGGGCGTCCTGATGGTCGAGGTTCGATTCCCCAAGGGCGGGGCGTTCGGGGTACGCGAGGCCCGGCGCCTGATCGGACCCACCGACGGGGCCCAGGCCCCGGGGAACACCCTGCGCGGAATGTTCCGGGAGCGTTTTTTTCCCGCCGCCGATTCGTCCTACAACGGTCTTCACCTTTCGGCCGGCCCGGTGGAATGGGCCAAGGAACGGCGGATCTTTTTCGGGCGGACGCCGCGGCTCTTCACGGACCGGTACGACGCCGGTTTCCTGGAGGCCTTGTTTCGGGACCCCCCCCCGGGGTCCTGGCTCCGCGCGGTGCCCGCGGGCGTCGACCCCGACGCGAGCGTCTTCGCCGCCACCGAAGGCCTTCCCTGGCCCCAAGCCTCGGCTTATTTGGACCGCCTTTACGACCAATGGCGCCGGGAATCGGGCGTGGCCGCCGCGCCGGAAAATCCGCTCCCCGCGGTTTCCCCCGATCAAGTGGCCGAGGAGGCCCAGCGGGAGGCGTTGGCCCTGGGCCGGGCCGTTTCGGACCGATTGGTCGAGTTGCAGGCGGAGGCGCCCCGGACCGCGACCACCAAACCCGACGGCACCCAGGTGTCCCGGGCCGATGAGGAGGCCATGGTCACTTTGGCCGCCGGCCTCCTCGACGCTTTCCCCACCCACGAAATCATCGGCGAGGAGGACCTGGAAACGCTCTCTCCGGACCTGCACCGTCGCAACCGGGCCAACGCCGGATCGCCTTATCAGTGGTTCGTGGACCCCCTGGACGGCACGGAAACCTATTTGAGCGGAACCGACATTTTTGCCGTGCATCTCGAACTTCAATACGACGGCCGGCCGCTGTTGGCGGTCGTGGTTCTCCCCCGCAAGGGGCCCGAGGGGGGGCCTCTGGTGGTCATGGCCCGGGCGGGGCGGGCCGGGCTCTGGGTCAACGGCCGGTGGCACGCCCCGTTGCCCCCCGAATCCTTCCCGACGGATTTCGCGGAATTGGCCGCCGTGGCCCACGGGAAACCCGCCATCGGAGAGCCGTACCCCCACTTCGATCGGGTTCGCTCCCGGTTCGCCGAAACCGTTCCCCGGGTGGGGTCGAGCGGTCTTTGGTTGACGGGGTTGGCCCTGCGGCGCGTGGGGATTTCCCTTCCGGGTCTCCCGGCGAATTACTCGTACTACGCGTCCCAGCGGGTCAAAAGCTGGGACGTCGCGGCGCCCGGATTTCTTTTATTGAACGCGGGCGGGGTTCTCGAAAAGCACGACCTCGGGGAGTCGTTCTTTCCGCTTCGGCAGACCTACGAGGGGAAGGAAACGAAATTCAGCGTTCTGGCCTCCCTGACGCCCGACGGAGCGGCGGCCTGGCGGCGGGAGATCCTGAAGACCTCCTCGGGCGGGGGCGACCGGGCGGGTCCCGCGGCGGCGCCCATCGCTTTGCCCCGCCTTGAAAGGATCCACCCGGAGCGCGTCGCGGCGCTCCAACTGCAAATCGCCTTTTTCGATCTGGACGGCACCTTGTGGCGGTCCACCCCCTACGACGTGAGGGCCCTTCGCTGGGCCCAATTTTTTTACGGCGAGGGGAACGTGACGCCCGAGCGATTCAGCGCCCTGCGGGAATTCTTTGTCGAGCACGATCGGGGGGATCTGAAAGCCCAAATCGCCGCCCTGGACGCCTGGGCCGCCGAGCGGAACGTGGGAAGACACGTGGGCGTCGTCGATGGGCACGAAAAAGCCCAGAACATCGAGGCGGAAACCCGCCGGGTTCGTGCGCGGCCCGACCTCCAAACGCCCGGCGTTCGCGCGTTGCTGGAGTCGTTGGCAACGTCCGGAATTCCGCTGGAGGTCGTGACCAGCGGGTCCGAGGACACCAGCCAAAAAACCTTGGGCGGCCTGGAGTTGGCCTCCCTGTTCCGCCGCGTCCACCCGGGCGGGGACAAGGAAAACGCGGTCGTGGAGCGCCTGAAAGAATTGGGCTTGACGGCCGTCGGCGCGGTGCTCATCGGCAACGACGCCCGGGACATGAAGGCCGCCCGGGCGGCCGGCGCGCTGGCGGTGGGGATCGCCGTCGACGAGGAGCACGCGGCCCCCTTGCGCGCGGCCGGGGCCGACGCGGTGGTTCACGGCGATTTCACCGATTTGGCTTCCCTGCGGGAACTCCTGGGCCTGAATCGTCCGCCGGCGCGTTCGTCCGGCCGCGCCGTTTCGGGGATTTCCCGGGTCGAGATCGTACGGCCCGATCGGGTGGCCGCCGCGAATCTGCGCCTTTGCTTTTTCGACATCAACGGCACCCTCTGGCGGGGGTACCCCTTCCAAATCAAGGCGGAACTCTGGAGCCGATTCTTGTACAACGACGCGCACCCCGCCCCCGAGCGGGTGGACGAGGTCCGACGGTTTTTCATCGACACGGATTGGATGAGTTGGGGGGAACAGGAAAAAGCCCTGGCCGCCTGGGCCCGGGAGCGGGACCTGGCGCCCGTGCACTCGCCCGCGGGACGGGAGCGGTCGGAGGAAATTCGAAAAATCGTCAACAAGGAGCTGGTGGGTTTGGCGACGCCGGAGCAGGTGTTGCCGGGCACCCGAGCGCTTTTGGAATTACTCCGGGAGTCCGGGGTTCGGCTGGAAGTCGCGACCAGCGGATCCGCCGAAACGCGGAACCGGGTTCTGCGGGGGCTCGGGTTGTCGGGATTCTTCGGAACGCTTCACGGCGGGGGAAAGAAGGGGGACGTCATCGGGCGACGGTTGGCCGAGGAGGGAATGGCCGGTGCGAACGCCGCCTTGATCGGCGACGGCCGGGGCGATATCGCCGCGGCCCGGGCCACCGGCGCCCTGGCCGTGGGCGTCGCGTCGGACGAGGAGCGCGCCGCGGTCCTTCGAGCCGCCGGCGCCGATGTCCTCGTTCACGGCGACTTCGCGGATTTGCCCGCCCTCCTTTCCGCCCTGGGTTTCGGCGGTCGCCGGGAAGCCCCGCCGTGGCGGGTCGAACCCGCCGAGGGGGACGTCCGAACGCTGTCGCCTCCGGCCGACCGGGGGTTGGCGTTTCCGCCCACCTTGCGTTTTGAGAACGTGCTGGGGAATTACAAGGCCACCGTATCGGAAACTCCGGCGGACGGGCCATACCTGCGATCCGTCGCCCTCCAAAAGCTTCCTTTGCTCAGCGAACAAACCGGGTTCGAGGTGTTCCTCAGCAACCAAGGGCTCCAGCGGACCGGATCCTTTAAACCCTGGATCTTGTCGGGGGTCTTGGGCCGGGTGGCGAAGGACCCCGAAGCGTTCGGCCGGGCCCACCGGTTCCTCACCACGCCGACGACGGGCAATCAGGGCCAATCCCTCGCGTTTTTTGCCGAATTTCTCCGCCGATCCTACCCCCGGGAGCTGGGCCACCTACGGGCGGTGGTGTTCGTTCCGCGGAACGCCCCCCCCGGGAAAATCGATCGAATGCGGGCGGGCGGCGCGGAAATCCGTTTCACGGAGGATTACGCGGAGGCCGAGACCCGGTCCCGGGAATTCGCCGAGCGGGAAGGCGCTTATTTCCTCGCTCACGGCGACGAGCGGGCGGTGGAATCCTACGGCGCTCTGGGATTGGACTTGCTGACCAACGTTGCCCGCCGGGAGGACCCCGACGTCGGGCTCGACCGGCTGGTCCGATGGTTCGACCTTAAGGCACGGTCCGGCTCCCTGAATTCTTCCGAAGCCGGGGAATTGTCCGCGCTGGATACCGCGCTCTCCGGCATCGAGAACACGGCGTTCCTGATCCCGGTGGGAGCGGGGGGCGTGGTGGCCGGCGTCGATTTCGCGCTGAAATCCATTGATTCCCGTTTGACCGTCATCGGGGTGGATTCCTCCCGGGCCGACCCCATGGCCCAATCGCTGGCGCGGGGGGAAATCGTTTCCCAGTCCCCCGCCCCGGATATCTTGGAAAACGGGATCGCGGTGAACGCGCCCGAACCGTTGGCGTTCCAAACCGCGGCGGGCCTTTTGGACGCCATGGTGACCGTGCCCTTTGAATCGGTGGCCGGGGCGGTTCGCGCCCATTGGGAAGAAGCGGGCGTCGTTTCCGAAGGCGCCGCCGCCCTGCCCTACGCGGCGCTGGCTCAATCCAAGGCGCTCGTCGAAAGGCTAAGACGGCGGGGCGTCCGCCGCGTCGTCCTCCTCGGAACCGGTCAAAACATTCCCGCCGACGCCTGGACGGCCCTCACGGGAGCGTCGGGTTTTCCCGAGGGGCCGCGCGGGGGGGGGATGCACCACGCGGGCGAAGCGGATCTGAATTCCGACCAGTGGAAAGCGGTTCGGGCCCGCGTGCGGCGCGAAGCCACGTTCGAGGAACGCCGCCGATGGGCGGCCGATCTTCGCGCCCGGGTGGCCCATCAACGGGATTGGTTGGACCCCCTCGAGCTGACCGAACCGCTGTTGGCCTTGGCGGACCTTCTTGATCAGAAAAAACCGACCGCCCGGGGCCCCCTCGCGTCCCTCGGCGTCCAACCGAAGGCGTCGGCGGCCCGGTGGTATTTGTTGGGCCCCGTCGCGGGGGAATGGTCCGACCGGATCGAGGGAGCCGGGGAGCGGGTCCCGGGCCGGGGCCGATCCCCCGAGGAGGTTCGGTTGTACGTCACGGGCCTGGCGGCCGTGATTCACGAGGGGCTGGAGCACGCCGTCCTCCCGGGGACCCTGGGCCTCAATCCCAAGGACCGCCACACGCTGGCCTATCTGGCCGAAGCCCTGGCCAATTCGTGGAACGACGGTCCCGTGCCGGAGCGCACGCTGGAGGAAATGGGGCATCGTCGGGCCGTTCAGTTGGTCGGTTTTGTGGAACGGTCCCGGGCCGAGATCCATCAAATTCGCCGACGTTATTCCGACCGCCCGGCCCTCCGGGAGCGATTGGAATCCATCGTGCACCGCCTCCGCGCTCACGCGGAATTGTGCCTGGCGGACCTCCGGGCTTACCCCAAGCCCAACGCGTTTTTTACGGCTTTCCGTCTGGCCGACGAAGCCTACTGGACCGGCACCGTGGCGGAGTTCGGCCGATCCGTCCGTCAATTGGACCGGCTCACCCGCCAGGCGGCGAAGGAAGTTCAACGGCCGTTGCCTTTGTGGCGGACCGTGGCCGCGCGGTTTCGGGCCCGGAACGCTCCCTGGGCGGCCGGCCCGGCGGCCCGCCCCCCCACGGACGCGGTCCCCAACGATTTTCGAGCGGTGCGGCGGTCCTGGGATCATTTCGAATTTCCAGAATTTTCCACCGCCCTGACCCGGCTGGCGGAACACGCGCGCCAACGCCCGCTGGAAGGCGGCGCCCGCGACCTCTTCCGGCTTTGGGCGGCGGTGGATCAAGTGATCGAGCCTCTCCGTCGACGGGGGGATTGGCGGGAAACCGAAACGTTGATGGTGGAATTCGCCGATTGGGTTCGGGCGGAGGCCATCGTCCGGGGCGTCGGCTCCCCCTATTGGGAAAAAACAGCACTCCACCTGTTGAGGGATTTGTCCCTGACGGTGTTTGAATTCCATCGCTTGTCGGCGGAAGAGGCCCGGGAATTTGGTTGGGCGTACGAACTCTTGGATCGCGTCGGGCGGGAGGCGACGCCGCCGGCTCTTTCGCTCTCGGACCAACGTCACCTGCTCGCGGTGTTGGCGGGGGGAGCGACGACCCCTTTGGAACGGGGGGTTCTCTACGAGAAAGCGCGGGCGGCTCTTCCCCGATTTAAAGGGTCCTTTCGGGAAAAATTGGAGGACGTGACCCTTCGGGCTCCCCGCTTCAACGTTCCCCGGGGGCGGCCGTCCCCCACGGAGTTTTTAATGGGCGCGTCCTGGAATTCCGAGTTTTCCGACGGGGATTTGACGGGTCTGGTGCGGGATTATTTGTCGGGCGAGG
The DNA here is from genome assembly GCA_016722575.1 of Elusimicrobiota bacterium. Taxonomy (NCBI): domain Bacteria; kingdom Pseudomonadati; phylum Elusimicrobiota; species Elusimicrobiota bacterium. The sequence continues at coordinate 714,029 of JADKIY010000002.1, read as the reverse complement.
TGTCGAGGCCCCGCCTTGAGCGCCTGCTGGCCGCGGGCGGCGACACGCCCCTTTCCCAGATCGCTCTGGCGCTGGATCAGTGGGACGACGCTTTGCATCCGATGCCGGCGGGGAGCGGCCGCCTGAACGCCCGGGAATTGTCCCGGTGGACCGCCCGGGCCGCGGTGGGCGGAGCGGCGGCGGTTTTCTTCGTGTCGACCCTCGGAGCGGTTTCGGGGGTGCCCGTTGATTTCCGCTGGATCGCGCCCCTCCTCGCGCCCGCCCTCCTTCTGGGGGCCTTGGCGCCCCTCGCGCGTCCTCGATTTGACCCGGCGCAAAAGCCCGGAAGGTTGAGTCAATTCCTCTCGAACGCACGGGCCGATCCCGCCGCCGCTTTTCTGGAAGTCGTGGACGGCGAATTGCGGATCAATCCCGGCGCGTTAAATCGCCTGTCCCAATGGCCCGTGCCGGTTCAAAACGCGATTCTCTACGGGTTGGGCGTTGTGGGCCACGAAAGTCTCCACCGGGGGGGCGTCGGGTCCGAGGCGGCGGCTTACGGTGTTGCTCAACTCCTCCCGGCCCTTTTGGGAGCCGGGATCGTCGCCGCTCTGCTGGGGGGGGCTTCCCTCGCGGCGGCGATCGCGTCCCTCGGGGGGGCGCCCTTGGCCGCGGCGGCGACGGGAATGATGTTGGAACGGTGGGCCGATGGGCGGCTCCGGGATCGGCGGGCCGAATCCGCGGCGGCGGCCCTGTGCGCCGTTCGGTCGGGCGGTTTGTCTCCGGTGGATTTTAAATCGCTTTTGTCCCCCCGGGCGATGAACCTGGGCGTGGGCGGCGGTCCGGTCACGGGGCATCGGCTCGATGGGGCGGACGACCCGGTTTTTGCGGCGGGGCTCAAAGCGGCGCTCGCGAAACGCGGCGTGGCCGGTCCCCCGGAAGAAATTCAGTCGTGGTTGGTTCGCGCCCTTCGGTCGTCCCCGGATTTCGCCGCCGCCGACCCCGTTGCCTCGGCGTTGGGCGATCGTCCCCTCACCGTCGTTCTGGTTTCCCGGAGCGTGGCGGCTCGCTTGGAGGCCGTGGTTCGCCGCGCCATGGCGGACCGGGCGGAGGGACCGGCGACCGGATTGGCCTTGATTCCTTTGGACGCCGAGGGCGAAGCGGCCGTGGCCCAATGGAACCCCCTGGACCGCCGGGTGGAGCGCTGGGTTCAACGCCCGACCCGTGGGAGCGACCGCGATCCCTGGGATCTTTCGCAGGTGGAATCTTTAATTCGAACCCGGCTCAATCCCGCCTCCTTCACCTCCTGCCGGGTCGTGGCCGCGGCCGATGTCCCCCTTCGGGCGACCGGACTCGCGACCCCGCTGTTTCGGGAGGCCTTGGTGTGGTTGATGGAGGGCCTCCTTCCGTTGTCCATCGAAACGGCAGAATTGGATCGACTGACCCGCCTGTCCCGCCTCGTCGCCACCTCGGCGTAGCCCCCCGCAACAAATCGGCCATTTCCCGATGGCTCGGCATCGTGTAAAATCCCTGTAAATCCTGGGCTTGAAATATTTCGGTTTCGGCCCTAGACTTGCTACGTGGCCCCGAGCGAACATCCTTCCTTCTATCGGCTCGGCACAACGAGAGGACACCATTTGAAAATGGCCGGGTCGAATCACCATCGATTGAAATTCACAGCCAATCGGCGCGCGTTGGCCTATGGGGCGTTCCCGCTCCGGGGCGGACAAACGCACGGCGGGGAAAGGCGGGGGAGCGGACGATGAGACGAGGCACCGCGGCGCTGGCGATCGCTTTAGCGGCCGGAACCCCGAATCTTCGGGCGGCGGATCGCTACGTCCTTTCCGTTCCGGCGGCGGTCATGGCCGGCGATGCCTTTACATTGGTCGTGGGTCCACGTTCGGGCGATCAGCCGGACGCCGCCCCCCAGCGCGTTAAAATGGATCTGCCCGCGGGCTTCGCCCCGGTGTCGGCCCCCGCGCGCGGATTCGAATTTCAGGGCGAAACCCCGGTGACCGTCCGGACCCTCCCGACGCTGGCCCCCGGGCTTTACGTTTTGACCGTACGCCACGCCGCGAACAAGCGCGTTCTGGGCATGGCCGAAATCTTGGTCGAACGCCCCGCGACCACTTTCACGCTCACGCCCCGGGTCCGTCCTTTTGTCGGCCAAGTGGGAAAACCCTTCGCTCTTCAACTCATCGCCCGGGACGATCGGGGCGGCGCGGTGACCTCTTTCCACAGCGACGTCAATTTAAACGCCTCGTTGGGCACGGTGTCGCCCGCCGTTTTGTCGGGAGACCTTTTCCACGGGGGGATCGCCGAGGCGGTCGTGACTTTGACGGCCTCGGGCGCCGCCGATCGGCGGAATCGCTTGGAAGCCGTGTCCCGAAAAATCGTTGGGGGCCAGTCGTCCCCCGCCCGCGGTGTGGTCGATTTGACGATTCAAGCCATTGAGGAAACCCCGTGAAGCCGATTTCCCGCTTCGTCGGATCGGCCGTTTTTCTGTTGGCGGGCGCTCCCGCCCTTTGGGCGGTGAGCAGCTACAACATCGCCGGTCCCAGCGACATCATGATCGGCGATAACGCCGTGACGATCAGCGTCGACCCCCAGGAGAGCGGCCTGCCCGACGGCACCCCCCACCGGGTCAAATTCATCGGTTTGCCCGCCGGGGTCACCGTGACCCCGAACGACGTGGTCGACGGCGTGGCCATCGCCGGCCCCACCAATTTCACCCTGTTCGTCGGGGCGGCGGCCACGCCCGGTCCTTTTACGCTCACCGTTCAAAACCAAGTGGACGCTTCCGTCAAAGGGCAGATGTCCGTCACCATCTTCCGCACGGTGTCCCAATTCACCGTGACCCTGCCCGGGGCCCCTTTCACGGCCATGGCCGGCGTCCCCTTCCAAGTCACCCTGACCGCCCGGGATTCCGGCGGGGCCGTCGTCGTCCCTTTTTCAGACAACGTCGATATTTCGGCCTTGGTGGGCGACAGTTCCGTCAATCTGGGCAGTACGTTCGTTCCGGGGGCCGATTTCGTCAACGGCGTGGCCGTGGCCTCCGTCACGTTGTTCGGAACGACCATCGGGAGTCTCAACAACTCCATCACGGCCACGGCCCAACTTCTCTACCCGGGCCAGGTCACCCGGGCCTCGGGAATTATCGGATTGACGGTCGAACCCAACGTTTTCGATCACATATTATTGGCTTTCCCAGGGGAAAATCTGACCCCCGGAACGGGGGCCGGAAAAACGGGCGCGGCCAACACGGCCACGGCGGGCCTGCCGGTGCCGGTGGTGAACGCTTTTCTGGTGGACCAGTTCCACAACCCCATCCGTACGGATCGAAACCCCGAACCGGGGCTCTACCCCGTTTCCGTGAGTTTCGTTTCCATCACCCATCCCGGCACGGACACCGTCCCCGTGGGGCAATCGGTGGCGGCCGGCAATCAACTGTCCATGAACAACGCTTTTTCCTTCTTGGCCTCGGGCGTGGCCCACATCATTCAGACCACCGAGGGGACCAACGGCACGACGGATTCCACCTCCATTTCGGTCTTGAGCGGCGCCGCCAGCAGTTTTGAATGGTCCGCCATCGCGACCCCCCAGTCGGCGGTGTCTCCCTTCGCGGTCACGATCCGGGCCCGGGACGCCATCGGCAACACCGTCACCACGTACAATTCGGCCGCGGTGGTTTCGGCCAACGACTGCGTTGGCACCGGCCTGGGCGCCAACACCGTCGATGTGGACCAAGTCACCCCCGGGCCGCAAACCTCGGTCACGTTTGTCAACGGAGTCTGGGCCGGGGCCATCAAGGTCACCAAACAGAAACTCAACGTGTGTTTGAACGTGGACGACAGCGGGGGCCGGATCGGGGATTCCAACCCCTTTCGAGTGAACACCGGTCCTCTGTCCATGTTGTGGTTCACGTTGCCGGGGGAAATTTACACGCCCGGGGCCTACCCCGGAAACGCCTTGTCGCCCAACAGCGCCACCGCGGGCGATTTGATGACGGTGGTGGTCCGGGCGGTGGACGCCAGTTGGAACCAAGTCGCCTTGGGAGGGCCGGAGCCTTTGACCCTGACGTCGCCGACCGGTTACATCGACGCGCCGGGCCCGCTGACCATGCCCGCCATCGGCGATACGACCGTGGCCGGGGTCCGTGTGCGCACCGCGAGTCCCGCGTCCCAGCGGCTGGCCGGGGCCATCACCTCGACCAACGGCCAAAGCGCCCTGTTCACCGTTAATCCGCGGCCCTACGACCGGGTCATCGTCTCTTTGCCGGGAGAAACCCTGGCCCCGGGGGTTCCGCCCCTCACCGAGCCGGACGGGAAAACGGGGATCATCGTGGATCAAGCGGTCAACACCGCGTTTCCCATTTCGGTGTATTTGACCGATGATTACTTCAACCCCGTCCTCAACCCCCCCGTCCCGGGGTGGCCTTCCTTGAATTTTCAGCTGACAACCCCCGTGGGCGGCACCGTGACCTTCCCCGCGCCGAACCCCTTTCCCATGTCGGGCGGGAGCCTGTTTAATACCGTCACGCTGGGCAATTTGGGAACGAATATTTTCAAGATCACCGACACGTTGGTCGCCACGAAAACGGTCACGGCGACCTTGACCGTTCAGCCGGGCCCCCTGGACCACTTCACGGTCACGGGCGTGTCCAACAAGAACGCCGGCGACGCCATGGCCATCACGGTCTCGGCTTTCGATCAGTTCAACAACATCGCCACCAATTTCGGGGGGTCCGTCCGGTTGGAGCTGTGGAGCGACGGGGTCCCCGTGACCTACGACGGGGCCATCGTGCCCTCCACCATCACCTTCGTGGCCAACCCGGTCACGGGCGGGATCGTTTCGACCAACGTCGTGGTCAACTACGCCGGAAAGCAATTGGGCCTGGGGGCCGATCGCCTGCAAATCCGGGCCTATTACAATTTGCCGCCCCTCAAGGAGGGGTTCAGCGTTTTCTTCGACATTTACGAACTGGCGATCCTCTCCGGGGTGGTCGTCGTCCTTCCGGGACAGTCTTTTCAACCGGGCGGGACGCCCAATAAAATCAACAGCCCCGACGCCAAAACCGCGGGGGACGCCATCGCCGCGACGGTGTATGCCGTGGACGCCCACGGCAATAAGATGAATTTCAACGGCCCCGTCAACCTGTCGGTCCCGGCGCCCAACGTGTCGGCCAGTTTCAGCAGTCCGGTCAATTTGGTGAACGGGTCCGGCTCGACCTTCGGATTCATCTACACCGCCGGTTCCCACGTCGTGTTGGCGTCGCACACGGCCACCGGTTTTACGGACACTTCCACGGTGCAAATCAATCCGGGCTCCTACACCGCGGCCGCCGGCAAATTGCTTCTGCTGGCCGGCGGCGAAACACAACGCCCCGGTTTCGCCTCGGGGAAATCGGGGGCGCCGACGCCGATTATCGCGAACACCAACACGACCTTCACGATCGTGGCCTGCGATCCCTTTTACAACATGGACCCGGCTTACTCGGGGGGGAACTATTCCCTTTCCTCCAACGACGGCGCCGTGAGCTTGACGGGAATAAACGTCACCGCCGGGTCCGCGACGGTGACGAACCTGTATCTGAGCGGCACCGCCTTGATCAATCCCGTTCGAGTCACGGTGACGGACCCCGCCAGCCCCCTCAACAAGACGAATTATTCCGATGTGCCGATCCTTCCCGGGGCGTATTTCGATGTCGGCGTTCCGAGCACCACGGTGGTGGGCGCGCCCTTTTCGATGACGGTCCAATTGATCGATCCCTTGACCGGCCTGCCGGGGCCTTACAATCACACGGTCTTCTTTGAAGCCCAGACCTCTTCCGGGGCGCCCAGCACCGTGTCGCTGGGCGTGTTGAGCGCCAATTTGGTCGCGGGGCAGGTGACCCTTCCCCTTCAGCACTACGATCACGTGGAAACCATCCGCATCAAAATCACGGACAATTTCAGCCGGTTGGCCTACACCGCGAACATCACCGTGGCGCCCAACGGACTTAAATACGTGGTGACCGCTCCCAACCGCCAGACGACGGACGACACGTTTCCGATCACGATTCAGCTTTTCGATTCGATCTTCGATTCTTTCCCCATTCGAACGCTGGACCACGCCGTGTCCCTCCGGGTGGAAGTCGGGGGCCTCCCCGCCGTGGGCACCTCTCCCGTGACGGGGGTCAGCTTGAATCAGGGGGAAACGCAATTCAACTTTAAATACACCAAGGCCGAACACATCGTGATCATCGCGACCGGGACCGTGGGGGCGTTCCTCGTCAACGGGTCCGACGATATGGACATCGATCCGGGCGCTTACGTCAAACTTCAAATCTTGGCCCCGGGGGAAACCGCCATTCCGGGCATCCCGTCGGCCACGGGCAAGGATTCGTCGGGACTTCTGCCCCAATCGGCCCGGGAGACGTTCTCTCTGACGGTCCAGGCGGTGGACACCTACTGGAACGTCGTCAGTTCGGTGTCGAGCCCCGCCACGCTGCGCATCAAGCTGGCGGCCGACGACGGTTCCCTGGCGGCCCAACCCGAGGCGCCCCTGGTCAACGGCATCGCCAATTTCAACAACATCAAATTGACCACGCCGCCCTTGGTGACGGTCACCGCCCAGGACACCGTGACGCCTTCGGTCGTGTCCCAATCCGTGGCCATTCCACTGACGGGGCGCGTCTACGAGGCGACCACCGTCTTGAATTTCGGCGACTACTACACCGGGCCCCCCCGGGATTTCCGATTGACCGTGGCGCTTTTCCGGTTCAACGGGTCGACCACGACCGGTTTGGTGTCGGGAACCACCGGCGACTTTTACGTGGTGCCCGTCGACCCTTCCCTGCAGCCTTTGGACGTGGCCAATTTGGTGAACCCGACCCCCACGTACCCGGCGGAGCCCAACAAATTCCAGATGGACCCCTCGGGCGTCGTGACGCTGACGCTCTCCTACCGAACGGCGGAAAACGTTATTTTCCGGATCTACGACGCCGACGGCTGGCAGGGCTACAGCAACAACCGGGCCCCCGTCGCTTTCGTGCCCCGGGACGTCGCTTACAGCGTGACGCAGCCCACGGAATCGACGGTGGGTCCCCCCTCCGCCTTCTCCATGGTCATCGTTTCATCGGACGTGGACACGGGGACGGTCGCCAAAAACTTCTCCTCCACTTTCACGATCACGGCCATCCGGGTGGTCAACGGTTTGCCGGGGACGGGCGTTCTCCAGGTGACGAACGGCGCCATGTCGGGCGGTCCCGTGACGCTTCAGCAAGCGTACACCGAGGCGGGCTTGTTCCGGTTCCGAGTCGACGACGGCACGCGGTTTTCCGACAGCCCCATCATCAATATGAAGCCCGGCTCCTTGGCCGGATTGTCCCTCGCGTTGCCGGGATCCCTGGAAGCCGGCACGACCGCCCAAATTCAAGTCACGTTGTTGGATGGGTTCGCCAACCCGATCCCGGACCTGGCCACGACGCTTTCGTTGGACAACAACGCTTTGGGCACGCTTTTGAATCCGTCGGGCCTGAGCAACGCCTTCGGCTTGTTGAACGTGAACTTTCAAGCGGCGACCTCCGGGTCCGGCCCGGGCACCTTTATCGCGCGCTCCGGATCTTTCAGCGCCAGCCAGGGGTTCCGGCTTCTGGGCCCGCCCGTCACCTCCCTGAGCTTTTCGGGCTACGGCCGATCGACGGGAAAAGGAAGCGCCCTTAAGGCCGGGGATCTGGTAACGGTCAACGCGGACTACGAGGCCGGAATGTCCCTGACCGAAATCCGGTATTCCGTGGACGGGGGGCCCTACCAGGTTTACGCCGGTCCCTTCGCCTTGCCGGGCGTCGGCGTTCATTCGGTGCGCCATTACGGGGTGACCCAGGCCGGTTTTACCCACGTGGAATCCACGCGAACCAGCCCGACGATCTACGTGTCGGCCGCGACGTCATCGGACGAGGGCGTCGTCAACTACCCGAATCCTTTTCAAGCCGGGCGCGACGTGACGTTTCTGGAATACAATTTGACGCAGGATTCCGGGGTGACTTTGACGATCTATGACGTGATGGGGCAAAAGATTTATGAAACCGAAGTGTCCCCCGGGCAATCCGGCGGACAGGCCGGATTGAATCGGTTGGCCTGGGACGGCCGCAACGCGGACGGTCAAACCGTCGGGAACGGCGGCTACATCGCGGTGTTGGAATTGAGGGCCGACGGCCGAACGTTCCGTCGAAAGGTCGCGGTGCGGAAATGATTTCCCCCCGGATTCGACGAATCGCTTTCCGCGCTGGGGGGGCCGGCCTGTTCTTGGTGGCCGCGGTCGTGGGACGGGGGGAAGTGACCTTCGGCGACGCGGGCGACTATTTGCGGTTCGGCGCGGGGGCCCGCGCCTTGGGCATGGGCGGCGCCTTCACCGCCGTGGCGGACGACACGACGGCGGAGTATTGGAACCCGGCGGCCCTGGCTTTCTTGGACGAATACCAATGGGTGACGATGTACGCCCCCTTCGCCCTGGGCACCCACATGTATTACGCGGCCGTCGGGGTTCCCTTGGGGCCCTTGGGCGCCTTGGCGGCCTCCGACATCATGCTCCGCTCCGACGGTTTTCAGGGCCGCGACGACCTGAATTTCGCTTCCGGCAACGACGGATCCATTGTTCACAACGCGTTTTCGGTGTCCTACGCCCGGCCGTTTCGGGAGGCTTGGTCCCTGGGCGGCCGCCTTCGATTTCTGCAGCAGACCGTGCTCGCCAACTCGGGCAACGCCTTCGGTCTCGACCTCTCGGGCTACACCCGACCTTGGAACGGCCTCAGTTTTGGTTTGTCGATCAGCAATCTCAACCGTCCCCGGATCACCCTCGCCTCCGATCCCGACATTTTTCGACGCTCCACCCGGGCGGGGGTCGCCTACCACGGGCCGGAGAACCTCTTTTTGTTGGGGCTGGACGCCAACAAGACCGACGGCCAGAGCGCTTACGTGGCCGCCGGCCTTGAATACAACCCACTTTCCCTGTTAAGCTTAAGGACCGGTTGGGACCAAAAGGGGACGCTGACCGCCGGGTTGGGCGTCGCCCTCCGGACCGTGAAAGTGGATTACGCTTTTTCAACCCAATCGGACGTGGGTGATTTTAATAAGGTATCTTTGACATGGCGGTGGGGCAACGTCTACCGCACGCGGATCGACCCCGCGGGGATCGTTCCGGAGACCGAAGCCATTTACGTGGAAGGCCTGCAAAACGAAGTCAAATTCCACGTGGGCGTTCCGAAATTCCGGCTGGTCAAGTGGACGCTGACCATCGCCGACGCCGAGGGGCACGTGCTCCGAAGCTTGGGCGATCCCGCTTCGCCGCCGGAGTGGGTGGTCTGGGACATGATGGATTCGGGCGGCAAGCCGGTGCGGCGCGGCCGCTATCATTACGTGTTCCGCGTCGAGTACAAGAACGGCAAAATTTGGGAAGAGCGCGGGAAGTTCCGGCTGGACTATAAGACGAATTCCGTCGGCGGGGTGGACGCCAGCGTGAAGGGCGACGCACCGCCCGAAGCCCCGCCGCCGCCGGTCGTGCCCACGTCGCCGGCGGTGCCGCTGGAAATTCCGGCGGAATCCGACGGCGCCGGGTCGGCCCCCGGAAACGGTTCGGCCGCTCCCGTCGCTCCCGCGGCCCAGTGACTTTGACTATGCGCACCTTGATCGGCACCAGGAGTTCCTTTATTTTAAAACGACGCGTCCGCCGGATTCTTCCGGGCGGTCTTCTCTGTCTGGCGCTCAGCGCCGGGGCGGTGATGGTCAACCCCGACGCGGAACGCTATTTTGCCGTGTTGTCCGGAACGTTCCAGTCCGGTCAATACGAATCCACCGTCGCCGGTTGCGACACTTTCCTCAAGCAGTATCCCCGGGATCCCAAAGCCGCCGCGGCCAAATACCTGAAAGCCGAAGCCTATTTCCGCCAGAACCGGTTCAACGAAGCCGCCGGGGAGTTCAAGGAATTCATCGGTTCCTACGGGTCCGCCCAGGAAAATCTCGCCGTCAGCGCGCGTCTGCGCTTGGGCGAATGCCACTACAATCTCAAAAAATATTTGACCGCTCTCGATTACTTTGCGTGGGTGGAAAAATCCAAGAACGCCAGCCTCCGGGCGGAATCGTTGTTGGGGTCGGCCCATTGCTTGCTGGTCCGGGGCGAACACGGAAAAGCCGAAATTTATTTGCTGAAGCTTCTTCAAGCCAACGCCGGCTACGCCAATTTGCCCCAGGTGGTCGTTCCCCTGGCCCTCGTCCGCATGGAGCGGGGGGAATATCAAGACGCCCTGGCGCTTCTGGAGCGGGCCCCCGACGATCCCGCCTGTCAATATTACCGGGGGGTGTGCCAGCGGTTGTCCCACCGGGTGATCGCCGCGGCGCAGATCCTCAAAGATCTGGTGGACAACGACACCGCCAAAATCTGGACGGACAAGGCGCTTTTCCAGATGGGCGAGGCCTATTTCCAATCCAAAGAATACCCCCTGGCTTACAGCGCTTTTAAGCGAATCCATGAGAAGGAACTTCAAAGCCCCCTTCGACCCTACGCGCTGTTCCGCATGGGTTGCGTTAATTTCCAGAACGGCGCCTTTGAGGCCGCGGGGCAAAACTGGTCCCAATTAATGAAAGAGTTTCCCGAAAACATTTCGGGTCCCTCCAGCCAATACCTCATGGCCGAAATCGCCCTCCGTCAAAACGAATTGGGCAAAGCCATCACGGGTTTCGGGGGATTGGCCGCCCTGGACGATTACGCCATGGACGCCCAATACAAAATCATCTGGTGCCTGGCGGCCCAGGGGCAATACGACCAAGCCATCTCCCGCTCCCAAAAGTTCCTCAAGGATTTCGAATGGGGGGAACTCTACGCCAAAGTCTCGCTTCTGATGGGCCTCTGCCAACAGATGATGAAGCAGACGGACGAGGCGATGACGACCTACCAATCCATTTTGGACCGTTACCCGAACACGGCCTATTACGAAAAGGCCCTCTACCTGTTGGCGGTGGCCCTGGTGCAGGACAAGCGCTACGCCGAGGTGGTCACCCACGTCTACACGATTTTAAAAACCGCCCCGGCCAGCCCCTCCCGTTGGCAGGCCGAAACTTATTATTGGGTGGCCGAATCTTACTTCAACATCGGCCAGTTTGAGCTCGCCCGGCAGACCTACGACTTGTTGATCAAAAACTTCCGTCAAACCGATTTGTTGCCCGGCGCCACCTTGGGCGTCGCGGCCAGTTTGGCGCGCTTGGGGCTTTACGATCAGGCGGTGGAAACCCAGGCCCGCGCCTTGGAATTGTCCCAACAGATGGACAACCCCGAGGTGAAGAAAACCGCCCTCCTGGATTCCGCCGACGTGTTCTTCAACAAGCACGAATACGAGAAAGCCGCGAGTTTCTACGAGGAATTTTTCACCAAGTACCCGGACGATTCCCGGGCCGATCGGGCCTTGCACCAATCGGGCCTGGCCCTTTACCGTTTGGAATATTTCACCGACGCGATCAAAAAATGGACCACGCTGACGGAGCGTTACCCCAGCAGCCGTCTGGCCCCGGACGCGATGTTTCAATCGGCCCGCACCCAATTCGGCCTCGGCCAATACCCCCAGGCCTACGGTTACTTCCGCCAGATCGTCGAAAAGTATCCCGAGTCGCCCCTGGCCAAGGAATCCATGCTGATGATGGGCCAGTGCCACTACAACGCCGGCGACATGCCCCGCGCCATCGAGCAATACAAAGCCTACATGGAAAAATATCCCCTGGACGAAAAAATGGGCGAGGTCCAGGACCTTTTGCAAATGGCCTATTACAAGCAGGGCAAGACCGGCGACGACATGAAGGGCGTGGCGGACCAATTCCCCCAGAGCAAATTCACCGCCGATATTTACTGGGAATTGGGGGCGGAGGCCTACAATCGGAAAAACTACGACCGCGCCTTGGATTATTTTGAGCGCTTGATCCTGGACTTCCCCAACAGCAGCCAGGCCCTCCAGGCGTACTACTACAAAGCCGACTCCTATTTCCTGAAGGGCGATTTTCCCAACGCCGTCATGAATTTCAAGAACTTCGTGCTCAATTACCCCCAGGACGCCTTGACGAAGGACTCCCGGTTCAAATTGGCCGTCGCCTATTTCAGCCTGAAGAATTACGGCGAAGCGGCGGTGGCCTTCCACGACTTTATCGAGAAACACCCGGACGATCCCAAGGCCCGGGACGCCTCGCTGAACATCCCGGTGTGCTACGGCAAAGCGGGCCAGCCCTATCAGGGCGTGAGCGCTTACGAAGATTTCCTCCGCCGTTACCCCGGCGACTCCAAGGCGCCTTTTGCGATTCTTCAAACCGGTCAACTGTATGAACAGGCCGAAGATTTCGCCAAGGCGGCCGAGGCCTACAAGAAAGTCCCGGCGGACCAGCCGGAAGTGTTCGAAGCGTATTTCTCCATGGGCCGTTGCTACAAGAAACTCAAAGCTTCCGCCGAGGAAAAGGCGGCCTACCGGTTGCTCCAGGCGTTGACGCCCCGGGACAATAAATTCCGCCTCGCCGGTTTGGTGATGTTGGGCGAAGCGTTGGAAAGCGACGGGGCCAAGGCCGACGCCGTCGCCGTGTATCAAGACATCGCCTCCCACAGCACCAACGCGGAGTGGCGGGCCATCGCGCAGGAGAAGATTTCCGCACTGAAGGGAGGCAAGTAAGATGACATCCATGGGCTTCAAAGAATGGTTCATGATCAACCCGCCCATCATCAGCACGATTCTGGTGTTTTCGGTGCTGCTGTTGGCGTTTACCGCCGAGCGGTTCTGGGTGTTCCGCAAGGAAGCCAAATTCCCCCGGGAACTTTGGGAGCGCATCATGGGCTTGGTGCGGGAAAAAAGGCTTCGGGACGCCATCGCTCTCTGCGAAGTGTCCCACGGTTCTTTTGCCCGAGTCTTCAAAGCGGGTTTGGAAGGGTCCCTCGTCTCCCGACTGGACGCCGAAGACGGCATGGTGATTGAAAAGGAAGAAGGCCAGGAATTCCTGCGCAAGCGGGTGGGCCTCTTCGGCACCATCAGTTTTATTTCGCCTTTGATCGGCTTGTTGGGCACCGTGCTCGGCGTGTTGCGCGCCTTTCACGATTTGGCCCGATCGGGCTCGGGCGGACCGTCGGTGGTGGCGGCCGGTATTTCGGAAGCCTTGATCACGACGGTGGCGGGGCTCGTGGTCGCGATTCCCGCGGCCATCATCTACAACTATTTCAACTTCCGCTTGCGCGCAACGCTGGTGGAGATGAACACCTACGGCCAACGATTGCTTTTGGCCGTCTTCGGGGACAAGCGCTAGGGACGCGGGGGATTCCCGGTGAAAAAAGGGTCCATCGAAAAAGGCGAGGCCGAGGAAATCAGCGAAATCAACGTCGTGCCGTTGGCCGACATTTCGCTGGTTCTCCTCATTGTTTTGATGTTGATCACCCCCATGGTGATGCAGTCCATGATCCAGGTCTTCGCGTCCCGGGGCGCGGTGGCCGTGAAGTCGGATCAAACCGTCAAAGAAAAGCCGCTCTTCCTGGACGTCCGAACCGACGGGTATTACCTGAACACCAATAAATTGACCACGGACCTCCAGCTCCTCACCAATTTGCGGGGCGAGTTAAGCCGCAAGGACGACCGCACGGTCATCATCACCGCGGGCAAAGGCATCTCCCATGGGCGCATGGTGACGGCGCTGGACACGGCCAAGCAGGCGGGGGCGGAAAAACTGTCCCTCGTGAAACGGGCGGTCAAATCATGAAAAAAGTCCGGGACCAAGGCGCGGGCATTTCGGGCATTAACATCACGCCCATCATCGACATCACGTTGGTGTTGTTGATCGTGATGCTCGTGGCCGCCCCCGTGCTCAACATCCCCAACATGGAAGTGACGTTGCCCGACGCCTACACCGCGGAAACCAAGGAAAAGAACATATCCGTTTCCCTGGGCACGGACTTGCGGGTGGCCATCGACGAGGACATTGTCCCTGTGGGCGATCTGCCCCGCCGGCTGGACGAAAAGCTGAAAAAGAAAAGCAATCCGATGGTCATCATCCGCGCCGACAAGGACGTGGATTACGAAGACGTCGAGAATTTAATGGAAGTGATCAAGACCAAGACCCGGGCCAAAAAGATCGCCATCGCGACCCGTCAAAAGGAAGTCCGCGCCGCGCCATGACCGCCAGTTCGTTGGACCTGAACGATCATATTTTCGGAAAGCCCCGGGAAATGCTTTGCCTGGGGATCGCCCTGGCTTTGCACGTTCCGTTGTTGTTTTGGAAAGGGCATCCGGACGCGGGTCCTCTGGGCGACCCCATCGTGGGCGTCGATTTCGTGGTGGAAGAAGAGGCCAAGCCCGAGCCGGAACCCCCCCGCAAGGAAGAACCCAAAGAATCCAGCTTTTTCGAACGCGTTCAAAAGATGGTGGGTTTGGCCACCAAGCCCGTCCCCGTGGAGAAACTTCTCCAGGAGGCTCCCAAGCCCGAGTTGGCCGGTACCCCTCGGCCGGCCCCATTCAGGTGAGCCGAAAAATTCAATCAATTTTGGGCGAGGAAAAACTGAGCGACAAAGCCCGCGGCGGGTTGTCGGGTTCGATCAACGTCGATAACATTAAAACCGAAGCCGGGCTGGCCTCGGGCGGCATCGGGGCGGGCCCCGTGATCGGGGGCGGGGGAACCATCAAGAACAAATCCACCGCTTACCGGGTGGGCGCCAAGGACCTTCCTTTCGCGGTCAAACCCTTGCCCGGGGGCGAGTTGTCCAACGGCATGGACGCCGACGCGCCCCGCATCGCGGTGGCCAAGCGAAGCGATAAAGGCATCAAGAGCGTTTCCGGCGCTTTCTTCGGGACCGGCGGCGGCACGGGCGGCGGCGACGGCTCGGGCGACGGCTCCGGCGGCGGTGGCCTGCGGGACCGGGGCGCTTCGGGTTTGTCCGGAACGTCGGGAGGCTTTGCCGGCATCGGCGATGTGGGCGGCTCTTCGTCGGGCGGAGGATCGAATTTGAGCGGCGCCGTGAGCGGGACCGGCCGCGGGGTCGGCGGCGGGAACGGAAGGTCGCCCTACGAGATCTCCGGGGCGCTCGCCAACCGGCGCATTCTCAACGCCGTATTGCCGGTCTACCCGGATTGGGCGCGGGACCAGGGCCTGATCGCCTCCGTCAGTCTCAAGTTTTTTGTTTTGCACACCGGGGTGGTGAAAGCGAACATCACCGTTCAACGCTCGTCGGGATACGGCAAATTGGACTCGGCGGCCATCGCGGCTCTCCGGCAGTGGCGTTTTGAGCCGTTGTCCGAAGCCCAGTACGGCCAGGAGCAATGGGGCTTCATCCTCTTCAAATTTCGGGCGTTGTAAGGGAGACGAAATGAACAAAGCACCGTGGTTGGTCCTGACGCTGTTGATCGCCGCGCCCCTGGGCGCGGCCCCCAAAGGGGCCAAGAAGGCCGCGCCCGCCAAAGCCCCGGTCGCGTCCCCCTCTCCCCAACCCGCCCCCACGGCCCCGGCCACCCCAACCACGGCCCAGGAAAACCTCGGATCCATGGAAGTCACGGGGCAGGCCAAGGACAAAGTGTTGATCGAGAAGCCCACCCCCGAAATCAAAATCGACGTGCGGGAAATGGCGGATTCCGTGACGGAGAAAACGGAAAAATTGCTGGAGCGGCCCCGGACGGTCCCCGGCGAAGACGATTTTCAGCGCTTTGACCGCCTGGCCTCCAACCAGACCGCCCGCCCCTGGCTGCCGGAATTGGCGGAACCGCCCCTGATCAGTTTCCATCCCGAACCGGCCAAGACCACCGTCAAAGGCTGGCGCCTGGAAATCACAGACGAAACGGGCGAGGTGATTCAGACCTTGACCGGGAACGGAAACCCGGTGGACGAGATCGTCTGGGACGGCACGGCCAAAGATGGGAAAATGATCAAGGTGGCGACGGCCTACTCCTTCCGCTTCATCACGGTGGACGAATACAAAAACGCCCACACCACGCTGGGGAAGGCTTTCACGCTAAAGCACCTCAAATTCGAGGACAAGAAAAACATGGTGGTGGAAATTTCGTCCAAGTTTCTTTTCAAGGACGATAAAATCGCCGTCGAAGCCCTGCCCATTTTTGAACGCACGCTGGACGTGTTGCGGGATTACTCCCGCTACCCCTTCGCCCTGGAGTTCCACACCGATTCGCCCCAGGGGGATCTGGTCAAGGCCCGGCAAAAGGTGGTGACGGAAAAAGTCACAACCGAAATGCTCCTCCCCAAAGACAGCATCAAATACATCTACAGCGAAATCAAAGACCGGGGCGACGTTCTCCGGTTTGTGGTTCGCCTCCGCTGACCCCCTTCAAAAACGCCAACGCCACGGCCGCCGCCAGGGCCAAGGACGCGCCCAAAAGAAAGGCCGCGCGGTCGCCCCGCCATTTCCAAACGAGTCCGAAGGCCACCGACGCCAAGAGGGACCCAAACCCCACGGTCATGTGATAGAGGCCGTACACCGAGCCTCGAAGGGCCTCCGGCGCCAGATCGGCGATGAGCGCCCGTTCGACCCCTTCGGTCAGGCCGAAGAACACCCCGTAAACGCCCATGAGCGCCCAGGGCGTCCAGGCGCCCCGGGCCACCGCAAACAACCCATACACCGCCGCGTAAATCAACCAGCCCGCGAGCAGGAGCCGTTTGCGGCCGAATCGGTCCGACCACCGGCCTCCCGGAACCGACGTGGCGCTTTTGATCACGTGGTGAAAACTCCAGAGCAGAGGAAGCGCCAGGACCGGGAGCCCCAATTGCCGGGCTTTCAGGAGAAGGAAAGCGTCCGAGGCATTGCCCAGATTGAACAGGAGCAGGACGCCCAAATAGCGTTTAAAGCCGATGGGAACCGTCCGCCAAGCCTCCAGGGGTTGGAACACGCGGGACTCCCGGACCGTCCCCGGGATCTCCCGCAGGCCCCCCGCCACCAGAAGGACGACGAGAACCCCCGGGACGGCCGATAGGAAGAAAATAAGGCGCAGTTGGTCCGGCAGCCGCCAAAGAAGCAACGCCGCCAACAAGGGGCCGATGACCGCCCCGAGATGGTCCATGGCCCGGTGAAACCCGAAGGCCCGCCCCCGGTGTTCCGGGGGGACGGATTCCGCCACCAGGGCGTCCCGGGGCGACGTGCGCAGCCCTTTGCCGATGCGATCGGCGAAGCGAAGGGCGAGCACCGCCGGCCAGGACCCGGCCAGGGCGATCAGGGGGCGGACGGCGTTGGACGCCGCGTACCCCACGCCGATCCAGATTTTCCGACGGCGCAGTCGGTCCGACAAGTAGCCCGAAAAAAGTTTAAACAAGGACACGGCCGATTCGGCGACGCCTTCGATCAGCCCGAGAGAGGCCGCCGACGCCCCGAGGGTTTGGGTGAGGAAAAGGGGGAGCAGCGGGTAAATCATTTCCGACGACGTGTCGTTCAATAAGCTGACCCCGCCGAGGACAAGAATGTTGCGCGGCAGTCGGAAGCCGGGCGGGTTGTCGGGGGCGGTGGGGGAAGGCATGATGGGTGTCATGTTATTCAAAATGAAGATTACTATAATGAAGTGGATTGGCATGTCTTTTTCAACTTGTTTGGAGGATCAAATGAATAACGTTCGCCTTGCCGTTGCCGCCGCGTTGATTTTTTCATCCTTCCCCGTTCCGGGTCGAGCCGAGGAAAGCGCCCCGTCGCTGTCGTTGGACGATTTGGGTTTTAAAGAGGATCAAACCCGGGGCAACGCCGAACTTCAAAATCGGTTGCATCGGCGTTCCCGCCTGCTGAAGACCCATCAAATTTTGGGCCTGGCCACGGCCGTGCCCCTGATTGCCACGGTGATGACCGCCCCGGAATACGAATCGGCGACAACGGGGGGCGTGAATTCGGAAACGAAAACCCACCGCGCTCTGGGCGTCACGGCGGGAGCCATGTATTTGACGACGGCGTCCTTCGCGTTTTTTGCTCCCGAGGGCGAAGGCGTGAAGCGGAACAAGGGGCTGACGAAAGTGCACAAGGCCCTGGCCTGGATTCACTTCCCCGCCATGATTGCCGCCCCCATTCTCGGCTACCAGGCCTACAAGCAAGCGGACCGGGGGGAAAGCGTTCACGGGGCCGCCAAGCACCACAAGGAAGTGGCCGGGTTGGCCGCCGGGACTTACACGGCGGCCATGCTGGTCATGGTCTTTAACTTCTAGGGGGGATTTTCGTGCGCCGCCTCTGGGTCTTCGCTTTGCTTTTCGTCGGGTTCGTCGGGGCGCCTCGAGCCGCCACCTGGGTTTTGGAGTCTTCGACCCTCACCTACCGCGTCACGCACCGGTTGCACAAGGTGGAGGGCACCAGCCACGCGTCCCGGGGCAAAGGCCTCTGCGACGCTTCGGGGTGCCGGTTTCTGGTGGCCGCTCCCGTCGGCACCTTCGAATCGGGGGACAGCAACCGCGACCTGCACATGATCGAAACGACCCGGGGGGCGCAGTTCCCCATGGTCAAAGTGTCGGTGAATTTGGAGGGCGTCCCCGCGGGGGAGGAGTTCACCGCGGACCTGGCCATCGAATTCGCCGGGAAATCCCACCGCTACCCGTCCGTGCCATTTCGCGTTTCCGATCGTTCCGGCGGCTTTCGGTTCAGGGGGCAAATCCCCCTTCGTTTAACCGATTTCACCGTTCCCGCCCCTTCCCTGCTCGGGATGGCGGTCAAAGACGAAGTGCCCGTCGATGTCGAGATGGCCTGGTCCAAAAAACCCTAATCCCGTCGAGGCGGGGGCCTAACGCCCGAAGTCGTTGACGGGGGGTGCGCCCCCCGCGAATCGCCGTTTCAGCGTCCACCGGGCGGAAAACGGGGGTTCGGGAGGGCAAAACGCCCTCCCTTGACTCCCGCCGCTGGACTTGAGACGATAGGATCGTGACCCCCTTTCGAAAGGCCACCCCCCTCGCCGAGCCCCTGATCGCCGGGGGGCGGTCCCTCCGCCGGTTGGACCGGTTTTTGGCGGGGCTGGAGCGCCAATCCAACGGCGCGCTGGAACTCGAGGGCGTCGGATTTCTCCTCCTCCTGGGGATTGTCGACGGAGGAACGGGCCCCGACGTTTCCCTCATCCTTTTTTATCTGGTTCCCGTTTTTTGGTACGCCTGGTTTCTCGGCCGCCGTCACGGGTTGCTGATGGCCGTGGCCGCGGCGGTCGTTGAATTTACCGTCGATCTTAAGTCCGCCCACGCCCATCCGCACCCCGTCGTCGGCCTCTGGAACGCCGTGGCGAAGGCCGGGTTTTTCGCCGTTACGGCCCTCCTGCTGACGGCCCTTCGCCGTTCTTTTGAACAGGAGCGGCGTTTGGCCCAGATCGACCCGTTGACCGGCGTCCTCAACCGCCGGGCCTTCATCGAGCGGCTTCGGTTGGAAGTCGACCGGTCCCGCCGGCGGAAAAGCCCCCTCACCCTGATTTATCTGGACGTGGACCATTTCAAGGACCTGAACGACCGCTGGGGCCACCCCGCCGGCGACCGGATTCTTAAATCCGCGGTGACCACCCTGCGGAAGGATTTTCGCCGGACCGACGCCGTGGCGCGACTGGGGGGCGACGAATTCGCCGTGTTGCTCCCGGACACCGACGCCCCATCGGCGGACACCGTCATCCGCAAAATGCGGGCGCACCTCTCCGCCCCCCGGGAGGACGACCCCAAGGTGACTTTTAGTTTCGGCGCCGTGACCTTCCCGCGCCCACCCGACGACGTCGAATTGTTGATTCAGGAAGCCGACCGGTTGATGTACGAAGTCAAGCGCGCCGGCCGCAACAACGTGCGCCACGAAACCTGGAATTCTCCCGTGGGGGGCGCCGTTGGTTGACCCCGGGAACCGCAACCGCTAGAATCTCGACGGAAACCCCGCCGGGGTGCCCCGGCCCAAGTCGCCGGGGCTCCCCGGACAATTTATTACGGGGACCGGGGTGTAGCTCAGTTGGCTAGAGCGCCTGCTTTGGGAGCAGGAGGCCGCTGGTTCAAGTCCAGTCACCCCGAGATTTAGCAAGAGACCGCGCGCCGTTTTTTAACAAGAGCAGGAGGCCGCACGGTCGAAGTCTCCGCCGAGAGGCGGAGACATGAACAGTGGGGAAATCCTCTCGACAGGCGCGGGGCGCCCGTTCAAGTCCAGTCACCCCGAGATTTAGCAAGAGACCGCGCGCCGTTTTTTAACAAGAGCAGGAGGCCGCACGGTCGAAGTCTCCGCCGAGAGGCGGAGACATGAACAGTGGGGAAATCCTCTCGACAGGCGCGGGGCGCCCGTTCAAGTCCAGTCACCCCGAGATTTAACAAGAGCCGACGCGCCGGCGTAGCAAAGGCAGGAGGCCGTACGGTGGAAACGTCCGACGAAGTCGGACGTGTGGAGGGTGGGGATTTCCATCCCATCGGCGCGGGGCCCCCGTTCAAGTCCCTCCAGCCCGAGATTTCGCGGGGAACGAGGGCCCGTCGGTGTCCCGACTCGAATATAATTAATAAGGCCCGCTCATGTCCCCTGATCATGACGACTATGTTGAGATTCGAGGCGGCGATTACCGCGAGATCGCCGAGGCCCTGAAACGCTTCTCCCCGGAGACCTGCTGGATACGGCTCCGCCTTGACCGCCCGGATTTTCTGCACGTGGGATCGCGGGCGGATTTTCCGTCGGGCCTGCAGGGCCTGGAAATCGCTTATGATGGGGACACGGGCGAAGGGTTCCTCCCCCTGCTTTGGCCGGGCGCGCCTCCGCCGCCCCGAATCGAGGAGGAGGACTTCAAACGCGTGGTGGAGGGATTCGCTTCGAAGCTCTCCGGGGTCGCATTTCATCTGTATTGGATCTTCGGGCCCGGACATTTCATGCAATTCACCCCTGGTGGGGGATGGGTTTTTTCGCCGGACGGGTAGGCGGCGCACTGCCAAAAAACTAGAATCCTTCCTCCGCCGCCCACCCGCGGCCCCCTATGCTCAACGTTCAAAACCTCCACAAAGCCTTCGCCGCCCAGGTGATTTTCGACGGGGCCCATCTTCAATTAAACGCCGGGGACCGCTACGCCTTGATGGGGCCCAACGGCGCGGGAAAATCCACCCTCTTTAAAATCCTCCGGGGGTTGGAGACGCCGGACGACGGCAGCGTGTCCTTTCCCCGGGGGCTCAAAATCGGCTATCTCCCCCAGGAAACCGCGGAGTTGGGCGAAGGCACCGTGTTGGAAGAAACCCTGGCCGGGGAAGGCGACCCGGGCGACGAAAAGCGCGCCGCCGAAGCCAAAAAAACGCTCATGGGCCTGGGTTTCCGAGTGGCGGATTTCGATCGGATCGCCACGACGCTCTCCGGCGGCTGGCGGATGCGGGTGGCCATTGCGCGGCTCTTGATTCAAGCGCCGGACCTGCTGCTTTTGGACGAACCCACCAATCACCTGGATCTCGAATCCCTCTTCTGGTTTCAGGACTACCTTCAGAAATCAAAGAGTTCCCTCCTGCTGATTTCCCACGACCGCGCGTTTGTAAACGCCGTCGTTCACGGCATTTTGGACCTTCGGGAGAAAAAAATCTTTCGTTACGTGGGGGATTACGAACATTTTCTGGCGGCCCGGGAAGGGGAAGCCGAACGCCTGCTGTCGGCCTACAAGAAACAACAGAAGGACATCGCCGAAGCCCAGGATTTCATCAATCGGTTCCGCGCCCAGGCGGCCAAGGCGCCCCAGGTGCAAAGCCGCATCAAGATGCTCGACAAAATGGAGCGGATTGAAATCCCGCCCGAAATCAAAAGGGTCAAAATCCAGTTTCCCCAACCCTCCAAGCCCGGCGTCCGGGTTTTAGCGCTAAAAAATATCCACAAGGCCTACGGCGATCTGAAAGTCTACGACGGGCTCGATTTTGAGCTGGAACGGGGCCAGAAAATCGCCCTGGTGGGCCCGAACGGGGCCGGTAAGTCCACTCTTCTGAAAATATTGGCCGGGGTTTTGCCCGTGGATCGGGGGGAGCGCGTGCTCGGGCTCAACGTTCAGTCCGGCTACTTCTCCCAGCATCGCTGGGAAACTCTGCGGCCCGAACGGACGGTGCTTCAGGAGGCCTCCGACACCCGTCGGATGAACCCCGATCTCCTCATTCGGACGGTCCTGGGCACCTTCCTGTTCCGGGACGACGCCGTTTTTAAGAAAGTGGCGGTTTTAAGCGGCGGAGAAAAAAGCCGTTTGGCCTTGGCGAAGCTTCTCCTGGACCCGCCCAACCTTCTTCTGCTGGACGAACCGACCACCCACCTGGACATGGCCAGCGTCGAAGCCTTGGTGGAGGCGTTGAAGAGCTTTGAGGGCACCGTGGCCTTCATCAGCCACGACCTCTACTTCGTGAACGCCCTGGCCAACCACGTGGCCCACGTGGAAAACGGGCGGGTTCGGTTGTACAATGGGAACCACGACGATTTCCTGCGCCTTCGGCCGGTGGCCGAAAGCGCCGACGGGCCGGCGACGCCCGCGCCCGCGCGGACCGCCGCCGGGACGCCGGCGGCGGGGCCCGGATGGATGAAATCCTCCGACGACGACATCCGGCGCATGCGCGAGGCCGACAAGGCCCGGGGAAAGCGCCGGAAAAAGCTGAATCAACGCCTGCGGGAATTGGAGGAACAAGTGGCCGACTTAAAAAGCGAGATCGGATCGGTGTTCATCCAGAGCGACTACAAGAAACTGATGGAAATCGACGGGGCCTTGAAGGCGGCGGAAAAGGAATTGGCGGACACCCGGGACGCCCTGGCCCGGGACCAATGATCCGCCGCCTGGCCGACGAAGGGTGCCGCCCCTGCGGGAAAGGGGAGGCGCTTTTAACCCCGGAGGAGTTGGCGGAATTGCTGGTTTCCCTGCGACTCTGGAAATTGGAGAAGGTGGGCGGCGTGGCCCGGATCGTTAAAGTTTTTCCTTTCAAAGCGTTTGCCGACGGCATGGCCTTCGCCAAACGGGTCGCCGAAATGGCCGACGCCGCCGATCACCACCCGGCGCTCTTGGTCGAGTGGGGCCGCGTCACGGTGTCCTGGTGGACCCATTCGCTGGGCGGTCTGCATCGCAACGACTTTGTCCTCGCCGCCCGAACCGACCGGGTGTTGGACGAAGGCCGCTGACCCGAGGCGGCACGTCTCGCGCTGCTCCCCCGTCTACACGTTTTCCCGAGGCCGTCCTTTTAAGCGAGTCGTTGGCCTGTTTTCCCGGCGATGCGCTAATTTGTGTTGTTTTTTGTATTCGAAAATAAATAATTGGCGAATTGATGCAAACGGGCGAAACCGGGAACGGATTTCGCCTTTGACGAAACCCGGGAAAAAGGTAAAATAACGTTTTCAGTTCGGGGCTCCCAACGCCCCACCACCGAGAGGTCCACCGATTTGTCAAACCGATCTTTAATCCTGCGGGCCGCCGCTTTGGCGGCGGTCCTGCTTCCCCACCGGCTGTGGGCGGTACCGCCCATGACCGAGCTGATCGACGTCCCGACCGCCGAGGCCCTGGACCATTACGGCTACAGCGCCGGTTTCCGATTTTACACCGACGGGGGCCTGCTGACCAAAGCGTCCTTCGGGGTGTTCCCCCGGCTGAACGTCGGTTTTGGGTTGGACGCCGAAGGGTTCATCGGCAACCGGTCGGTGGACCTCAACCAGCCGACCCTGAACGCCCGGTTCCGTTTCTTCGACGGCAAGCGCAATCTGCCGGCCCTGGCCCTGGGGTACGACGGCCAAGGCCTTTTCTACGACCACGACACGGACAAATACCGCCAGCGGGAAAAGGGGTTGTATCTGGTGGGGAGCGGCGAGGTGTTCGTTCCCGATTTGAGCCTGCACGGCGGCGTCAATATTTACGATTTCAAGAACGATTACCTTTACACCTTTGTGGGACTGAATTACCTGTATGCCGACCAATTCGGGCTCACGGTGGAGTGGGACAATGTCCGCGTCTGGCGGGACAGCCGATTGAACGTGGGGGGGCGGTATTACGTGACGCCCAGTTTCGCCGTGGAACTGGCCGGCCGGGATTTGACGGCGCCCGGTCGACGGGCGGAACGGATCATTCGACTCACTTATTCCGGGGGATTTTAAAACGGGAGGATGACTCTGACCTTGGAAAACACATCGTTCAAGGGGTTCGATTTCGAAAAACCCCTCATGGATTTGGAAGAGCAGATTCAAGCGCTCGAGAAGACCGCCCAGGAAAACCAGGGGGTCGGCATCGGCGACGAAATCCAAGGCCTGCGCGCGCGCTTGAACGAGTTGCGCGCCGAAATTTACGGCCGTCTCTCCCCCTGGCAACGGGTTCAAATCGCCCGGCACCCCCGCCGCCCCTACGCCCTCGACTATTTTGAGCGCCTGTTCACCGGGTTGATCGAACTGCACGGCGACCGCCACTACGCCGACGACAAAGCCATCGTCGGCGGTTTGGCCTATTTGGACGGCCAGCCGGTGGTGGTCATGGGGCACCAAAAGGGGCGGACGCTCCAGGAATCCATGGCCCGTAATTTCGGCATGCCCCACCCCGAGGGTTACCGCAAAGCCCTCCGCCTCATGCGTTTGGCCGCCAAATTCGGCGCCCCGGTCGTTTGCCTGATCGACACCGCCGGGGCCTACCCCGGAATCGGCGCCGAGGAGCGTGGCCAGGCCACGGCCATCGCGGAAAATTTAAGGGAAATGTCCCAACTGCCGGTGCCCATCCTTTGCGCGGTCATCGGCGAGGGCGGATCCGGCGGGGCCCTGGCCATCGGCGTCGGCGACCGTTTGTTGATGCTTGAGAACGCCTGGTATTCCGTCATCTCCCCCGAAGGCTGCGCCTCCATTTTGTATCGGGACGCCGCCAAAGCCCCCGACGCGGCGCGCGCGCTCAAGATCACCGCCCAGGATTTAAAGGGCATCGGCATCGTGGATGAAATCATCCCCGAGCCGTTGGGCGGCGCCCACCGAGACCCGGACGCGGCGGCCGCGGCGCTCAAGGCGGCGCTCCTTCGTCACTTAAAGGAATTGCGCGCCCTGCCTCTCGACAAACTTTTGGACGGTCGGTACGACAAATACCGATCGGTGGGGCATTTCGA
Organism: Elusimicrobiota bacterium; assembly: GCA_016722575.1. Taxonomy (NCBI): domain Bacteria; kingdom Pseudomonadati; phylum Elusimicrobiota; species Elusimicrobiota bacterium. The sequence continues at coordinate 689,046 of JADKIY010000002.1, read as the reverse complement.
GGAAGCCGAAAAGAAAAAAGCGAAAACCGCCGCGCCCCGGCGGCGATCCAAAACCAAAGCCTGATTTTGGTCCACTGAAAAAGGAGAAGTCATCATGTCACAGGTTGTCGAAGCGGCAAAGAAGTCCGGATCCACAGCGGAATTGTTGGGCAAAGACGCGGAATCCCTTTTGACGTACAAAGCGAAAGTGCCGGCCGCGCGCCTGCACCTTCCCGGCCCCGATTTTGTGGACCGTGTGTTCTCCCAGTCGGACCGCGGCCCGGCCGTGCTCCGCAATTACCAACACACCATGAACACCGGCCGCCTGGCGGGGACGGGCTACGTGTCCATCCTGCCGGTCGACCAAGGCATTGAACACTCCGGCGGCGCGTCCTTCGCCCCGAACCCGGACTACTTCGACCCGGAAAACATCATCAAGCTCGCCATCGAGGGCGGTTGCAACGCGGTCGCCTCGACCTACGGCGTCTTGGGCGCCGTGGCGCGAAAATACGCCCACAAAATTCCCTTCATGCTCAAGATCAACCACAACGAGCTCATGAGCTTGCCTCAGGTGCCGGACCAGACCCTGTTCACCAAAGTCCAGCGCGCCTTCGACATGGGCTGCACCTCCATCGGCGCGACCATTTACTGGGGCTCGCCCGAAAGCCGCCGCCAGCTTCAGGAAATCTCCGAAGCGTTTTCCCAGGCCCACGAACTCGGCCTCTTCACCGTGCTGTGGTGCTACGTGCGGAACAACGCCTTTAAAACCCCCGAAAAAGACTACCACGTCTCCGCCGATCTCACGGGCCAGGGCAACCACCTGGGCGTGACCATCGAAGCCGACATCATCAAGCAGAAACTGCCCGAGAACAACGGCGGCTACAACGCCGTCAAATTCGGCAAAACGAGCTCGAAGGTCTATTCGGACCTCACCACCGACCACCCCATCGATCTCACCCGCTACCAGGTGATGAACTGCTACATGGGGCGCGCCGGGTTGATCAACTCGGGGGGCGAATCCAAAGGCGCCTCGGACCTGGCGGAAGCCGTCCGCACGGCCGTCGTCAACAAGCGCGCCGGCGGCATGGGCCTGATCTCGGGCCGCAAAGCCTTCCAAAAACCCCTGCGCGAAGGCGTCCAGCTCCTGAACGCCGTGCAGGACGTCTACCTGGATAAATCGGTCACCATCGCCTAAGGCATTTTTCAAGCCCCCTTGCCCGAACGCGTTCGGGCAAGGGGGTATTTGTTTTAAACCGCTTTTCATTTCCGCCCGGCCGACGCCGGCGGTCAATCGCCGAGAGGATCCCATGCCCACGACCACTTCCGCGCTTCAAATGGAACGCCTGAAATTCAAACCCGCCCTGCCGATGGTACTGAAGGGCGGCCCGGGCGCCGTCACGGCGAAGGCCGGCCGGCCGACCCAAAGCCTGTCGGACCAGGCCTCGGTCCAGGGCCTATTCCCCCGGACCTACGGACTTCCCTTGGTTTCTTTTGTGTCCGGCAAAAACCCGGCCGTGGCCAAAAAAGCCGTTCGGATCGGGGTGGTGCTGTCTGGCGGACAGGCTCCGGGCGGTCACAACGTGTTGGCCGGGCTCCTGGACGGGCTCAAAAAAGCAAACCCCAAAAACAAATTGTTCGGGTTCCTGGGCGGGCCCTCGGGCATCTTGGAAAACAAGTTCAAAGAATTGACCCCGGCCCTGGTGGCCGGTTTCCGGAACACCGGCGGATTCGATCTCATTCAATCGGGGCGGACCAAAATCGAAACCCCCGAACAGTTCGCGGCGGCCAAGAAAAACGTTCAGGACAACAAATTTGACGCTTTGGTCGTGGTGGGGGGGGACGACTCCAACACCAACGCCGCCCTGTTGGCGGAATATTTTAAAGCGGAGGGTTTGGCCGCCTCCGTCCTGGGCGTCCCCAAAACCATCGACGGTGATTTGAAAAACGATCAAATCGAGGCGTCCTTCGGCTTCGACACCGCCACGAAGATTTACTCCGAAGTCGTGGGCAATATCGGTCGGGACATTCTTTCGGCCCGCAAGTACTGGCACTTCGTCCGACTGATGGGGCGGAGCGCCTCCCACATCACTTTGGAAGTGGCCCTCCAAACCCATCCCAATCTGGCCCTGATCGGCGAGGAAGTCCTGGACAAGAAACTCACCCTGGCCCAAGTGGTCGACGGCATCGCTCAAACCGTGGCGCGCCGGGCCGGGGACAAAAAGAATTACGGCTTCGTCTTGATTCCCGAAGGGCTCATTGAATTCATTCCCGAGATGCGCTCCCTTATTTCGGGCCTGAACGACGCCCTGGCCCAAAACGAGGGCGCCCTGGCCGGTCTTTCCGCCTTTGAAGAAAAGCGGGACGTGGTGGCGAAGTCTCTTCCAGCCCCCTTGTCCGCGCTGCTCCGGTCCCTGCCCGACGGCTTTCAGGCCCAATTGATGCTCGATCGGGACCCCCACGGAAACGTGACCGTCTCCCAAATCGAAACCGAAAAACTCCTCGTCGAGATGGTCAAAAAGCGCCTGGCCGAAATGAAAAAAGCCGGGGCCTACGACGGCAAGTTCGCCGCCATCACCCATTTCTTCGGCTACGAGGGCCGCTGCGGGGCGCCGTCCAACTTCGACGCCACCTACTGCTACGCCCTGGGGTACAACGCGGCGGTTTTGGCGCTGAACGGGTTGACGGGCTATCTCTCCTCGGTGCAGGGGCTCACGAAACCGGCCGCGCAATGGAAAGCCGGCGGCGTGCCCTTGACCATGATGATGAACGTGGAACGGCGCAAGGGGAAGGAAAAACCCGTTATTCAAAAGGCGCTGGTCCGGTTGGACGACGCCCCCTTCGCGGCCTTCGCCAAGGCCCGGGACGCCTGGGCGGCCGCCGACGACTATGTGTTTCCCGGCCCCATCCAATACTTCGGCCCCGCGTCGGTGACCGACGTCCCCACCCGAACGCTTCGACTCGAATCGGCGCGCCGCTGAGCGGCCCCGCCATGACGCCCCGCTCCGGAGGCCGCCCGTGATCCACGAAATGGAATTTCGGGTGGCCTACGCCGACACCGACCGCATGGGCGTCGTCTATTACGCCAACTATCTCGTCCTTTTCGAGCGGGGACGAACGGAACTGCTCCGGGGCTTGGGCCTGCGTTACCGGGATTTCGAGGAAACGTTGAAGGTGTTCCTTCCCGCGGTCCACGCCGAATTGAACTACCTGGCCCCCGCCCGCTACGACGACCTCCTTAAAATCCGCACCTGGATCTCGGCCCTCGGCCGGGCCTCGATCACTTTTTCCTACGAAGTGATTCAGTCGGAGAACGGCCGCGTCATCACCCGCGGAACGACCAAACACCCCTTCGTGAACTTCCAGTGGAAACCCGTCCCGGTCCCGCCTTCGCTGCGGGGAACGCTGGAAAAATTGGTCCACCGGGGTCCCTCGTCCTCCGGACCAATTCGCTGATAAACGCAAAGCCCCCCCGCTCCCGCCGCATGTTCCCCCGTTTATTTTCCACCGGCAAACAGAAAAACGCCGGCCCCCTATCGGCGGCGTTTTTTCCGGCGGCGGCGCTGATGGGGATTTTTGCGCTGACGCGGGCCGTTCTGACCGCAATGGCGTGGCCCGATTTGGAGGGGCGGGGGGGGGTTTGGATTAAAACCCTTTGGGCGGCGCTGCGCCTGGACGCGGCCATGGCGTTGCTCTTCGCCTTGCCTTTCGCCCTGTGGATTGCCGCCGCATCGGATCGTTTCCGCGCTTCCCGCCTTTCGGCCCGCGTTTTGGCGGTCGCCTGGGGATGTTTTCTTTTTTTCTTCGTTTTTGTCGCGGCGCTGGAAACCGCGTTTTTTGACGAATTTAATTCCCGCTTCAATTCCATCGCGGTCGACTACCTCCTTTATCCGACGGAGGTGGCGGGGAATATCTGGCAGTCCTACCCGGTCCTGTGGGTCCTTTTCGGAGTCGCCGCGACCGCCGGCCTGATTGGCGCGGCGACCGTCCGGGGATTCCTTCGCCGCGCGGCCCGGCCCGCTCCCCCCGCCCGCCGTTGGCGGTCCGCCGGGGTCTTCGCCTTGGCGGCGGTCGGCGGGGTGGGGCTCGCGCCGTACGTGAAACCCGAAGTCAGCGGCAACCGCCTTCAAAATGAAATCGCGGCCAACGGTCCTTACGCCTTCTTTTACGCTTTTTGGAGCAACGATTTACCCTACGGCCATTTTTACCGAACGATTCCTTCCGACGAAGCCCTTCGCCGAACCCTGCGCTTGGTCCGCGACCGAGAATCCGGCGGGGGGGCGGGAACGGCCTCTCCAACTCTCGAGCGTTCCCAACGCGAGAAGGGCCGATTGGACCGGCCGAACATCGTCATCGTTCTCGAGGAAAGTTTCGGGGCCAATTTCACGGGCGTCCTGGGGCATCACCCCGACCACCTCACCCCGTTCTTTGATCGGCTGGCGGCCGACGGGATTCTCTTCACCAACTTCTACGCCACGGGTTCCCGAACGGTGCGCGGGCTTGAAGCGATCCTTTGCGGTTTCCCTCCCGTTCCCGGGGAATCCATCGTCAAGCGGAACCGGTCGGAGAATGTGTTTTCCCTGGCCCAGGCCCTAAAGGATCAGGGCTACGAAACCATGTTCGTATACGGCGGGCGAGGGCTTTTCGACAACATGCGTCCGTTCCTCCGCGCCAACGGCTTCGACCGGTTCGTGGAGCAAAAAGATTTCGCGTTCCCGAGGTTCACCACCATTTGGGGGGTGTGCGACGAGGACATCTTCGACCGGGCGTTGGAAGAATTCGACGCGTTTCACGCCCGGGGCCGCCGTTTTTTCGGCACCGTGCTTTCGGTCTCCAATCACAAGCCCTACACCTACCCGCCGGGGCGCATCGATTTGGATCCCCAACGCCGACGTCGGGAACACGCGGTGAAATACGCGGATTGGGCCTTGGGACAGTTTTTTGAAAAAGCCAAAAGCCACGCTTTTTTTAAAAACACCGTTTTCGTCATCATCGGCGACCACGGCGCCCGGGTGTACGGAGCCGATTTCATCCCGATCCATTCCTACGAAGTCCCGTTCCTTATTTACGCGCCCGAATTGTTGAAACCCCGCCGCGTGGACGTCCTGGGGTCTTCCCTCGATGTCGCCCCGACTTTGATGGGGCTGACGGACATGTCCTATCGGAGCGTTTTTTTCGGCCGGGACCTTTGGGACGTGGCCCCCCGGGAGAGCTACGCGTTGCTTCAGCACGACCGGGACGTCGGCATCCTCCGGGGCGATCGCTTGGCCGTGCTGGGCATTCATCAGTCCGCGCGGGTTTATCGTTACGATCGGGCGGCGCGAAAATTTTCATCGCCCCTGCCGCTGGGACCGGTGGAGGAAGAATTGATTCGGGACGGGGTCGCCCTTTACCAAACGGCCTACGCCCTCTATCAATCCCGCCGTTACCGGTTGGAGCCCGCGCCTGTCCCCGCCCGCTGACCCCCCCCTCGGCACGGCCCGGTGTTCCCACTTCGGGGTCTGCGGCGGTTGCGCCACCCAGGAGGTCCCTTACCCCGATCAAACGGCCCGCAAGGAAGCCGCGGTCCGCGCGCTCCTCGCTCCTTTTGCGCCCGGGGAGTTCCGGCCCCTTCGGCCTTCCCCGGATTCCTTTTATTACCGGAACAAGATGGAATTCGCCTTCGGGGGACTCAAAGACGGCCCCGTTTTGCTGGGCCTCCGCCAACGGGGCAAATTCGACCGCGTGGTGGATTTGTCCGAATGCTTTTTGTTGTCGCCCGACACCGGCCGTTTGTTGTCGGCGGTTCGGGGGTGGGCGACCGCCGCAGGCCTTCCGACCTACCACCTCAAATCCCACAAAGGGTTTCTCCGCTACCTGGTGGTCCGGGAAGGAAAGAACACCGGCCAACGCATGGTCTGCCTGGTGACCGCCGAGGGGGAGCTTCCGGGGGCGGGGCTGCTGGCGGCCTTGGACGCCGCCGGCGTTCCGGTCGACACCGTGATCTGGACGATCAACGCCGGGCTTTCCGACACCGCCCAGGGGGTTCCGCGGGGAATTCTCCGGGGGACGGGGACCATCGACGAGGTCCTTCGGGGAAAGCGGTTTCAAATTTCGCCGTCGACTTTTTTCCAGACCAACACCGGGGGCGCCGACGTGTTGCTGGACGTCATCGGGGAATTCCTCGGCCGCGGGGCCGAAATTCTCTTTGATCTTTATTGCGGGTCCGGTTCCATCGGACTGGCGTTGATGGACCGCGCCCGGCGTTTGATCGGGGTCGAGTTGAACCCCGCGGCGGTGGAAGACGCCCGGGCCAACGCGCGCCGCCAGGGCGCGGACGGGGCCGAATTCCACGCCCTGGACGCGGCCGCCTTCGCCCGCTCGTCCGACTTTCAAAACCTCTGGACCTCTCCCGGCTCGGTGGCCGTGGTGGATCCCCCGCGTCCGGGGCTTCAGCCGGACGTCCGCCGCCTCCTGGTCGAAAAACCCGTCGCCCGTTGGGTCTATGTGTCCTGCAACCCGGAGGCCCTGGTTCGGGACCTGACCGCTTTGAGCCTGGTTTACCATCCCGTGGTGGTGCAACCCGTGGACCTTTTTCCCCACACGCCCCACGTGGAAACCGTGGTCCTTTTGGAGCGCCGGCCCGGAACTTGAGCGGGCGGTCGCGCCCCTCGGGGTCCCGCTTTTCCGGGTGGATGGTTTTGAGGTCGAAGAAACTCCACCACGCTCCTTTTCGGCCCACGCCGACGATCATTTCCCACCCCGGGATTTGGGTCGCCGTCGTGGAGCCCGCCACGGAACCGTGCGTTTCGGTGCGGCAAACAGCCTGGCTCCTTCGGGGCGAAGGTTCCCGACGCGCTTTCATCGTTCCACGGCGTCTTTCAAAATGGCGCGGCCCCAAAGGGGCCTAAATCAGCGACGAGGGAGTAAGGTATAATGCCCTTCGCCATGGCGCTTCCCGAACCCCTCTTGGCCACCCTCAATCCGCCCCAGCACCAGGCCGTGACCCACGGCGAGGGGCCGCTTCTCATCCTGGCGGGCGCCGGCTCCGGAAAAACCCGCGTCATCACCTTTCGCATCGCCCACCTCCTCTCCGAAGGGGTGAACCCCTGGAATATTTTGGCCGTGACCTTCACCAACAAGGCCGCGGCGGAAATGCGCCGCCGGGTGGACGAGCTCACCGGCGGGCGGGGCCGCGCTGTTTGGATTTCCACCTTTCACTCTTTCTGCGCCCAATTCCTTCGGGTGGAGGCCAAGGCGGCGGGCTTGGATCCCCACTTCACTATTTACGACGACAACGACCAGACCCAAATCCTCAAAGAATGTTTGCGGGAGTTGAGTCTGGATGAAAAAAAATACAAGCCCAACCAGGTGCTGTCCGTCATTTCCCGGGCCAAGGACGACTTGTTGGACGCGGGGTCCTACACCATTCACGCCCTCGCCCAGAACGACCCCTATCGCAACATGGTGGCCACGATTTATTCCCTCTATCAGAAGAAACTGGTCAAGGCCAACGCCCTGGATTTCGGCGATTTGATTCTGCGGTCCACCATGGCCCTGCGCGATCAGGAAGCTCTTCGGGAAAAATACCAGGCCCGTTTCCGATACGTTTTGGTCGACGAGTACCAGGACACCAACCACGCGCAGTACTTGCTGACGAAGCACCTGGTGGCCCCGCCCAAGAACCTCTGCGTGGTGGGCGACGACGACCAAAGCGTCTATTCCTGGCGGGGGGCGGACATCCGCAACATCATGGAGTTCGAGCGGGATTACCCCGGCGCCACCGTGGTCAAGCTCGAGCAGAACTACCGTTCCACCGAGCCCATCCTGGAGGCCGCCCACCGGCTCATCGTCCGCAACCATTTTCGGAAAGACAAACGGCTTTGGACCGAACAAAAGGGCGGGGACGCGGTTCGCTTTCAGGAATTCGCCGACGAGCTGGAGGAGGCCCGGTTCATCGCCCACGAAACGGCGACCCGGGTGCGAACGGGGGCGGCGAAACCGTCGGACGTCGCCGTGTTCTACCGAACCAACGCCCAGTCCCGCGTTCTGGAGGACGCTTTTCGTCGGGAAAGCCTGCCCTACGCCCTGGTCGGGAGCGTTCGGTTTTACGAACGCATGGAAGTCAAAGACGTCCTGGCCTATTTGCGGCTCTTCAACAACCCGGCGGATTCGGTGGCCGCCAAGCGGGTGATCAACAACCCGCCCCGGGGGATCGGCAAAACCACCATTCAAGGGGTGGACCAATTGGCCGCGGCCCGGGGCCTGACCTTTTTCGAGGCCGCCCGTCAGGCCGCCGCCGACCCGGAAACGACGCCGGCCGCCCGGGGCAACCTGTTGAAATTCATCGACGTCATGACCGCCCTGGCCCAACGGCCCGGGGAGAAAACCGCGGCCGTCATGGTCCAAGCCGTTTTGGAGGCCACGGGGTATTGGGCCCATTGGGAGGAACAGGTGGACACCGACCCCGAGGCCGCCCACCGCCTGGACAACCTGCAGGAATTGGTGAACGCCGCCAAGGAATTCGAAGACGTCTCCGAAGATAAGTCGGTTCCCACCTTTTTGGAAAAAGTGTCCCTGGCTTCGGACCTGGACAACCTGAAGGCCGAGGGCGGCGCGGTGACGCTCATGACCGTCCACTTGGCCAAGGGGCTGGAATTTCCGTCCGTGTACTTGACCGGGTTGGAAGAGGGACTCTTTCCCATCGGCGAATCGGCCTTCGACGAAAAGGAATTGGAGGAGGAGCGACGGCTGGCCTACGTGGGCATCACCCGGGCCCGCCGATTCCTGACGCTGACCGCCGCCTCCTCCCGTAAAATCTACGGCCGGTCCAACTGGCACGTGCCGTCGCGCTTTGTGGCCGAGGCGGGCCTCACGCCGGAACGCCCGGTGCCCTCGGGCCTCTTCGAATCCGTGGAGCCGGTGTCGGCGGCGCCCCGGCCGGCGGCGGTGGCCTCCTTCGACCCGGACGAGGGCGAAGCGACATCGCCGGGCGGCCAGCGCCCCCTGCGCCTCGGCCAACGGGTGCGCCACCCCATGTTCGGCGAGGGGAAAATCCTGGACAAAAACGGCTCCGGCGAAAATTTAAAAGTGACCGTGTTGTTCGATTCCGGCGCCCGGAAAAGCATTCTGGTCCGTTACGCCAACTTCACCGTGGTTTCATGAGCCGCGGCGGAGGCGCCGCCGCGCTGATCACGGCGTTTTTAATCGTCGCGGGAACGCTGGCTTGGTTTTTCCCTCCGGTCAGCACCGATGAGGTGGTGGCGACCGCTCGCTCCTGGGAAATGTTGAAAGGACGGGGTTCCCACTACACGCTCTACAACGACGTTTTTCACCCTTCCGTTTACGCCTGGCGGGATCTTTCCCCCGACAACGTGCGCGTCGTGCACAACCTGTGGTTGATCCCCTTCCTGGCCCTGGGCGGCCGCGGCCATTGGGCGGCGCGTTGTTCCTCGATCGTTGCGGGCGCTTTGGCCCTCCTCTTTCTTTGGCTTTTCCTGCGCCGTCGATTGACCGGCCTCGGGGCGGAAGGGATCGCCCTTCTGGCCGTCCATCCCCTTTTCTGGCTGGCCGCTGTCTTGGTCCGGCCCGAAATGCCGCTGTTGGCGGCCGTCGCGGGGATCCTCTGGCTGATCGACGCCCTCCCGTCCGCCTGGGAAAAGAAAAGCCCGCTTTTGGGGTTGCTCATGGGCCTTTCCGTTGGGTTCCATCCCAACGCCGCGCCGCTCTTGGCCGGCGTATGCGTGCATTGGCACCTGAGCGAACCGGCGCAGAGGACGGTCGCGCGTTGGAGCGCCTGGGCCGTCGGCGTGGCCGTGGCCGGTTTGTCGCTCGTGGCCGTGGTTGACTTGAAATCGTTTGCCGCGGGCATGCGGATTTTCGGCGACGCCTTCTACCGCGTTCCCTTCGTGGAGGATTGGCGCCCCTGGCGTTGGCTGGGAAGGCCGGCGTCTTTTTTGTTCGCCGGAGACTCGTTTTACCTTCGGGAAGCCCACCGCGGCCCGTGGGTCGGTTCCTTGCGCGTTGCCGGGGCGATCTTTTTCGGGGCCGCGATTCTCGGCGTGGCCCGCGCCTGGCGTTCCTCGCCCACGGTGCGGTCCCTGGCCTCGGCCTGGGCGGTGTGGTGGGTGACCGCCGCGGCTTTGGTCAGCCGCCGAGAGGCGCTGTACGGCGCCCTGGCCCTTCCCTTGCTTTACCCCTTGGTGGTGTTGGGGCTGTTCACGGTTCAAAAGAAATGGCGGGGGGCGGTCATCGCCGGCCTGGCGACCCTCCAACTCGCCGCGGGGGCGGGCGCCGTGTTTTCTTATCGATCGCACTACCTTTCGGAGGGGGAAATTCAGCGAGCCTTCCGCCGCCTGGTGCCCGATGAAAAAGCGAAAATTCTTGGGCCCAATCGAATGTGGTTTCTCGCGCCCGATCGGACCCGGGACCTGGGGGCGCTCGTTTTTTCCCGATGGTTTACCGGCCGTTCCGACCTTTGGGGGGAATGCCTCGCGTCCTGGCGTCCGGAGGTGGTCGTTCTGGATCCCTTCGTGAAAAAAAACCTGCTCGGTCCGGGGGATTCCGCCGAAAGTCTGGCCCGGTCGGTTCCAGCGCGGGTTGCTCTCCGGGGATTCATCGACACGGGGAGCGGCGGCGACGGGTTGTGGGAGGTCTTATCCCTTCAATGGCCGTCCCAAGGACGCAATCCCTCCTAAAAGTGTAAAATGCACTCGTGCTGACCGAAAAAGACGTCAACCACGTGGCCCGCCTGGCCCGGCTCGCCTTGACCGACGCCGAACGGAAAAAATACCTCGGGCAGTTGACCCGCATCTTGGACCACATTCAAACCCTAAGCGCCTACAACACCGACGCGGTGGCCGCCACCCACCACGTGGTGCCGCTTTCCAATGTCTGGCGGGAGGACGTCGCCGTTTCCTTCCCGGACCGGGACTCCATTCTGGCCAACGCGCCCGAGCGCGAGGACGTCTTCTTTAAAGTCCGGAAGGTCATCGAGTGAGCGCCCCCCACGAATGGACCGCCCGGGAGATCGCCGCCCGGGTCAAATCGAAAAAAATTTCCGCCCAGGAAGTGGCCCGGGCTTTTCTGTCCCGCGCCAAGGCCTGGGACAAGACCGTCAAAGCCTTTCTGTCCCTGGACGAGGAGAAGGCCCTGGCCCAGGCCCGGACGGTCGACGACCGTTTGGCCCGGGGGGAAGACCCGGGGCCCCTGGCGGGCGTTCCCGTCGCCATCAAAGACAACATGTGCGTGACGGGCACCCGCACGACCTGCGCCTCCAAAATCCTTGAAAATTTTGTGGCGAATTACGACGCCACCGCCATCGCGCGTCTTCGGGAATCCGGGGCCGTCTTCCTCGGCAAAACCAACTTGGACGAGTTCGCCATGGGATCCTCCACAGAGAATTCCGCCTACTTCACCACCAAGAACCCCTGGGACCCGACCCGCGTTCCCGGCGGCTCCTCGGGGGGAAGCGCCGCCGCGGTGGCGGCTCGCCTGACGCCGTTGGCTCTGGGGTCCGACACGGGGGGGTCCATCCGCCAACCCGCGGCGCTCTGCGGCATCGTGGGCCTCAAGCCCACCTACGGCCGGGTTTCCCGTTTTGGCCTCGTCGCTTTCGCCTCTTCCCTGGATCAAATCGGGCCCTTCGCCTGGAACACGGCCGACGCGGCGTTGCTGTTGGGCGTGGTCGCCGGCCACGACCCCCGGGATTCGACCTCGGTGAAGCGCCCCGTGCCCGATTACCTGGCCCGTTCGGCGGATTCCATCCAAGGCCTTCGCATCGGTTTGCCCAAGGAGTATTTCATCGACGGGATGGACCCCGCGGTGGAGAAAGCCGTTCGGGAGGCCGTCAAAACCCTGGAGTCCCTCGGCGCCACGGTGCGGGAGGTGTCCCTGCCCCACACCGACGCGGGCCTGTCGGTCTATTACGTCCTGGCGCCCTCGGAAGCCAGCGCCAACCTGGCGCGTTTCGACGGCGTGCGATACGGCCACCGGTCCGCCAAGGCGACCAATTTGCTGGAGCAGTACGAGCTTTCCCGGGACGAGGGCTTCGGTCCGGAAGTCAAACGGCGGATTATGCTCGGGACCTACGCCCTGTCCTCCGGGTATTACGACGCTTATTACCTCAAGGCGCAAAAGGTCCGCACGCTGATCACGAACGATTTCGACAAGGTCTTCGACCAAGTGGATTTGATCGCCACCCCGACGGCCCCCACGCCGGCGTTTAAAGCGGGGGAAAAGTCCGACGACCCGCTTCAAATGTATTTGTCCGACGTCTTCACGATCTCCTGCAACTTGGCGGGGATTCCCGGACTCTCCCTGCCCTGCGGTTTTTCCGGCGGGTTGCCCATCGGCCTCCAGTTGCTGGGGCGTCCTTTTGAGGAAGAACGGGTGTTGGCCGCGGCCCGGGCCTACGAAGAAGCGACCTCCTGGGTCAAGACGCCGCCGACGCCTCCGGGCCTTTGATCGATCCGGAGGGACCGCGCCTGTCGGTCGTGGTCCCGGCCTACAACGAGGAAAACTATTTGGGCCCGCTGTTGGCCTCCCTGGCCGTTGCCCGGGCGCGTTTGAAAGCCGAACGGGGCGTGGAAGCCGAAGTCATTGTGGTGGACAACGGGTCCACCGACCGCACGGCGGAAACGGCCCGGGCCGGAGGCGCCCGGGTGGTGACGGAAGCCAAACGGCAGATCGCGGCCTCTCGGAACGCGGGGGTGCGCGCCGCCCGGGGAAAGATCGTCCTCACCTGCGACGCCGACAACGCGGTGTCCGACAATTTGCTGGTCCGGGTGGACGAAGAAATGGCCCGGGGCGATTGCGTGGGCGGCGGTGTGCGCATCGAGCCGGAGGCGAGCCGCTGGAACACGGATCTGCTGTTCGCGGTTTTCGACTGGGGCGCCCGGCTCTTCGGCATGGGGTTCGGCGTGCTGTTCACCGACCGGGCCACCTTCGACCGAATCGGCGGCTTCCCGGAGACGGTGTATGTGGGCGAGGACGGATTTTTCGTGCTGGCCCTCCAGAAGGAGGGGCGGCGGCTCAAAAAGCGATTCGCGCGGGTGGCGGACGCCCACATCCGGACCTCCCTTCGGAAGATCGACGAGTTCGGTTTTATAAACGTGCTGTGGCAGCATTTTAAGTTTGTGTTGATGCCCTGGCGGCTCCGGCAACGGAGCGCGGCCCCGACCTGGTACGAGGTGCGCAAACGATGACTCCCAAAGGCGGTCCCACCACGAACAGCGACCCGGCGGCCACCCGCGAGGAAGTGTCGGCGGGCGGCATTGTCCTCGGGCCGGAAGGCCTCCTGATGATCAAGGTCCGAAACTTGGAGGACAACGTGGTCTGGACGTTCCCCAAGGGCCATCTGGAAGCGGGGGAAACGGCCCAACAGGCCGCCCTTCGGGAAGTGCTCGAGGAAACCGGATGGAAGTGCCGCGTCATCGGGGATTTGGGCGAAGTCCGTTACAAATTTAAACGGGACCTGCGCCCGGTCAACAAAACCGTTCACTGGTTCTACATGACGCCCGAAGACCGGCCGGGCCGGCCCGACCCGGAGGAAGTGCTGGACTGCCGGTGGTATCCGCTCCCCGAGGCGGCGAGCCTCGTGGTGTATAAATCGGACAAGATGATTTTGTCGTTGTTGAAGAAAAAAGCCGGGGAGGCGTTGCCGTGACCGCGTACGAGACGGTGATCGGGCTGGAGGTCCACGTCCAGCTCAAAACCGAAAGCAAGATTTTTTGTTCCTGCCCGACGACCTTCGGGGCGGAGCCCAACACCCAGATTTGCCCGGTGTGCGCGGGCTACCCCGGCGTTCTGCCCGTGCTCAACAAGAAAGTCGTGGAAGGCCTGGTGCGGGCCGCCCTGGCGCTTCATTGCGGCATCAACCGCCATTCCATCTTCGCTCGAAAGCAGTATTTCTATCCGGACCTCCCCAAGAACTACCAGATTTCCCAGTACGAGCTCCCCCTGGCGATCAACGGCCACCTGGACATCGCCCTTCCCCCGGCGGAAGCCCGGCGCATCCGCATTCACCGCATCCATTTGGAAGAAGACGCCGGGAAGCTCCTGCACGCCATCGGCAACCGGGCCTTGGATTATTCCCTCGTGGATTTGAACCGCACGGGCGTGCCGCTCATGGAAATCGTCTCGGAGCCCGATCTTCGAAGTCCCGAGGAGGCCAGCGCCTACTTGGACACTCTGCGGAACATCCTCCGTTACGTGGGCGTCTCCGACTGCGACATGGAGAAAGGCTCCATGCGCTGCGACGCCAACGTGTCCCTTCGCCCGGTGGGAACCGAGGCCCTGGGCACCAAGGCCGAAGTCAAAAACATGAATTCCATGAAAAGCGTCCGGGACGCCATCGCCCACGAAGTGCTTCGCCAGACGGCCCTGTTGGAATCCGGGGGACGGGTCGTGCAGGAAACTCGGCTTTGGAGCCAGGACACCGGGACGACGCAGTCGATGCGGTCCAAGGAAGAGGCCCACGATTACCGTTATTTCCCGGACCCGGACCTGGTGCCCCTGGACCTTTCGACGGAATTTATCACGAATTTGCAGTCCCAGCTGCCGGAACTGCCCGAGGCCCGGCGCGGCCGTTACGAAAAAGAATTGGGTCTTTCGCCTTACGATGCCGGCGTTTTGACCGCCGAACGGGTGTTGTCGGACTATTTCGACCGGGCTCTGGGCGGTTTCCCGGCCGCCGAACGGGGGGCCGCGGCCAAACCCCTTTCCAACTGGCTTACCACCGAACTTCTCGGCCGCCTCAACGGGCTCAAGAAATCCTTGGAAGAGTCGCCCATTTCGCCGGACCAATTGGCCGCGCTCGTTGGAATGGTTCAAAAAGGGGTGTTGAACAGTAAAGCCGCCAAAACCGTTTTTGACACCCTGTTCACCGAAGGCGGCGATCCGGCCGCGATTGTGAAAGCCAAAGGGCTGGTCCAGGTGGACGACGAATCCTCCATCTCGGCCTGGGTGGACGAAGTCATCGCCGCCAACGCCAAGATCGTGGAAGACATCAAGGGGGGGAAGCCCAGCGCCGTGGGGTCCCTGGTGGGGCAGGTGATGAAGAAGTCCTCCGGCCGCGCCAACCCCCAGACCGTTCAGCGTCTTCTGAAGGAAAAACTCTCCGTCAATTAGCCGTCCCGTTCGGGACTGGCATTTCCCCGGTTTCGGCTCTAAGCTTAGGGGCCGGCGCGACCGGCCTCATTCATCCCCCATCCCTCATCCCACACCCCGCTCGACACAATCGACACAACGATGAAAGGAATTTCGGGCGCCGCCGACCGTCGGCGGGCCGCGATTCCGTGGGAGGCGTTTCATGGAATTGGATCGTCGCAGTGGTCACCGGATCCCCGTTCCGGCGAAATTCGGCGGTTTGGTGTCTTTCGCCCCGGTGGGGCTTCTGGGGCGGCTCAAGGGCGCCCGGGACGGCGTTGTGGAAAACCTCTCCACCGAAGGGTTGAACGCCTACGTTCACGGCCCCCTTCGCAAGGGCAAAAAGCTCTGGGTCACGTTTTACGCCGAAGGGCCCTTGCGGGGCGTTCGCCTCTGCGGTCGGGTGGTTTGGGCCGAAAAGGAGGCCGGGGGCACCCGCGTCGGGCTTCGTTTTCTTTCGGCGCCGGCCGAAGCCGTGGCCGTCATCGGCCGCTGGGCCTACGACCACCAGGTGTGCGAGGCGGGAATCACTTTCGCTCTCAAAAACATCTGCAAGAACACCTGCGCTTACTGGTCCCTGTGTGAAAAACCCATTAAGATTCGCCCCGCGGCCTGAGGGCGACTGAGGGCGAATCTTGACGGAATGAGGCGACTTTTCTAGAATTACCGACGTACTCTTATCCAGAGTGGGGGAGGGACAACGCCCGATGATCCCACGGCAACCGCCGAATCGTTATCGGATTCGGGACAGGTGCCAACGCCGACCCCGCGCGAGGGGAGCGATAAGAGGAGACGAAGAAACGGGTTCCCCGTGGAGATCTCTCCTCGGGGATTTTTTTGCGCCGAACGTCCGGCCAAGGAGAACAGCGGCATGTCGTCGAAAATCAAAGGTTTGAAGTGCAAGGAATGCGGGCAGATTTACCCCGCCCTGGCCACCCACGTCTGCGAATTTTGCTTCGGCCCCCTGGAAGTCGACTACAATTACGACGCGATTCGAACGGGCCTGACCCGGGCCAAAATTGAATCCGGGCCCCGAACCCTGTGGCGCTATTGGGATCTCCTTCCCGTGGAATCGAAAAATTTGGTCACGATCCACGAAGGGTTTACGCCGCTTTTCCACGCCAAACACCTGGGCCGGGAATTGGGCCTCAAGAACCTCTACATTAAGAACGACTCGGTGAACCCCACCTATTCCTTTAAAGACCGGGTCGTGAGCGTCGCCTTGACGCGGGCCAAGGAGTTGGGCTTTGACACCGTGGCCTGCGCCTCCACGGGGAACCTGGCCGGGGCGGTCGCCGCCTACGGCGCCTCCGCGGGGCTCAAAACCTTTGTCTTCATCCCCGCGGATTTGGAGCAGGGCAAAATCATCGGCGCCGGAATTTACGACCCCGTGCTCGTGGGCGTTCGCGGCAACTACGACGAAGTGAACCGTCTTTGCGCCGAAGTGGCCGACGCTTACAAGTGGGCCTTCGTGAACGTCAACGTGCGGCCCTATTACGCCGAGGGCTCCAAAACCCTGGGGTTCGAAGTCGCCGAGCAGCTGGGTTGGCGGGCACCGGACCATTGCGTGGTCCCCATGGCCAGCGGGTCGCTCCTGACCAAAATTCATAAAGGGCTCCAGGAGTTCCAGGACCTGGGATTGATTTCCAAACACAAAACCCGCATGTCGGGCGCCCAGGCGGCCGGTTGCGCCCCCGTGGTGACCGCCGTCCGGGAGGGGACCGACATCGTCCGGCCCGTCCGGCCCAACACCATCGCCAAGTCCCTGGCCATCGGAAACCCGGCGGACGGGCCCTACGCCGCCAAAATCATCAAGGCGACCGGGGGCCACGCCGAGGACGTGTCGGACGAGGAAATCGTCGACGGCATCAAGCTCTTGGCCCGCACCGAGGGCCTCTTCACCGAGACCGCCGGGGGCGTGACCATCGGCGTGTTGAAAAAGCTGGCGGCGAGTGCTAGAATCGCCGCCGACGAGACGGTGGTGGCCTTCATCACCGGCAGCGGCTACAAAACCATCGAAGCCGTCGCCGGGCGCACCGCGGTCTTGCACGATATCCCTCCCACGTTGGAGGCCTTCCGCTCCCTGCACCAGCGTGTCAAGGGGTCGCGGTCGGTTCCGGGGGCGCCCCCCCTTGAATCCGTCGGGGCGTGACGTACACTAAAGGAGACTTTGTTATGGCCGTAAAAGTGCGCATTCCCGCCCCGTTGAGGCGCTTGACGAAAGACCAGGCCGTCGTGGAGGTGGAGGGCGCGACGATCGAGCAGATCATCGCCGGTTTGGAAAAAGGGTTCCCCGGCCTCAAGGAACGCCTGTGCGACGAGACGGGCCAGATCCGCCGGTTCATCAACGTGTTCGTGAACGGCGAAGACATTCGTTTTAAAGACGGGGCCAAAACGGCCGTGGCCCCGGGCGCCGAAGTGAGCATCATCCCGGCCATCGCCGGCGGAAAATAACCGGCTTTTCGCCGGAGGCAAAAGACGGTGGGCGGTCCCCGAGGACCGAAACCCCACCGCCATCGCCGGCGGAAAATAACCGGCTTTTTGCCGGAGGCAAAAGACGGTGGGCGGTCCCCGAGGGACCGAAACCCCCACCGCCATCGCCGGCGGAAAATAACCGGCTTTTTGCCGGAGGGATTTGAGGTTTTTTGTTGGACCGCCCGACCGTTCGGGCGGAAGTCGTCGGCTGAATTCAACGCCCACCGTTCGACGGGGGCGGCCGCCTGACCGAGTACCGCGATTCGCCCGCGGGCGAAGCGATCCGGCCAGGTCGTTTTGGTCGCGACATCAAGATCGGAGTCCGAGTTCGTGAAAAAACGCGTGCATCTTATTTTTTCTCCCACGTTGGTTCAAAAGCCGATCACCTGGGAGTTGAGCAAGAAGTTCGACATCGTCTTCAACGTGCGCCGGGCCAAGATTACCGAAACGGTCGGTGAAAGCGTTTTGGAACTGGAAGGCGACGGCCCCACGCTGGACGCCGCCGTGGCCTGGTTAAAAGGGTTGGGCGTTCAGGTGGAATTGGTGACCCACGACACGCTCGAAAGTTAGTTTAAAGCCTTTCCCCATCGCCCCTCCCGATACCTCCTTTAAAAACGTCCATTGCGTGTTTGTTTTTTGCTAAACTCTTCTTTCTGTTAGCCGTCCCCAGCCTTCCCCCGGCTTCTGGCGGTTTTGTCGCAATCAATAAAACGGGGGCCCGACTATGTCCGGCGATGTCTTGGTCCTTAATCGGCAGTTTTACGCCATTCAAATCACCTCGCTCAAGCGAGCGCTGACCCTCCTTTACCTCGACCACGCCCACGTTGTAGACCAGGAATACCGCACTTACTCCTTCGACAGTTGGCGGGAGCTCTCCATCGAGCGGGGGGGAAACCCGGCGGGGTTCATTCGAACGCCGTCCTTTAAGCTCGCCATTCCCGAAGTGATCGCTCTGCGCGTGTTTGATCGCCTCCCGTTGAGTCAGGTCAAATTCACCCGTCGAAACATTTACGAACATTACGGCTACCGGTGCTGTTATTGCGGCGTGAAGTTTTCAACGGAAAACCTGAATTTGGACCACGTGGTTCCCCGCTGCCGCGAGGGCGCGACCACCTGGGAAAACATCGTGACCTCCTGCATCCCCTGCAATTTGAAAAAAGGAAGCCGCCTGCCCGAAGAGGCGGGGATGAGGCTCTTGATCCGCCCCACCCGGCCCAAATGGAAAGGCCCGGCCTCCCTGGTTTTCCGGTCCCATTTTAAAGTGCGTCAGTCCTGGCAACGCTTCGTGGACAACGCTTATTGGAACTCGGAGCTCGAATCCAAATAGGGGGTGTGCGTTGAATCAAACGGTGCTTGTGGTGGAGGACGATCCGGGCATTCGGGACGTTCTCCGGTTGGAATTGGCCGATCAGGGGTTCGGGGTTCAAACCGTCAGTTCCGGCGAGGAAGCCCTCGCCCTCTTGGAAAAATCACCGGCGGACCTGGTCCTGTTGGACCTTCGCATGCCGGGCATGGACGGGTTGGAGACGGCCCAAAAAATAAAAAGTCGGTGGCCGACCCTGCCCATTGTGTTGTGCACCGTCTGCGCGGAAAAACGATTCGAACGATTTATTGGGAACGAAATCAAGGCCTATCTGCCCAAGCCGTTCACCTTTCATCAGTTGAAAGAAACGGTGAGCGGGGCTCTGGCCGCGCGCTAGCGAAGAGCGCGTCGCCGGTCGGTTTGACACCGCCCAAGTGAACTTGTAAACTCAGGCCGCAACGCCAATTTCGTCAAACGAGTTCTCGTCCATGTCCGACGTTCCCTCATCCCCGTCGGGTTCCACCCCGGCGCCCGAAGGAAATTTTTTTAACCCGGAAGTCACCCGTCGCGGCTTGATCGCCGGCGCCTGGGGCGCCTTTGGAGCTTTTTTGGCCGGAAGCGCCGCCGCCACCGCCCGCTACATGCTTCCCAACGTTCTCTACGAACCGTCCCAGCGCTTTAAAATGGGAAAGCTGAAAGACCTGCCCCAGGGCGTCACCGTCAACAAAGAGAACCGCGTCTGGGTCATCCGCGACGACAAGGGGGTCTACGCTCTTTGGTCCCGTTGCACCCACCTCGGGTGCACGCCCAACTGGTTTCAAGCCGAAAGCCGCTTTCGGTGCCCCTGCCACGGCTCCAATTTCAACGTCGCCGGCGACGTCATTGCCGGACCGGCGCCCAAACCGCTCTGGCGCTGCTCCGTCGACGTCACCCCCGACGGGGACTTGGTCGTCGACAAATCCCAAATGGAAAACCGGCCGGGGTTCCGCGACCGCGGGGCTTTCTTTATCCCGGTCGCCGTCTGATCCATGCCTTCCGTCAACGAGCTTAAAGAAAAGTTGATCAACACCCAAATTTGGCGCTCCATGTTCCGGGGCGGCACCTGGAAAGACACCTCCCGGGACCGCGCCCAGCACATCCTGGGGAACGTTTGGCTCCACCTTCACCCCGCCCGCATCCGCCAACGCGCCGTTCGTTTCACCTACACCTGGGGCCTCGGCGGCCTGTCCTTCGGGCTGTTCATGATTTTGACCATCACGGGCATTTTGTTGATGTTCTACTACCGTCCGGCGGTGGAACTGGCCTACCGCGACATGAAAGACTTGGAGTTCGCGGTGTCCATGGGGCTTTTCCTGCGCAACCTTCACCGGTGGAGCGCCCACACCATGGTTCTCTTGGTCATCCTCCACATGGTCCGTGTGTTTTTGACCGGCGCCTATAAGACCCCCCGGGAGTTTAATTGGGGCGTGGGCGTCGTGCTGTTGGTGCTGACCCTTTTCCTTTCCTTCACCGGTTATCTTCTTCCCTGGGACCAGTTGGCCATCTGGGCCGTGACCGTCGGCACCAACATGGCCAGCGCCACGCCGTTCCTCGGGGCCGAAGGGCCCTTCTCGTCGCTCTTGGGCGTCAATTCCGCCAACGACGCGCGCTTCGCCCTCCTGGGGGGCACCTCCGTCGGGGCCAACACCCTTCTCCGTTTTTACGTCATGCACTGCGTGGCGGTCCCCGTGGTGGCCGGGATTCTCATGATCGTCCACTTCTGGCGCATCCGCAAGGACGGGTTCTCCGCCGCTCCTTTGGCCGGCGATCCGCCCGAGAAAAAGATGGAAGTCTGGCCCAATCTCGTGGTTCGGGAATACCTCGGCGCCATTTTGATGCTCATTTTCCTCGTGGGCTGGTCCGTTCTGCAAAACGCGCCCCTGGAAGAATTGGCGAACCCCACGGTCACGCCCAACCCCTCCAAAGCCCCCTGGTATTTCCTGGGCCTGCAGGAGCTTCTGGTTTATTTTGACCCCTGGCTCGCCGGCGTTAAGTTGCCGGGCGTCATCGCCCTGGGCCTGATCGCCATCCCGTATTTGGATCCGGACCCCAAGACCGGCGTGGGCTATTACTCCATTAAGGAGCGCCCCTTCGCCAACACCGTCTTCCTTTTCGGGGTCGGCTTGTGGTTTGTGTTGATCGCCATCGGCACCTTTATGCGAGGCCCCAACTGGGCCTGGTATTGGCCCTGGGAAAGCTGGGCCTCCCACAAACCCCTGCCGCCGCCGACCTGGAGCCTCATCTTGGTCAACCTCGACGATAAAATGGGCCAATTTTTCACCAGCCAAAAAACCGCGGGACTTCAAATTTCCGGTTGGGCGGGCGTGGGCGCGGCCTTGGCCGCGGCCGGCGGGTTGTTCACGACCTATTTCGGCGCGGGGGTGGTTTTGCCTAAGTTGGTGAACAAAGATCTGCCCTTCAAGAAATCCGTGGGGATTGCCGTGATCGTCTCGATCGCCATCGGCGTCTTGGCCAAAACGACCCACACCTTCCTCTCGAAATACGATTTTATCGGCAAAAACATGCCGCATTTCGGCGTGACGGAAATCTTCTACATCGCCTTCTTCCTTTCCATTGTGATCGTGATGGGCTTTTTGTTGCCCCAGCGATACCTTCGAAAATCCCCGGTCAGCCTCCTCCAATACGTCGTGACCATGGTCCTGCTGTTGTCGATGCTGGGGGTCGTCCTCAAGATGGGCGCCCGGCTCGGTTTCAACATTAAATACATTTTAAGCCTCCCGAGCCTCAATCTGAACATATGAGCCTGAAAGAAACCCTGCTCACGCGTTATTTCACCCTTCGGAATTTGTTCGTGGGAGGGAATGTTTTGCTTTTAATCCTTTTCCTGGCCGCGGCCGTCAAAGACGCCGATCGGGAATGGAAGGGTTACCAGAAAACGTTCTACGCAAAGGAAATCAAACGTCTGACGGAAGCGCTGGACGGGGCCAACGCGCCCGAAGAAAAAGAGCGGCTGACCAAGAAACTTGCCCTGGTACGGGCCCAGCCGGTCCGCCTCCGCCAGTTAATCGTTCCGGGCATGGACCGCTACGATCGTTGCACCACCTGCCACCTGGGTTTTGACCCGGTGTTGAGCCCCACCGGGGAAACCGATTTCACCGAACAACCTTTTTCAGCCCGGGCCAACGACGTTCATAAGACCCACCCCGTGGAAAAGTTCGGATGCACGGTTTGCCACGAAGGGCAAGGCCTGGCCACGACGGTGAAAGCCGCCCACGGGCCGGTGCCTCACTGGGAAAAGCCCCTTCACCGAGGGGCGTATCTTCAGGCGTCCTGCGCCAAATGCCACTCGAATCTGCACGACGAAAAAGCCATGCCCTTCACCGCCGCCTGGCGTCGGGGCGAATCCCTCTTTAAAGAACACGGGTGCATCGGTTGCCATCAGATTCACGGACAGGGCGGCCCCATCTCCGTCGACTTGGCCGAGGAAACGTCCGACAAGCCCCTTTCCCGGATCGATTGGAGCCACACGGATCTCCCCGAAGAGGAGCGCACCTTGGCCGAATGGATTCGCCTCCACGTGGCGACGGACCCCTGGACGCTGGTGCCCGGGGACCCCAAGGCGGAATTCAACGAGGAGCCGATTGCCCCCTCCGGCATGCCGTTCTTCCAGTTGTCCGATGCGGACGCCCGCGCCGTCACGACGTATGTTCTTTCCTTCGCCAAGGACAAGATTCCCTCGAACGTCGTGGTGCCCGCGGCGCCCCGACCCGAACCGGTCCTTCGCACCGCGGTGGAGCGCGGCCGGGCCGTCTACGTGAAATTCGGCTGCGCCGCCTGCCACGCCCCGGACGGATCGGGAGGAATTCGCAACTTTAACTATCAAGGCGGCACCGAACCCAATTTGAAAAAAGTGATGGGGACCTACAAACGCGAGGAATTGCGGCAGAAATTGGAAAAAGGCGTTCCCATCGTCGGCAAAGCGGATCCCCAGGGGCCGACGCCGCCGCTTTACATGCCCTCCTGGAAAGAGAAAATCAAGGGCCAGGAACTCGACGATTTGATGACGTATTTGTTCAGCATCGCGGAGAAGACGGAAGAGTGGTAGAATGGATTTACGGACGGCTTCGACCGCCCATCACGAAAGGTAGGAACCCCATGAAACGCTCAGCCCTTGTTGTCCTTTTGACCCTTTTCGCCGGTTGGGTCCGCGCGGCCGATCCCGCCGCCGAGGCGGAAAAACAAAAAGCTCTGGCCAACCCCTACGCCAACGATTTCGGCCCGGCCGCCGTCGATGTTGCCGCCTACCCCAAGGAACTTCAGGACGCCTACAACAACGTGCTTTTGGTGAAATGCCAAAAGTGCCACACGGCCTCCCGACCGTTGAACTCCCAGTTCTTTGAAGTTCCCGGTAAAAAAGAGGAAAAGGCCGCGAATCTGGCCAAATTGCAGTCCGGCCAAAAGATTCTCTTCTCGAACAAGAACGTTTGGCAGGTGGAAACGGATATCTGGCAACGCTACGTGAAGCGCATGATGTCGAAGCCCGGTTGCGATATTTCGGACGTGGAAGGCAAGGCCGTTTATCGCTTCCTGGTGTACGACAGCGAAAAGCGGAAATCCGGCAAGAACGCCGCCGCTTGGAAAACCCACCGGGAAAAATTGCTGGCCGATTTCAAAGCCAAGTTCCCCGCCCGATACAAGGAGCTCTACGAGGGCCAATAAGCCCTCGACGACCGTGGCCACGATCCTTTTGGCGGAGGACGACGCGGGAACCCGCGAGATCGCCAAGATCGTTTTGGAGCGAAGCGGCCACACCGTGTTGGAAGCGCCCTCGGGCACCGAGGCCTTGGCCGTGTTGAAACGGGAAAAAGTGGACCTGCTTTTGTTGGACATCATGCTCCCCGGGTTGGACGGTCATTCGCTGCTTCTTCTGCTGGCCGACGACGGCCGCCTGAACGCCCTGCCGGTGATGGTCCTTTCGGCCCTGGGGTTCGCCAAAGACATGTTCGCGAAGTTCCCCCAGGTGCAGTCGTTTCTGGAAAAGCCGTTCACGCCCCTGGCGCTGGACGCGGCGGTGGGCCGGCTCGTGCCCCCCGTGGGTTGACGGAGAGATTCGATGGCCGACGAAAAATTTGACGCGATTGTGGTGGGCGCGGGTCCCGCGGGGACCGCGGCGGCCCTCACCATGGCCCGGGCGGGCCTCAGCGTTGTTTTGTTGGAGCGCGGCGAATACCCGGGCGCCAAGAACGTTCAGGGCGCGGTCCTCTACGCCAAAATGCTCGAGGACATCGTCCCCGGGTTTTGGAAAGATCCCCAAAACCCCATGGAACGCCCCATCACCGAACAGCGCATTTGGGTCCTCTCCCCCGATTCCGGCCTTCAGGTCGGATTCAAATCCGACCGATGGCTTCAGGAACCCCACAACTGTTACACGATCATCCGATGCAACTTCGACCGCTGGTTCTCGAAGAAGGCCGAAGAAGCCGGAGCCCAGTTGTTCACCGGCGTGACCGTGCGCGAGGGCCTTAGAAAAGACGGCAAGGTCGTCGGCGTTAAAACCAGCGAGGGCGACGAGCTTTACGCCGACGTGGTGGTGGCGGCCGACGGCGTCAACTCCTTGTTGGCCCAGCAGCTCGGCTTGATGGACGAATGGAAGGCCGACGAAGTGGCCTTGGGGGTCAAGGAAGTGTTGGCCCTCCCCCGGGAAAAGCTGGAAGACCGGTTCAACTTGGAACGGGGCGAAGGCACGACCATCGAGATGTTTGGGGACATTACCCAGGGCATGCTCGGCTACGCTTTTCTCTACACCAACAAGGAGAGCATCTCCTTCGGCGTCGGCGCCAAGCTCTCCCACCTCCAGAAAACCGGCATCCGTCCGCCCGATTTGCTCGAAGCCGCCAAAAACCACCCCCTGGTCCGCCGGGTGCTGCGGGACGCCAAACCCCTGGAATACTCGGCCCACTTGATCCCAGAAGGGGGGTACAACTCGATGCCGCCCCTCTACGCCGACGGTTTTCTCATCGCCGGCGACGCGGCCCAGATGGTCAATCCTTCCCACCGGGAAGGGTCCAATCTGGCCATGGCCGCCGGACGCATGGCGGGGGAAACGGTCATCGAGGCCAAAGCCGCGGGCGATTTTTCCTCCAAAACCCTTTCGAATTATCAGAAGAAACTGCGGGACTCCTTCGTGATCCCGGATCTATACGATCATCGTAACCTCGAGACCGAAATCGAAAAACACCTGGATTTTGTGGCGGAAGCGCCGACCCTCCTGGCCCAGTCGGCGATGGATTATTTCGCCGTCGACGGACGGCCCCGGCGGGACGTGCAAGCCGCCATCATCAAGCGGGCGCTCCGCAACAAGGGCGTGAAAAGCCTCATCGCTTCCGAAATGAACTGGGGCAACGCGTACAACCTTTTGAAAATGGGCCTCAAAGCGGGCCTCAAATTCCGCAAACTGACCCACGAGAACTAAAATGACCGACCTTCCCAAGATCAACGTCGACGAAAAGCTCGGAACCCTGACATACAAGGCCGACCACCACCCCCACATTTCGATCAAAGCCGCCGACCCCTGCGCCCAAAAGTGCGACAGCAAGCCCTGCACGACGGTCTGCCCCGCCCAGGTCTACCGGTGGGAAGGCGACCAGAAGAAGATCATCGTCTCCTTTGAAAACTGCATCGAATGCGGCGCCTGCCGCATGCTCTGCCCCTTCGACAACATCGACTGCCATTGGCCCCGGGGCGGGTTCGGGGTCCAATACAAATACGGCTGACCGCGTCTTTCGGCTTTCAATAAAAAAACCCGCCCCACGCTGTTCGTGGGACGGGTTTTTAGTTTAAAGGGGGAAAGGCGTTTAGAGGAAATCCACCAAGTCGGCCCGATCCGTGAAAGAGCCGTAGTTGATATAAATGCTGTAGGTGGCGCTCCCTTGGCTGTTTTTGCTCCGAAAACTGAGGGCGTAGATGTCGTCGAACAACCCCGACGTCAAAATGGTGTTGAAAGCTGTTTGGAGCTCCAACGCCGTGGTTCCGCTCAACAGTTGGCCGCCGGTGCTGGTGGCGATGCCGTCCAAAACGGTCGTGTCCGCGATGTCGCCGCCGACCACAATGCCGCAGGCGATCACTCCCGCCGTGGCCAATTTTTCCTGCGCCATGGCGGGGCTGTTGGTGCTGGAGTTGTCGTCGCCGTCCGTCAGAAAGACCAAGAGCCGGAGACCGGTGCCTTTGCTCAATTCCTCGGCGCCCTTGACGATGCCATCGTAGCAGGCGGTGGCGCCGGCCGGCGTGCTGGCGTTGACGGCGGCGATGACGACGCTCTTGTCGCTGGTAAAGCCTTGGACAAAGTTAACCGAATCATCAAATTCAACGTAGGCCGCTTGGTCGTCGGCGCCCAGAGCGTTCAAAAAGGCCGCCGCGGCCTGTTGGGCCAGAGCCAACCGGGTGGACCCGGTGCCGTCGTCAATGGCCATGCTGCCGCTGTGGTCCATGACCAGCATGACGGAAAAGGGATAGCCGGAGGCGGAGCCATAGGCCGCGGGGATCGGCCCCGCTTTGCCGCCCTGGAGGATCTGGAAATTACCGACCGTCAAGTCCGTGATCGCGGCGCCGCCGCTGGTCCTGGGTTGAAGGAGGACCTTGATGTCCGGAAATTGGGTGTTGTCCACGCCGCGCACGGCCAAATTGACGCCGGTGACGCCGCCGCCGGGGGTTCCGACCAGGGGGTTGTTGTCTTTCCTCTTGCAGGCGCCGACGGCCAGGATCGCCAGGGCCAACGCCGAGAGGCGGGAAAGGGACCGGGTCATTGTTCGATCACTTTCGCCGGGAACCAAATGGCCGCCCCGACCTGGTAGGTCAGGTGCGAAGCCCAATAGTTGCCGGCTTGGCGAAAGGTGTGATAGCGAATTTCGGGAACCAAGCGGATGGGTCCGATGGCCGGCAGCATCACGCCGGCCGACCCGGTCACTCCCAGATATTGTTCGGTGGTCTTCACCTTGCCGGTGGCCAGCGTGTCCACCGTCACGGAGTCGAGGTAAACGCCCACCCCCGCGCCCAAATAGGGAATCCATTGGTTGTGTTCGGATTGGCCAAAGTTGGAAAACCGCCAAAGGGCGGTGCCGTTCAATGAATAGAGGTCTTCGGTGATTCCCACCACTTGCGAAGGGACTTGGAGGGGGAAGTAGTCGGCGGAGAGCCGGAAGATCATGTGGTTGTACCAGCGGGGAAATTGGGGTTCCGGAGGGCGCATGTAGAGGTCCAAACCGACGTTGCCCAGGTTCTTATACCCTTTATACCCGTGGAGCAACGAAGTGGATCCGCCGTTGAGCGCGGGGGAAAAATTCCACCCCGAGCCCCGGTCCCGCTCGGCCCAATCGTTCATGTAATCGACGTTGTCGTCCAATTCGGCGCGGGCCGGAACGGCGACGAGGGTCACAAGCGCCAGCAACACGGCCACGCCCGGCGCGGCCGCGGCGAGGCGACGGGTCCGGCGAAGGCCAGCGGCGAAGGATTCTCTTGAGGTCATCGTAAAACCAACATAGCAGATGAATCCGATTTTTTCAAGGCCTCTTGCCGGGGGGGTTGGGAGATTATAGAATCCCCCCTTCAAATGTCACGATTCAGCGGACTCCTGTTTTTGGTGATTTTGGCGGGTTGCGCGGGTTCCAAAGACCCCGTGGCCCGCGGACGGTCTTATTTCGTCGGTCTGGGATGCATCACCTGCCACCGTGTCGGGGACAAAGGCGGCGGGCAAGCCGGGCCCGATCTGACCACCGTGGGTTTCCGGAAAACGCCCGAATGGATCCGCCTCTGGCTCACCAACCCCGCCGCTTGGAAGCCGGGGACGGCCATGCCGAACTTTAAACTGAAGGAAAATGTTCGGGAAGATCTGGTGGCCTACCTGACGTCGCTCAAAGGGGAAATTTACCGGGCCAAGCCCCCCTGGGACGCCCCGGCCGTCAAGGCCGAACCGCTCAAGCGGGGGGAGATGCTCTTCACGCGCGTCGGGTGCGTGGGCTGTCACGGCGAACGCGGCCAGGGCGGGTACCCCAACAACAACGTCGTGGGGGGGAAGATTTTGACCCTCACCTACGCGGCCGACGGGTATTCCAAGGATGAATTGCGCGCCTTGCTCCACAAGGGCCGGGTGTCGCTGCCCGCCGACGCTTCCCTGCCGCCTCCGATGATCCGGATGCCGCCCTGGGGCCAGTATTTGACCGACGACGAGATCAACGATTTGGTGGAATACGTTTTCTCCCTTCGGCCCGCGACCGCCGCAAAGGACGACTGGAGCGAGTAGCGCTCCGGCCCTCCCCGTCCATGGACGAACTGCTTCGCAATTACCGGGTGGGTTTGCCGGTGGCGGCCTCGACCTACGCGGGGCGGGTCGACACCTCGCTCACCGTTCTTCACGTGGGCATGATCGCGATCTTCCTCCTTTGGCTGGCCTTTTTCGTCTATTGTCTTTGGCGGTTTCAGCAAAAGAAGGTGGCCCGGGCGTCCTACCAGGGGTGGAAGGGCCACGCGTCCTCCTTCGTCCCCGACGCCTTGGTCCTCGTGTTCGAATTGTGGCTGATCTTCGTCTTCGGTCTTCCGATTTGGTCCCACATTAAACAGGATTTTCCCGCGGAAGCCGCCTCCAACGTGGTGGGCTTGTCCGCCGAGCAGTTTTCCTGGGGGTTTCATTACCCCGGGCCCGACGGAAAATTGGGCCGACGGGACCCCGCGCGGGTGACGGTGTCCAACCCCCTGGGCCTGGACGACACGGACCCGGCGGCCGACGACGACTTGGTGCTTTACAACGAGCTCCACGTGCCCCTGGGCAAGCCGACGATCCTCCAGATGACGTCCAAAGACGTGATCCACAGCTTTTTCGTTCCGGAATTCCGGGTGAAGCAGGACGTCGTGCCCGGCATGAAAATTCCCTTGTGGTTCGAACCCAACCGGGTCGGCCGCTTTGAAATCGGCTGCGCCCAACTTTGCGGCGCGGGCCATTACGTGATGCGGGGCGAGATCGTGGTGCAGACCCCGGAAGATTACGCCCAGTGGTGGGCCGGCGTTTCCCAGGCCAAAGCCACCGCGAAACCCAAAGTGGTCGCCGCCGGCGACTGGTCGGAGTAAGCCCCCTATGAACGACGAACATCGGCAAAAAAGCTTTTGGCGGACGTACGTTTTCAGCCTGGATCACAAGGTGATCGGGTTGCAATACCTTTTCACGTCCATGGCGTTCCTTCTCCTGGGCTTCGCCTTCATCCTTCTGATGCGCTGGCAATTGGCGTTTCCGGGCCGCCCCCTTCCTTTGATCGGCGGCCTCCTGCCCGACGCCATCGCCCCGGGCGGCGTCATGTTGCCCGCCCTCTACAACCAATTGGGCGCCATGCACGGGACCATCATGATCTTTCTGGGGGTGGTCCCCCTGGGCGTCGGATTCTTTGGCAACTACTTCCTGCCCCTCCAGATCGGGGCCCCCGACATGGCCTTTCCCCGGCTCAACATGAGCAGTTATTGGGTCTACGCCTTGGGCGGCGTCGTGATGCTCCTGAGCTTCGTCCTTCCGGGCGGTCCCGCCCAGTCGGGCTGGACCTCCTACCCGCCGCTTTCGGTCGTCAACCCGGGGCAGACCGTGTGGCTGCTCGGCATGACCTTTCTGATCACGTCCTCCCTGTTGGGGTCCATCAATTTTATCGTCACCACGGTCAACCTGCGGGCGCCGGGCCTCACCTGGAGGCGCCTGCCGCTGTTCGTCTGGGCCCAGCTCATTACGGCCGTCCTTCTTTTGTTCGCGTTCCCGGTGCTTCAATCGGGGGCCATTCTCCAACTCCTGGACCGGGTGGCGGGCACGAGTTTCTACATTCCCATGGGTCTGGTGGTCGGCGGCAAAATGCTGGAGCGGGCGGGCGGCGGCAGTCCGCTCCTGTGGCAGCACCTCTTTTGGTTTCTGGCCCACCCCGAGGTGTACGTCCTGGTGCTTCCGGCCATGGGCATCGTCTCCGAAATCATCGCCGCCAACACCCGCAAACCGCTTTTCGGCTATACGACGATGGTCGGTTCCATGGTTTTCGTCGGCGTGTTCTCTTTTCTCGTCTGGGCCCACCACATGTTCGTGAGCGGCATGAAAACGTCCCTGAGCATGTTCTTCATGACCACCACCATGGTGATTTCCATTCCCTCGGTGGCCATCCTGAGCTGCCTGCTCTTTAGCCTCTGGGGCGGGAAGATCCGTTTCACGGTGCCCATGCTCTTCGCCCTGGCTTTCCTTCCGATGTTCGGCATCGGGGGCCTCACGGGCCTGCCCCTGGGTTTTCTGCCGACCGACATTTATTTGCACGACACCTATTACGTGATCGGCCATTTTCACTACGTGGTGGTCACCGGAACGATCATCGCCCTGATGGCCGGGGTTTATCATTGGTTCCCGAAGATGTTCGGCCGTTTCATGGACGATCGCTTGGGCAAAATCCATTTTTGGGGAACCCTGGTCGGCATGAACGGCATCTTTATGCCGATGTTCATCCAGGGCTTGGCGGGCATGCAGCGACGGCTTTACGATCCGACGGTTCAATCCCACAACCTGACCACCCAGTTCTTGAGCCCCTACCAACTGGCGTCGGCGATCCTGCTGTTGTTGTTTCAATTCCCCTTCCTCTACAACTTCTTTAAATCCATGACGAAGGGCGCCGTCGCCCGGGAAAACCCCTGGGACGCGACGACCCTGGAATGGGCCTGCCCGTCGCCGCCGCCCCACGGCAATTTCACCTCCGTCCCGGCCGCCCATCGGGCGCCCTACGAATACAGCGTTCCGGGTCGCCCCAAGGATTTCTGGCCCCAATGGGAGAAAAACTGATGTCCGAATCCGCCGCGCCCGCCTTTCCGCCGTCGACGCCCATCCCCTCGGGCAAGCTGGGGATGTGGGTGTTTTTGTCCTCGGAAATCATGCTCTTCGGCGCCTTCATCAGCGCCTACATTGTTCTTCGCATGGGCAGCCCCGACTTCGGCGTGCCGTCCGAAGAAATCCTGGGACGGCCCCTGGCCACGATGAACACCTTCCTCCTCATCCTTTCCAGCTTCACCATGGTGCTGGCCCTGGCCGCCATTCAACGGGACGACCGGCGGTCCTTCGCCCGGAACATGATATCCACCCTGGGTCTGGGGGTCCTGTTCCTGTGCGTTAAAATGTTTGAATACCACCACAAGATTTCCGAAGGCCTCACGATCTCCTCCGGTCTCTTCGGTTCCTTCTATTTCACGCTGACCGGACTCCACGCTCTCCACATCATCGGCGGCCTGGTGTTCAACGGCTACATCCTCCGCAACGGCCTTCGCGGCCGCTACAACGCCCAACACCACGAGCGCGTGGAATACGCGGGCCTTTACTGGCATTTTGTGGATTTGGTGTGGGTGATCCTTTTTCCGATGTTCTACCTGGTCTGACGATGGACAACCAAAAATCCCCGGTTCCCCTTTACGCCGCGGTGTTCGGCGGTCTGGCGATTTTGACGGGCGTCACCGTTTTTCTCAGCTACCTCCATTTGTCGCACCGGGTGGCCATCCCCCTGGCCGCCTTGATCGCTCTCACCAAATGCACCCTGATCGCCAGCGTGTTCATGCACCTGAAATGGGAAGGAAAGACGATTCGGGCCCTGTTGTTCACGGGGTTGTTCCTGGTGGCGGTTTTGGTGCTGGCGGTTCTCCCGGACATCGGCGTCGCCCGGCCGTGAAAAAACTCCCGGCGGCGGCGTTGGTTTCGATGATCGCCGTGAACGCCCGGGCCTGCGCGGTCTGTTTCGGGGCGCCCGGGTCGTCGCTCAACCGGGGTTTTTTCTGGGCCATTCTCCTTTTGTTGGTCCTTCCGTTTCTTTTAATGGGTTCGCTGGTGGGCCTGGTGGTGTATCATATCCGCAAAGGCCAGCGCCCCACGCACTCCCTGCCTCAATAAATCCCCGGAGGGGATTCTCGTTCATGTCGATGTCCGAACCGCCCGCCGTTCCGAGCCCTTGGCCCCACCGCTTCGCCTGGGCCCTGGCCGCCGCCACCCTGCTGTTGGTGTTCATCGGGGGGCTGGTCACCAGCACCCATTCGGGATTGACGGTGCCCGATTGGCCGCTGTCCTACGGCCGCTTCATGCCCCCCATGATCGGCGGGATCCTTTTTGAGCACGGGCACCGGCTGGCCGCCGCCTCCGTCGGCCTTTTGACCATCGCCTTGAACCTCGTGTTTTGGAAAAAAGAGCCCCGGGCCTGGGTTCGCCGCGCCGCCAACGCGGCTCTGGGCTTGGTCGTTCTTCAAGGTCTCTTCGGCGGACTCACGGTTCTTCTTCGCCTTCCCAAGGCCGTGTCCATCACCCACGCCTGCCTGGCGCAAACCTTTTTCGGCCTGTCCGTGGCCCTGGTGGTTTGGACGTCCCGGGCTTGGCGCGAACGGTCCCCGTCGGTGGACGGCGACCCGGCGAACGTGGCCCTGCCCCATGTCGCCCTCCTTTTATTTCTGACGTTGTATGCCCAATTGATCCTGGGGGCGGTCGTCCGGCACACGGGGCACGCCGCGGGGCTTCACATCGCCAACGCGGTATTGATTCTTCTGGGGATGGGGTGGGTGTTTCGCCGTCTTTCCCTGGGGGACGGGACCGACCCGCGCCTCTGGCGACTGGCCTCGGTTCTGGCCCTGGCGTATGTCGTTCAAGTGGTTTTGGGAACGGCGACCCTTTTGTCGCTTCTGGTCCCCCAATGGATCGCGAGCCCGGTACGCCCCGTGGTGCTGGCCACAAGCCACGTCATGACGGGGGCGCTCCTGTTGGGTCTTTCGGCGGCCTTGACGCTGTTGTCCTGGCGGGGCCGCCCCGTGGCCCTGGGACGATTTCGCGATTACGTGACGTTGACCAAGCCGGGCATCAGCGCGATGGCCGCGGTCACGGCCTTGGCGGGGTTTTTTCTGGGGTCCGGCGGACGCGTCGGGCCGGCGCGGCTTTTTCACACGGTGGTGGGCACCCTGCTCGTCTCCGGCGGGGCCTGCGCCTTGAACATGCTTCTGGAGCGCGACGTGGACGCCCGAATGCATCGAACCGAAAACCGGCCCCTGCCCGCTCGGCGCTTAAACCCCGGGGAGGCCCTTTTTCTGGGGGCCCTTCTGGCGGTGGCGGGAGTCCTTTATTTTTCGGCCGCGGTCAATTCCCTCACCGCGGTCATCGCCGGATTGACGTTGTGCGTGTATCTCTACGTATACACCCCGCTTAAAAAGATCTCCGCTTTGAACACCCTGTTCGGGGCGGTGGCCGGCGCCCTCCCGCCGGTCATCGGTTGGTCCGCGGCCGCCGGTCGCTTGAATCCCGGGGCCTGGGTCCTCTTCGCCATTTTGTTTTTCTGGCAATACCCCCACTTTTTTTCCCTGGCCTGGCTTTACCGGGCCGATTACGCCCGGGCCGGCCTGGCCATGCTCCCCGCGGTCGAACCCGATGGGGAGACCACGGCCCGCCACATGGTGGTGACGACGCTGGCGCTCACGAGCGTCAGCCTGTTGCCCACCTTCCTGGGATTGGCCGGGACGATTTATTTCGGCGCGGCCTTCGTGATGGGCCTGGGGCTCCTCGGATTGTCCTTCGTTTTCTTCCGCGAGCATTCGGACGTTCGGGCCCGGCGGGTGTTCCTGGCCTCGGTGCTTTACCTGCCGGCGCTCCTGTTGATTTTGGTTCTGGACCGTCGGGGGGCTTTGTGATTCCGGCCGTCCAGGTCAAAGGCCTCCGCCACGAATACAAAAACCCCGGGGGCCCCGCGCGGGTGGCCCTCCAGGGCATCGATTTCGACGTGGCCCCGGGAGAACTCTTCGGCGTTTTGGGTCCCAACGGCGGGGGAAAAACCACCCTCTTCCGCATTCTGTCCACGGCCCTCCGGCCCACCGGGGGCGGCGCCCGGTTGTTCGACACCGACGTGACGGCCGCGCCCGACGCCGCACGTCAGAAAATGGGCGTCGTTTTTCAATCGCCCAGCCTGGACAAAAAATTAACCGTGATGGAAAATCTCCGCCACCAGGGCCGCCTTTACGGCCTGCACGGCGCCGAACTGGCGGAACGGTCGACCGAAATGTTGGGCCATTTGGGTTTGGCCGACCGGGCGGGGGACTTGGTCGAGCGTTTGTCGGGCGGCCTCCAGCGCCGGGCCGAGATCGCCAAAAGCCTATTGCACCGCCCCGCCCTTCTCCTGATGGACGAACCGACCACGGGCTTGGACCCGGGGGCCCGACGGGACGTTTGGACCTATCTGAAAAGTTTGAAGAAAGACGGCGTGACGGTCCTGGTCACCACCCACCTCATGGAAGAGGCCGAGCGGTGCGACCGCCTAATCATTTTGGACCGCGGGCGGATCGCCGCCCTGGGGACCCCCGCGGTGTTGAAAGAGGCGATTCAGGGGGACGTGGTCTGGGTGACCACGGTCTCGCCGGACCTTTTGGCGGCCGGCCTCAAAGAGCGCTTCGGGGTCGACGCGGTGGTTCAAGACGGGTCCGTTCGCTTTGAGCGGGACCGGGCCCACGAATTGATCCCCCAAATCGTCGTCGCCTTCCCCGATCTGGTCGCCGCCGCTTCCGTCGGTAAACCCACCTTGGAAGACGTCTTCGTCCACCACACGGGCCACCGGTTTTGGGCCGAGAACGGGAATCCGTCGTGAGCGCGTCGCGGTTTTGGCTGGCCACCGGGACCTTGGTGGAACGGGAAATGGTCCGCTTTTTCCGTCAACGGAACCGGTTGATCGGCGCCCTGATGACGCCGCTTATGTTTTGGTTCTTTTTGGGCGCGGGGCTGGGCGGCAGCTTCCGCGTGCCCATGGGCGCGGCGGGGGGCGTGAGTTACATGCAGTACTTCCTGCCGGGCACCATGGCCCTGGTGTGTCTGTTCACGGCGATTTTTTCCACCATGTCGGTGATCGACGACCGCCAGGCCGGTTTCCTTCAGGCCGTGCTGGTGTCGCCGGCGCCCCGGGGGGCCGTCGTGGCCGGAAAAATGCTGGGCGGCACCCTGCTGGCCTTTTTCCAAGCGGCGCTTTTTATGGCCCTCCTGCCGATTCTGCACGTTCCCTTGGGATTCGCCGGTTTTCTGATTTCGTCGGCCATGCTGCTTCTGATGTCCTTCGGCCTCACGGGGCTGGGCCTGATCATCGCCTTGAAGACCGATTCGGTCCAGGGGTTCCACGCCATCATGAACCTCTTCCTCATGCCTCTGTGGTTTCTGTCGGGCGCGGTGTTCCCCGCTTCCGGGGCGCCGGGGTGGCTCAAGGTCCTCATGGCGATCAACCCCATGAGCTACAGCGTGGCGGCCCTGCACCGGGGCTTTTTCCCGGACGCGGGCGGGGCGTCTCTCTGGGTGTGCTTCGGCGTCAACGCCCTCTTCGCCGCCTTGACCTTCGGGTTCTCCCTGTCGCTGATTCGCCGCGGCGGAGAGGCGGCGTGACCGCGCCCCTCCTCCCGACCATCAACGCCGGTTTCAACGCCGTCAGCGCCGCTCTCCTCACCGCCGGATTCCTCTTCGTTCGAAAGAAGAACACCGCCGCCCACCGCGCCTGCATGGCCGGGGCCTTGCTAAGTTCCACCCTTTTTCTGATCGGCTATTTGGTCCACCACGCCCGGGTGGGCCATGTGCGGTTTGAAGGCGCGGGTTTTTGGCGCCCGCTCTATTTCCTTCTCCTGATTTCCCACACGGTCCTGGCCGCCGCCGTGGTGCCCCTGGTTTTGACCACCTTGGTTTTGGCAATGCGGGAACGGTTCGACCGCCACCGGGCCTGGGCCCGCTGGACGTGGCCCGTCTGGATGTACGTCTCGGTGACCGGTGTGGCCATATACGTCGCGCTTTACCAATTCCCGTGAAAAAAGAACGGATGTGGATCGTCGGCCACCGGGGCGCCATGGGCCACGCGCCCGAAAACACCCGCGCGTCTTTTGAAACGGCCCTTCGCCTGGGCGCCGACGCCGTGGAGTGCGACGTCCATCGCTCCAAAGACGGGGAAACCATCGTTCTGCACGACGGCACCCTGGATCGAACGACCAGCGGTCGCGGCCCGGTCCGGACGCGTTCCTGGACGCAGCTTCGAAAACTCAACGCCGGGGCCCGGTTCGGCCCCCGGTTCACGAATGAAAGGCTCTGGCGCCTGGGGGATTTGGTTCGCTGGGCCCGTGGGAAAAAGACCCGCGCGGGCCGGCCCTTGAAACTGATCGTTGAAATCAAAAGGTCGCCGGACAGCCCCCGCCGCCTGCCCGGCGCCGTCGTCGAAATCCTCTCCGCGGGCCGGATGCTGGATCGAACCACCGTCATTTCCTTCGACCCCCGGGCGGTCCGGACCGTCAAAAAGTTGTGCCCCGCCCTGCGCACGGGACTTCTTTTTTCCGATCCCCTTCCGGGCCTGGCCCGGCGGATGGCCGCCCTGGGGGCCGACGCCATTTTCCCCAAACACACCTTGATCGATCGCGCCTTGATGGCGACGGCCCGCCGCCACGGATGGTTCGTCGGAACCTGGACGGCCAACGAAACGGCCGAACTTCGGCGGTTGTCCTCCCTGGGCGTCCACGCCGCGGCCACCAACTTCCCCGAACGGGCGCCCCGCCCGCGTTCATGACGGCCCCGGCGTCCGGCCCGGAGGTCAAAGCCCTCGCGGCGGACCTCGGTTTTCCCTTTGCGGCCTTCACCGCCATCCACCCCGCGGCGGACGACGCCGCGTTTTTGGAACGCTGGGTGGCCGAAGGCAAGGCCGCCGGGATGGCCTGGCTGTCCCGGGAACCGGCCCGGCGGGGGAATCCATCGAACCTCCTGGCCGGGGCCCGCACGTTGATCAGCCTGGGCGTCCCCTACGCGGGCGAGGCGCTCCCGCCCCGACCGGCGGAACCGGCCGGCCGGGTGGCCCGGTACGCCTGGGGCCTCGATTACCACGCCGCCATCCAGGACCGGCTGGAAAAATTCCGCGGGGAGCTGGTTCGGCGTTACGGTCCGGGCGTCACGGCCCGTCCCGCCGTGGACATCGAGCCGCTCCTGGAGCGGGCCTTCGCCCGCCGCGCGGGGTTGGGGTTCGTGGGAAAGAACACGAACCTGATCCGCCCGGGGGTGGGATCCTTTTTATTTTTGGCGGACCTCCTCGTCAATTTGGAACTCCCCCCGGACCCATCGGTGCCCCAGGGCTGCGGGGAATGCCGTCACTGCGCCGACGCCTGCCCCACCGGGGCCCTGAACAACGAATACTCCCTGGACGCCCGTCTTTGCATCGCCTACCACACCATCGAGAACCGGGGCCCCATCGAGCGCCGTCTCCGCGCGCGTCTCGGGGAATGGCTCTTCGGTTGCGACCTGTGCCAGGACGCCTGCCCCTACAACGCCCGGGCCCTGGAGGCCCAATGGCCGGAATTTCGCCCCGACCGGGGCCCCGGCGCCTGGCTTTCCCTGCGGGAAGTTTTGGGCCTTCGGACCAACGAGGCTTTTAAGAAAAGGTTTGCCGGCACCTCCCTGCTTCGGGCCAAACGAGCGGGGCTTGTTCGGAACGCCTGCCTGGCGGCCGCCAACGGCGGCTGGGTGCGGGAGTTGATGCCGGAGTTGACCGACGTGTTGAACCGCGACGCCGACCCCGTGGCCCGGGGCCACGCGGCCTGGGCCCTCCGGTCGGGCGGCGCCGCCGCCCGCCGCGCGCTGGACCACGCCGGGCGCGTGGAAACCGACGCCACGGTCCGGGACGAAATCGCCTCGGCGCTCGAGGCGGCCGCGTGAGGGAAGATTTCCTTCGGCCCGGGTCGCAGCCTTTGGGATTCGAGGTCTTCCCTTGATTTCCCTGGACCAAACCGTCCGGGAGGAAATCCGCCGCCGGGGCCGCGTGCCCTTCAGCGAATTCATGGCCTGGGCCCTCACCCACCCCCGGGGCGGCTACTACACCGCGGGTCCCGGCCGAACGGGGCGGTCCGGGGATTTCATCACCAACGTGCAGGTGCCGCTGTACGCCGAACTGTTGGCCCACCAATTTTGCGAGATGTGGGACGCCCTGGGGTCGGAGCGGTTCACCTTGGTGGAACTGGGCGGCAACGACGGCGCCCTGGCCGAGGGGATTTTCCGTGAATTGGAAAGCCGGGGCCGCCATCGATCGGCCTCCCTTCACTTGATCGAGGCGAGCCCCGCCGCCCGGGCCGCCGCCCGCAAGCGGCTGTCCCGCTACCCGCACATTCACCTGCACGCGTCCCTGGACGACCTGGAGCACATCGCCGGGGTGGAAGGCTGCGTGTATTCCAACGAATTTTTCGACGCGCTTCCCGTTCACCGCGTGCGGCAAGTGGGGGATTGTTTGGCGGAGCTTTACGTGACGGAAAAAGACGGGCGTTTGGTGGAGGAGCCCGGTGACCCGTCCACGCCGCGGTTGGCGGCGGCCCTGGCCCAAGGCGGCGTCCAATTGACCGACGGTCAGGAGGGCGAAATTTGCCTGGTGGCCGCGGACACGATGGAGGGGGTGGGACGAATTTTGGCCCGGGGATTTTTGTGGACGGCGGATTACGGCGGGTCGGCGGCCGAGGTGTACGCGCCGCACCGGCCCCGGGGAACCCTGCGGAGTTTTTCAAAACACCGGTTGACCGAGACGCCCCTGGAAGGCATCGGCGAACGGGACATCACGGCCCACGTGGATTTCACCCGGCTGGCGCGCCTGGGCGCGGCGGAGGGATTCCGGCCCTTGGTCTACGCCGATCAGGGCCCGTACTGGATCGCCGCCGGGGAGGCGGTCCTAAAAAAAGCGGTGGAGGATTTGTCGGACGGGGGACGTCGGGGGCGGGAAGTGCGGCAGTTGATCCACCCCGGCGCCTTCGGCGGGGCGTTCCGCGTTTTGGTTCAAGGGAAAAGCGTGGAGGGCATCGCCCTCCGGGCCGAAACCGCGGCCCGACTTCAGCGTTTGGGCGTGGGCGACTTGGTCGTTCGCGGCTGAGCCGTCTTCGTCACGCCCGCGATCCAATCCAACAGCCGTTCTTCCAACTTCCCGTCGAAGAGTTGCGTCCCGTGGTCTCCCCGGGCGGTTCCGCGGTCCAGGGCCGTCCAGCCCACAAACCCCGGCCGCCCTGCCAGGGACAAGAGCCGTTCGGCGCTGGCGTGGGCGTACAAATCCGTTCGGGCCGAAACCAAAAGGGCCGGCACCGGCAATCCGGCCATCACGCCTTCGACATTCAATCCGGCGTATTCGATCCCCGGCGACAGGGCAATCGCCCCGGCGGAGGGGGAGGAGCCCGCGGCCAACAAGCAAACGTTGGCGCCCAGGCTGGCGCCCACCAGGACCCGCTGTCGGGGCGTCACGTTCTTTTGTTTTTCCAAGGCTTCCAGCACCCGGGCCAAGTCCCCGGGCATGGCGTTCCAAAAAGCGGGCGTCCGGTCCCGGCGGCTGTCGTAAGCGATGGTGTCTCCGGCCAGGGTGCTCTGGCTGCGTCCGTGGCCCCGGGCGTCGTAGGCGTAGGCGCCCCAGCCTTTTTTCCGGGCGGCGTCGATCAGGGGCTGCCATTCGGCCCGGGTGCTTCCGAGTCCGTGAAGGCACACGAGGACGGGCGCGTTGGCCGTCCGGGGCGCGGTGAAATCGCCCTGAAGCAGGAGGGGATCCTTCTCCGCCCGTCCGGGCACGGGAACGTCGAAGGGCTCCGCCCCGGCGAGCGAAACCCCCGCCGCCCAAATCAACGCCGCGCAACCCCACTTTTTCAATCCCATTTTCGCCTCCAGGCCAAAGTCAAAACCCCCGCGCCCACGGCCAACTCCCCCATCAGGGCCGCGACCACGAGCGCCAGGGTCGGCGGCGGCGCCGCGGGGTGCAAAACGACCCACCAGATCCGGTCCGCCACCGTCAGCGTGAAATAGGCGTCGTAGGCCGGGGTTCGGGCGCGGTCGGCGTCCCGTAAATTGGAATACAGTTCCTCGCCCCGTCGTTCATCGATGATCATAAACCGGAACCGGGGGCCGAAGAGCGGCGCAATCACCCGCGCGGCGAACCGTGGAATTTGAAGAGCGCCCTCGATCAATCCCCGCCAGGTGTCTCCTTCAAAGATGGGGGCGTAGACCAGCACCCCCGATTCCCCCTGAAGGAGGTCCACCAACCCGGAGGCCGCCGGACCGTGCCGCTCGATGGCCCGGCGGGCCGCGGCCAGCCCCGCGAAATGGGTTTTGAGGTCCAACCCCTCGGCGGCGCGGTTGGCGGCGTACGGAAAGCCCCAGGTGAGGATGAAGTCCCGATTGATGAAATTCAAGGCGGCGAAGGCGGGGTTTTCGGGGAGAACGCGGGCCGCCCGGTCCTCGAAATCCCGTTGTCCGACGGGCGGGGCGTCCCCCAGCTCCTGGGCGAGTTCGCCCAGGTCCCGGGTGTGCCGGTCCAGGAGTTCCTGTAGATTGGCCTGGGCCTGTTGGGACACCCCCGCCGATTGGAGGACAAAGGCGTTCCGCACGGCCCCTTTCAGGTAGCGAACCGTGAGGGCCATGGCGGCGAGGCAGGCGGCGATCCAAAGGGCGCCTACCCCCCGGGCGATGGGGCCGAATTTTTTGTTCAATGTTTTTTTCGGGGGGCTTGGTACGGGTGTTTCAGCAACGCCCGGGCTTTGTCGTGAAGTTCCCACACGTCGCGTCGATCCAAAACGGTGTTGTAGTCGGCCACGGCCAGGTCCCGCCGCCCTCGAAGGTCGTAGGCCATGCCCCGGTGCAGATACGTGAGGGAGATCCAACGGTCCTGTTGATGGTGGTTGGCCAGCACGTCCTCGTAAATGTCCAGGGCGCGCCCCACGTCCCCTTCGATCAGGTAGGAATTTCCCAGGGCGAAGAGCCCCATGTGTTCCCGGCCTTTTCCGTAGTTGCCCTCCGCCCGGCGAATCCGGGCCAAAAAGTCCTGGGCGCCGATCCGAAGGGCCGACCAGTCCCGGGCCTCGTCCAAAATCAATAGTTCGGCAAAATGGAAGAAGGGGCTGTTCGGGAATTCCTTCCGCCCTTCGCGGAGCAACGCCAGAGCCTTGGCGGGGTCTTTTTCGTTGTTGACGTAGAGGTTGACCAGGAAGAGGAGCGCGGCCGTTCGGGAAAAGCGGCCCTTGTCCTTGGCCAGGTTGATCTCCCGAAGCCCCTGGGCTTTGGACCCGCCGAAGATCATCCGGGCGAAAATTTTAACCGCGGCGGGCAGGACCGCCACGTAGTAGTGAAAGATGCCAACGCCCAAGTACGCGTCGTAGAGTTCGGGGTTCGACTTGATGGCTTCGTCCTGGACGTCGAAGGCTTTCTTTCCGCTTTTGTAGGCCGCCAGCCAATGGCCTTGAATGGCGTCCCACCGGCCTTTCAACCCCAGGGCCCCGCCCAGGCACAGGCGGATTTCCCCGGTGGGGTCGCCCTTCTTCAATTGTTTCCGGGCGAAGGCGATGGTCTCGTCGGCCGTGGCGAGGAATTCCTTTTCCAGCACCGGGTTGTCTTCGTCGTAGTCGTTGGTGAGCTCCCACCAGAGGGCGGTGGTCAGCCCGTAGAGGCCGATGGGGTGGTCGGGGAAATCTTGTTTGAGGGTCGCGAAGGCTTTTTTCGAACCGGCGTAGTCCAGGTTGTAGATGCCCCGCAGGCCTTCGTCGATCAGGGCGTCCATGGCCTCCCGGGGGGTGGAGGGCGAGGGGGGCGGGTCTTCCGGAACGGCGGGGGCGGCGACCGGGGTTTTCGGGCCGGGCGACGCGGCGCCGGCCGGGAAGGCCGCGCCGAAGACCAGAAGTATAGCGAGAAGCGTTCGCGTCATGGTTTGGGGCGGAAAAGCCCGAAGCAACTGGTGTAGCCGTGCAGGTAGGTCGTGCCTCCCACGGGCCCGATTTCGCCGTTGCAAAAAAGGCCTCCCAGGGGAACGGGGCCGACTTGCTGTTGGAAAAAACGAGAGTCGTGGTGGGGCCGTCCGTAAAGGGATTGGCCGCGGCCCACGCAGGAAAAAAGGAAAGCCCCGCGGGTCTCGGCCCGGACGGGGCCCACGCGGTCAAAGACCTGCTTCAAATCGTCGGCCGAGGATTGGGCGTCTCTCAAATGGAACTGCACCACCTGGCCCACCCGAAGGGGCGCGCCGATGGCCAGGAGACCCCGTTCGTTGTCGACCCCGATGATGTTCCGCACCAAGAAGTCCCCGGCCACGGGTTCCCCTTTGGTCGAGTTCATGGCGATGCCCAAAAAGAGGGACTGGCGGAGAAGTTGGCGGTCCCGTTCCGGCAGGCTTTGGAACAAATCTTGAAGGGCCTGAAGGGGCGGCTTGCCGTCCAGGGCGGCCAGGACGTTGTCGTTGCATTCGGTGATGTGGAAGGGTTTGCCGATGGGGCGGCACCCCTGGGCCACGACGGTCTCCACTTGAATGTCGCCGGAGAGGGAGACGCCCACCAGCCCGGAGCGCAGGCAGAGGTTGTTGAGGTAAAGGGCGTTTCGCCCGGGTTCGGAAGCGCCCGAGGCCAGACCGCCGATTTTGGCGGACTTGGGGAAGGCGTAGTCCAATCCCAAAATAAAATTGTCGGAGCGGATGGAAAAGGGGTCGGCCAACACGATGAACTGGGGGTCTTCGCCCGCGCGCACGCCGACGATCGATTCCCAGGCCCGGGGGGAGGCGTCCAGATCCGGCAGGTCTTCGTCCTGGACTGAGAAAGGGCGGATGCGCACTTTGGGCAGGCGCGCCGCGACGAGGCTCACGGCGGGGCGGTGCTCCACTTCCTGCCCGTCGCCGATCACGCCGCCGCCGCTCGCCCCGATCAGGGTTTTGGCGGCCAGCCGGTCGGCCAGAAGGAGATGGGCTTCCTCGTAACGCCCGGCGAAATTATCGGAGACGAAGAGGGCGGCGAAATCCACCGGGGATTCGCCCAACTGCGTGCGGACGCCCTCGGCGCATTCCTTGAGCGCCGATTCCAATCGCACCTGCTGGGAGATGGCGGAGGCCCACTTCATGGGGTTTGATGATAACACCTTGGGACCCCGACGGGAACCCCCGCCGGGGGGGCCCCCTGCGGGGGAATCCCCGTCCGGGGGAATCCCCGCCCGGCGGGTTTACGTCGGATTGTGGAAGGCGTATCATGTTCCCCATGGTCCTCCTGGAATTCAGCCTGTTTCCCATCGGCAAAGGTCAAAGCGTCGGGCGCTACGTGGCCCGGTCCCTGGAAATCATCGACAGAAGCGGGGTGCCCTACGAGCTTCATTCCATGGGCACGATCCTGGAAGGCGAGTGGGACGAGGTCTTC
This sequence comes from Elusimicrobiota bacterium, assembly GCA_016722575.1. NCBI lineage: Bacteria > Pseudomonadati > Elusimicrobiota > Elusimicrobiota bacterium. Next base: position 645,980 of record JADKIY010000002.1, on the reverse strand, counting down.
GCCGTGGTCCGCAAGTGCTACGAGCGCATGCGCCGGGACTGCCCCCGGCTGGCCCTGACGATCAAGGTGGACGCGCGCCGGGGCGCCCGGGGCCGCCTGAAATCCAAAGTGGCCAGCGTCGAGCGGCGGGTCGGCCGGAAGCTCGGGCGCCCGTGACCGCCTATTTTCTGGACGGCTACAACGTGATCCGAAGCGTGGACTGGATGGCCACGGGCCCTCTGCGGGACCAGCGGGACCGCCTGCTTCGTTTCGTGGAGGACCGCCGGCCCCAGGGCAACGCCGAGGTGATCGTGATTTTCGACGGCCGGGCCGACGTGAGCGGCCCCCGCTGGGGCGGGCCCACCCGGGTGATCTATTCCGACGGCGAGGCCGACCCTCTTTTAAAAAGCCTGGTGGACGAGCGTCAAAACCCCCGGGACGTGGTGGTGGTTACCGACGACCGGGCCATCGAGCGCTGGGTCAAAGCCGCCGGAGCCAAGGTGATGCGTTGCCGGGATTTCCTAGCCGCCGGAGCCGGGGCGCCCAAGCCCCGGAAGCCCGGCCGCCAACTGGCCCCCCAGGACGTGGACGACATCAACGAGGAGCTCCGCCGATTATGGAAGCTCAAGTAGTTTTTTCGCCGCCGCTGACGACGGGGATTTTGCTCAAGCGCTACAAGCGCTTTTTGGCGGACGTAAAGTTGGATTCCGGCAAAATGATCACCGCCCTCTGCCCCAACACCGGGAGCATGAAGAGTTGTTGCGAGATCGGCCGCCCGGTGGCCTTGAGCTACCACCCCGATCCGGGCCGCAAACACCGCTACACCTGGGAAATGATCCGAATGGACGCCGGCTGGGTCGGGGTCAACACGGGCGTTCCCAACGGACTGGCCGCCCTGGCCATCAAATACGGCCAAATCCCGGAGTTCATCAGCTACACCGAGGTCAAGCGCGAGGTGCGCCTGGGCGTCAACAGCCGCATTGACCTTTTGTTGGAAGGCCCCCCGGGCCGGTGTTGGGTGGAAATCAAAAACGTCAGCATGCTCCAGGGGGAAGAACTCCGCTTTCCCGATGCCGTGACCGAGCGGGGCAAAAAACATTTGGAGGAACTCTGCGGCGCCCTGGCCAAGGGCGACCGGGCCGCCATGCTCTTCGTCGTCCAGCGCCCCGAAGGCAAGGTCTTCCGCCCCGCCGACGACATCGACCCGGAATACGGCGCCGCCCTCCGCCGGGCCGCGGATTTGGGCGTCGATATCCTGGTTTATCGCGCCAAGGTCAGCCGCGAACGAGTGGCCTGGGGCGAGGCCGTGCCCCTGGATTTATCCCCTCAAACTCCCAAGGAGACATCCCTTGTTTGAAAAAATGAAGCAGTTGATGGACATGCAGAAAATGGCCAAGGAGGCCGAGCGCCGCCTGGAAGACATCAAGATCGAACGCACCGCCCTGGGGGGAAAACTCCGGGCGAAGGTGACGGGCAACCAGCGCGTGTCCGCCGTCGAAATCGACGGCGCTCTGGCCGCGCCCGGGCAGAAAGAAGTTTTGGAGAAGGCCCTGGTGGAACTTTTGAACGACGCCTTGGGCGACGCGAAGAAGGAGGCGGCGAAGGCGGCCATGGACATGATGAAAGGTTTGCGCGGATGAGGGATTGGGCGCGTCCGCCGGCGCCCGCGTCGCCCGCTTCGGGGGGCCCGACGATTGATCCCCGGGATATTTCCACCTGCGTGGTGTGCGGGGGGACGGCGGTGGCCAAGAAGTGCAAGATTGTTTGTCAGAACTGCGGGTATACGAGGGATTGTTCGGATCCTTAATATCTGGGGGGCATCTTTGGTTGCATGAGATATTGCCTGAAATCGACACAGTTTAGGCAATTAATCGCCAACGGGTAGACAAAAGGAGAAACCAAATGAATAAGCTTGCGATCGCGGGTATTTTCTTGGGTTCCATGATGATAGCTTCCACCGCAATGGCACAAGAGTATTCAGGAAATCCCGATAGATTCCCTTCTATTGGCATTAATTTAGGTGGTGGAGCTCAAACCGGAGATTCAAGAGCTTTAAATTCAGGGTCTTCAGCGATCCAAGATGTTGAACAGTCGTATGGTGCCCTTGCCCTTAACGTGCGTTTGCCAGTTTCCGATCGAGTGACTCTATCGGGGGCCATCGGTTATATTGGTTCAAGTTTCGAGGCAACAGAATCTCCTCTACTTCTTGGTCAAAAAACAGAAACGAATGGAGTGGAATTTAACGTCGGAGTCCGATTCTATCTCCATTGAAAAATCAATAGTCAATAAAGGAACATTAGAAGAAAGTCGCCGATGGTGTCTTGTCTGGGATATTAAAAAAATCATCCTAATAATTTCAAGAAAGGTCGCGGGGCTGCGCGCCCCGCACCGAAAATCAATTGTCAAGGTATCGCCTTGGCCCCCGAAATCTAAAGTCGCCGGGGGTTGCCCGGCAGCAACCTACTTTTCTTTGGCCGCCCAAAGAAAAGTAGGCAAAAGAAAACCGCCCCCAGGCGGCTTGCGCGCGCCGTTTTGGCCGGTGGCCCTCACGTGGGCCAAACACCGGCCCCGGTCCCTTGTCGGCTGCCGCCGCCAAACCAGGGCCGGCACGCCTCAAGGGCCTATCGGCGGCACAACGGGCCACGCCGCTGCGGCCAAAACGTCGTGCTCATAACGCCTCAAGGGGGTTTTTAGAGGCATAGGCATAAGCCTAAACCCAAAAGCAAAGCTTGCCGTTTCCGTTTTTGAATTCGGGGGCCCCTTGAGGCGAAACGAGCACGGGCTTTTTGCCGCCGCGGTGGCCGAGGACTGTTTGAGCCCCGTCACGGGCTTTTGACGGGGCGAGTTCCGCAGGCCCGGCAAAAAGACCGCGCGCAGGCCGTCTGGGGGGTCTTTTTCTCTTGGTGACTTCTCTTTTTGGACAAGCAAAAAGAGAAGTCACCCGGGTCCAGGGCGGAGCGCCTGGGATGTTGGTGCCGGGCGTGGGCCGGGGGAGCCCCACGATTTTGGTTCCCTGGGTCCAGGGCGGCCCGTCGCAGAGCTCCGGACACCTGGGGCTGTGCCGCTAGGCACGGTGCCTGTTTGTGTAAAGGCGCGGCATGCCCGCTGATTCGGAGCGCCTGGGGATTTGGTTGTTGGTTAAAAAGATTTCAACGGCCGGGTGTGGGCCGGGGAGGCCCACGAATTAGATTTACATGAAATAGCAGGGACAGTATACTGATCGATTGAATTTAAATTTTGTTTTGCACTTTCTCGCGAGGAAATAAAAATGAAACCGTCCATGTTGCGAACGTTGTTGTCTCTGGGCCTGGCGCTGATCCTCCCGGCCTGCGCCATCGTTTCCACCGGCCACAAGGTGGACATCAACCAGGTCAACGAGCTTAAGGTGGGGGAGACCACGCCCGAGGAAGTGAAGACCGTCCTGGGCGAGCCGGAGAACGTGGCGCGGAACACCATCGATAACACGACGGTCTATTCCTACCAATGGATTCGCAACGCCTTCCTGGGCATCGGCCTTCCGCCCTGGATCATGGTGGGACGAAAGAAGGACACGGGGTTTCAGCTGAACATCGCTTTCGTTGGGGACATCTATCAAGGCTACACGCTCACGGAGCTGAACCAGAAACTCTTTGGACGGGAGCCTTCCGGAACGGCCGCCGCCGCGGCGACCCCCGCGGCCGCCGGCTTCCCGCCGGAAAAGACGACCATGGAGTTTTCCCATCCGCAAAAGGTTCCCATCTTGGGATACGACGGGAACCTGATGGAGCCCTTCCTCTCCCACGACGACAAATACCTGTTCTTCAACAACTCCAACGACCCGGGGGAGAAAACGGACCTGTTCTACGCCCGGCGCACGCCCGAGGGCGGGTTTCGGTTCGTGGGCCCGGTGAAGGGCGCCAACCGGCCGCCGCCCGTTTTGGACGGCGTGGCCAGCATGGACCGGAACCACCGGTTCTATTTCACCACCACGAGGGATTACGCCAACAGCTTCCTGACCATCTATAGCGGGAATTTCACGAAGGAAGTCCTGACGGACATTTCCCCGGTGCTGGGGAATTTCTCCCGCGGGAAGCTCCATTGGGTCACCATGGACGTGGAAGTGAGCGAGGACGGGAACACGGTGTATTGTTCCGACGCTTTTTTCCCCAAGATGGACAAGGGCATGCCGAGCCTCTCGGACATCAAGATCGCCGGGAAGGGCGCCGATGGCCGGTTCTTGCTTTTATCCGACACCGACGCGATTCTGCGCAACGTCAACACGCCGGACCTGGAATACGCCCCCTCCATCTCTCCCGACGGGCTGGAGCTCTTCTTCACCCGGCTTCGTTTGAAAGACCTTCACACCTCGATCCTTCGAGCCCGACGGAGGACGGTCAACGAGCCCTTCGGGACGCCCGAAGTTCTGGCCCCGGTCACGGGATTTGTCGAAGCCCCCACGCTAAGCTCCGACGGGAAAACCCTCTACTACCACAAAAAAGACGGCCCGCAATTCGCGCTCTATAAAGTCACCCGGGATTGACCCGCCGATCCCCGGCCGCGGCGATCCCCCCGGGGCCCGCGATGGCCCTGCTTGAATTGTTTGTGGCGGGCGTTGGGGGCGAAGAAGTCCGACTCGAGGCTCCTCGGGGGGGGCCATCCGGGATTCCGGGGGGCGTCGTCCCCCATCACCACACGTCGCGGACGGCGAATTGCGAGGCCAGCTCGTAGGTGCGCGGTTTTGGAAAAGCCCCCTTGGCGAGAAGAACGCAGCGGACGACGACGTCTCGTCTTTGGGTGTTTGTCCTTCGAAAGACGACTTCAAAGCCGGATGGAAAATCCCCGCTGGCGGCATTGTAACGGGGTACGGTGTGGAGGAGACCCGCGCTGAATAAAATGTTCGGGGCCAGACCGATGCGGTAGCTGCCGCGTTCCACCCCCCCTCCCCGGGTCAAGTTGACGAGCCGGTCCTGTGGAATTGTGTGCGCCGGGTCGCTGGCAACCGCGCCGCCCGCGGACAAGGAAAAAAAGGCTTCGTTGGGATTTATGGCCCCGATGTCCATGGCGTAGAAAATGCCCCTGGTGGAATAAAGATACGAAACGACGCTCGACTTTAACGCGGGGGACAGAATGACGTTGATGTTGTTTAGGTTGGCGTAGGGTTTGCTTTCCCAATAGTGGAGTTCCCGAAAGGTGTTTGTTCCCAGCATGATTCCCTCGCCGTAGGAGGGGAAAATGTAATGGAAGCGAACCAAGTCGATCCGAACCGTTTCTGTCCCCACGACAACGTCCAACGCTTTCCATCTTGCAAGGACCAGGAATACGTTGCCCGACGAGGACCCGTCAACGTTGGGGGCCTGCCAACCGGTCAGGGGGGGCGGTGCGCTGAGGCGGGAAAAGAAGGGGAAACTGCCCGGGTCTTGGGAAAAGAGGCGGATGCTCGAAGGCGCCACCGCCTGAAACACTTCGTCGATTCCGTCGGACCTCAATTTCATTTGTTCCACGGCGTCCCCCAGGGCCATGACTTGGCGGAGGTGGTGGTAGGCTTTCGCAAACCCCACGAGGAGGATCGCGAAAACCGCCGAGGCGACGATGATTTCCACCAAGGTCCAGCCGGTCGAAGAACCCTTCTTTTTACGAGGACGCATCGGGGGGTCCGGAATTTCCCATCCCCTCACCGGTCGATGACGACTTTCATCGTGTCGGAAGAATACATTCGACGGCCCGGAAAAAAGGCCCGGACCACGACTTGATAGGAGCCGGCGGGCAGAGCGGACACATCCCAGGTGTAGGGGGATGTCCGGGCATACACGGGATCGGCCGGGAAGTCCGGAGGCTCAAAATAGTCAAGGACGTAGTCGCGGATGAAAACCCCTCCCGCATGAAAATAGGTTCGGGCGGCCGACGGGGGCACTTCCTTGTGGTAGGTGATGTTGAAGAGAGGTGAATCGGCCGGGGCGTAAGGATCCGGATATTGGTTGTTGTAGGGTTTGTTGTCGAACCGTTTCCAATCCACGGCCCAATCGAGGGAGATGGTCGACGGGTTTTTGTAGGCGGTAATGCCGTCCGGCGTGACCCAACGCACCAGAGGAAAATGCACCGCCCGCGCCCCGGCCGCGACGGCGGGTTCTCCCGCCCGGTAAAAGGCCCAAAGAGCGCCCGCTCCGGGAATCAGAAACTGGGCATTGTTGCGAAGTTGAAACTCGTAGCCTCGCGCGCCGTTGACCACCACCCAGCCGACGCGGTTGACGTTGGTGGGGTCTTGCACCTTCACCAGGCCCACCGCGGGTCCGCTGGGGTGGGAAAGCCAGGTTTCCAGCGTGAGTCGGTTGCGATTGGCCGCGTATTCGGGCAGGTCGTACCCGGTGGGCGGGGTGCCCGTGTGGTCGATTGAAAGGATGGACGCTCCCCCGGAGGAGATTTTGGGCAGCTTGAAGGCGTTCGCCATCTCTTGCCCCTCGGCCGTTTCGGTCAGGGGGACGTTCGCGGTGTTGTAGGTCTGATAGGCGAAGTTGTCTCCCGCCCCCGAGGCGTTGCCGTTGAGCAGCAGCCCCAGGCCATACCCCGCCACTTTTTTGTCGAAATCAACGGGAGCCGAAAAACCCAACGTCGAGTAAAAGACGCTGTATTTGGCCCGGTAAAACTGAGTCGCGGCCCCGCGGGACAAGTTGCCGATGATTTTCCAAGAGGCGAAATTGCTGTCGGGGCACAATTCGCCAAGATCCGGCCGGGACACCCAGGAGTTGTTCGCCTTCGCGATGACGCGTTGATGGGTCTGTTGCCGACCGTAGGCCGCTCCCACGGTCGAATTCATGTATTCCGATGCGGTGCGATACCAACCGGAAGGGATGGTGGAGATCCATATATTGCCTTCCAAGAGGCCGGCTCCGGAAATTTCACCGCCCATGGAAATGTAACTGGGGGTCATCCCTTCTTTGGGGTCTCCGGAAAAGGAAAAGACCGCGTTTGAATTGAGGAGCGCCTCCCGCCAGAGTTGCATGGCCCGGGGAACGTCGAGGGACACGAGCCCGGCGGAGGTTGAGCCGCTGTTGTACACGGGGTTGGTGGTGGACCAGCCGGTCCACGTGTAGGAAAACCCCTCGTAATCCCCGGCGGGCACCTGAACGTAGTAGCGGTTGTAGCCGTGGTTGCTTTTCACGTCGGCGTAGGGCATGTGCCGGGGGTCGCCCACCAACTGGAACTGTTCCGTGCGGGGCGGCGTCACGCCCACCCAAAGGTACGTGGTCGAGAGGTTTTCGGGGTCGTTGGGGATGGCGCCGGTGGCGGTCTGGTTTCCCAGCCGGGTTTCAATGGTGTGTTCCCCGTCGGGCAGGGCCCCCGCCGGCAGACCGATCACCCAGCGGGCGGTGTTTTTGGACGCCCCCGCTCCGGCCGTCGACAAATCCTTGTTGCCTTCGACAAAGGCGTAGGGCAGGCCGGCCGTCCCCACCACGCACGGAATATACTCCAACCCGTGGAGCCAGCGGCTGGGGTCCAAGCCGGTCCCGCTGACGGCGTGGAGGCCGCAATGGAGGGGGCTGTTGTAGAGCACGATTTTCAATCCCGCCGCGGAACTGCTGATGGTGTAATGAGCGCCGTTCACGGCGTCGATCCAGGAGTACGCGGTCGTGCTGCTGCCGACCATGTAACGCACCGTGACCCCCGCGGTGGAGACGGGGTATTTGACCAGCACGGTCACGGCGGGGATCGCCGCGGTGGCGGCGAACACGCTGGGCATCATGGGGTAGGTGTATACCCGCAAGTTGGCGGCCTGGCCGGAGGCGATCCGCAAGTTCTCGGGATGGACCACGGCCCGCATGTTGGGTTGGGTGGCCGGGTTCTTGGCGGCGTCCGAAAAGTTGCGAAGCGGGGGGGCCGGCATCAGGCCGCCCGGGGGAAAGAGCAGCACCCGGTGCTTGTAGGCGGTGCTCCCCTGGATCATCTTTTCCATCAGAATCCGGATGGACTCCGCGTATCGATCCGGCGCCGTGGATTCGTAAACTTTTAAAGCGTCGTAGGACAAGAGTTCCTGCGGGTAACGCTGAGCGTGGTTGAACTCCGTCGCGTGCGTGCGAAAGATATCGCTGGTGGGGGAGGATCCCGTGACGGTGTCGGTGTTGTAGAGCATGCCGCTTCCTGGATAGTTGGTGGATTGTTCGTCGTAAACGTAGATCCCATAGGAGGGATTGGCCTGAATCCAGCCGTAGGGGCGGTAGAACCGGTCCCGGCCAAAAGCCAAGGTCCGGATCTCGTCTCGATTGCCGATCACTCCCCGATGGGTGCTCAGCATCGAATTGTGGGATATAAGCGAGGCGCTGGCGTTGCTGTTTAAGACGGGGCTCATCACGGAGGGGTTAAGGAAAAGGTAGGTGGGCGCTTGGATGCTCTTGGGCGATGAATAATTGGATCGGAGGACAATCGACGACTGGGCGAGAACCTCATCGGTCCCGGTTTTGTAGATCGTCACGACGCATTTCCACGCGTCTTGGTCCGGCACTTTGGTGATTTTAACCAATCGCTCCATCCGAAGCCCTTTGTTCGAGCTGGGGGGGCTTTCGGGGAAATAGGATTGGGACAACGACAGGAACAATTTCCGTGTGCCGCCATCGTCGTAGGCGCTGAGGGTGGCATCGTTTCGAAGCTTGACATAGGCGGAAAACAAAACGGTGTCGTCCGAATTGTTCAGGCTATTTAAACTCAGCTGTTTCATCTCGCTGATCATGGATTGGCAGCGTTCCTGCGCCCGTTGCCGGAGATTGTCGGCTTCCTGCATGACCATGAACCGCGCAATCCCCTTGGCCAAACTCACCGCCGCGAGAGAGAAGACGGCAATGACCATCATGATCTCCAGCAACGTCACGCCCCGCCGGTTAGTTCGAGTCATTGTAAATCCTCCGTTCGCTCGTGGGCAGGAGAAGATATCCGCAGGCTTTTTCGAATATGTCCTGAACCCTGTCGGGGTCGTAGGAAACCGACAAGGTGTTGGTGGCCTCATCGACCACGAGCGAGCCGCCGCCGGTTAAAACAACCGCTCCCGTCAGGCTGAAGTATTGGGACAAGGTCAAGGTTTTCGAGCTGTTCCAAATGAAAAGGCCGGATTGCAAAGTGTCGACCATCGACATCATTCCGCCGATGTTGAGGTCGGAGTCGGACTCCACGAGTTCAACAACGCTCATGGAATCGCGGCCCTGCGTGCCGGCGCTTCCGCCCAATCCGAATTTGCACGTCGTGTAGACGGCCTTGTTGTTGCAAAGGTCGCTCACTCCTTCCCGATACCCGCTGGTGGTGGAGAATTCGGCCCCCATCACGTTGCGGGACCAGGCCAACTCTTTGAACTCCGCGGCCGAAACCCCCAGCACGCTTTCCACCGTGACCGTGGCATTGACGATCATCGTCGGCGGGGTTCCCGACACCCGGTCGGACGCCATCGCCAAGGAGCCGGTCGATCCGGCGATCCCGATTCCGGAGACCCCCCGGACCACCCCCTTTCCGGTCACGCGGCTTATGTCGTTGGACCAGATGGCGGCGGGCGCGGGCAATTGAAGGTTTAAAAAGCGGATCTCTCCGTAGGCTTTTGCGTTCGACACTTTTCGGTTCGGATAACAATCGTAGGGGACGGCCGTCGACAAGCGAACAAAAATGGTGGCGATCCCTGTGATTTCCCAGGCTTTCCCTTCGCCGTTGGCGTGCCCCGGGTAACGCAGGGCGGTGATGTCATGCACCGCCAGGGGGTCCCGGGTGGAAGAGGACGGGTCCGTTGACTGTCGGCGCGCCTCAAGCCGGACCCATAGGTTTTTGACGGAATCGACCAGTTGTTCCTCCACCAGCCCGATGCTTTCGTCCAAGGTGCAACAGGCCGCGGTGGCGGAACTCACCCGCGGATAGAAAGCGGCGTCGGGATAGGGGTAGGCGACGGGGTCATCCATCGAAGCCACCCGCTCCGGACCCTGTTTTCGAAACCAGGCGTGGGCCAATTCCACCGCCCCTTGGGCGAAATTGCCCGCCATTTGGTCGTAAACTTCCGATTTATAGGATTGTTTTTGAGACTCGGTTCGAATTTTTAGGAGGAGCGGAAAGGCGGTCACCAATAGAAGAAACACCAGCATGATCCATGCCGATTGCCCCCGCGTTTTTATGTCGTTTTGGGGTCGCTTCTTGACCATAAATATATATATCCCGCTCATTGGGTTTTTTCAATGGGACGGACCCCCTGGGTTCTTCGTCCCTGGAATGGATCAGGCGCCCTTGACGTTCTCCCCAGCAACGGAGCGTTCTCAAGTCACGTCCGGGAAGAGAAGCTTCGAAGAAACACAGCGGACCGTTTATCGAAGGTTGCCATTGTCGCTCAGGGTTCTTTCGCCCGGACGGACAGCGCGGAATTTTGGGCGCGTTCAAGGGGCTCGCCCGCCCGAGTCCATTTGGGTGCGTGGATGGGAACGGGGCCAGATAGAAACCAATAGCACGTAAATAATCCTTCCCTTATTTCGGGAAACATGCCATACTGAGTCCCGTAAGAGTTGAAGATTGGCTTCCGGTACCTCTCAGTGGGACACCATCGTGAACCCGTGGGTCGGAAAGTGCGGCTCGCGGTTTTTTTGTATGTGCGGTTCGCTGTGGAAGACGCTTCGCAATCTATCTTGCATGGGATGGTGATGTTTCAGTGAAAGGCATCGTGAAATGGTTCAACGCCTCCAAGGGGTTCGGTTTCATCACCCCGGAAGGCGGCCAAGAGGACGTGTTCGTCCACTTCTCGGCCATTCAGGGCGACGGTTACAAGTCCTTGAATGACGGGCAGGCGGTGGAATTGGAAGTGACCAAAGGCCCCAAAGGGCTCCAGGCCGCTAACGTTCGACCGGCGTAATTTTCGCCTCTTGTTCAAGCACGCCCCCGCCAGGGAAACCCGGCGGGGGCGTGTCTTTTTTATGTAGAATAGTCCGCTCCACCATGGTTTCCACCAACGTCGTTTCCATCGGCCCCCTTCGCCTCGCCAACGATCGCCCGTTGGCGCTGATCGCGGGCCCCTGCGTCATCGAATCCGAAGAGCTGACCCTCCGGGTGGCCAAGAGCCTCAAGGAGACCGCCGCCAAGCTCCGCATCCCCTTTATTTTCAAGTGCTCCTACGACAAGGCCAACCGCTCCTCCATCGGCTCCTACCGGGGCGTGGGCGTGCGCGAAGGCCTGGAAATTTTGGCCCGGGTCAAACGGGAATTGGGCGTCCCGGTCCTGACCGACATTCACGCCATGGAAGACATCGCGCCCGTGGCCGCCGTGGTGGACGTCCTGCAGATCCCCGCCTTCCTCTGCCGGCAGACGGACCTGGTCGTCGGCGCCATCAAGTCCGGCCGGGTCGTGAACGTGAAAAAAGGCCAGTTCCTTTCCCCCTGGGAAGCCGCCAACATCGTCGAAAAGGCCAGGGCCGCGGGCGGCGAACGCCTGATGCTCACCGAGCGGGGCGCGACCTTCGGTTACAACAATTTGGTGGTGGACATGCGCAGCCTGGAAGTCATGAAAGGCTACGGCGTGCCCATCGTTTTCGACGCCACGCACTCCGTGCAGTTGCCGGGCGGGCAGGGCAAGGCGAGCGGCGGGCAACGGGAATTCATCTTCCCCCTGGCCCGGGCCGCGGTGGCCGTGGGCGTGGCCGCCGTGTTCATGGAAGTCCACCCCGAGCCGGAAAAGGCCCTGTCCGACGGACCCAACGCCGTCCGCCTGCGCCACGTGCCGGAGCTGTTGCGGCGCCTTCAAGCCCTGGACCGCCTCGTCAAACGGCGGGGTTTCACCGACAACGCGTTCCTGTGAGGTCCCGATGAAACAAACCAAAACCGCTCCCGAAACCGCGCCGGTCCTCTGGCGGCCGACCTGGGCCTGGCACCTAAAAACCCTGGCGGTGATTTACCTCCTGTTGACCATCGTGTTTTTCGCGGTGGATCATTTCCTCTCGCGCCTCCCGGAACCCTACCGCCTCCGCGACATTCCGCCGGAGATGACCCCCTGGCTCAAAAAATGAACGCGTCCGGCTGGCGCGCCCGCGCCCGGCGCACCCTGGCCATCGAGTCCCGGGCCGTGGCCGCCCAGGCGCGCCATTTGGACGCTTCCTTTTTCAAAGCCGCCCAGCGGCTCAAGGCCACCAAGGGCCGCGTGGTGGTCATGGGCATCGGCAAATCGGGGTTGATCGGGCGGAAGCTCGCCGCGACCCTGGCCTCGACCGGCACCCCCGCCTACTTCGTCCACCCGACGGAAAGCCTGCACGGCGACCTGGGCATGATCCGCCCGGGGGACACCGTCCTGGCCCTTTCCCATTCGGGGGAAACCGAGGAGCTCAACAAAATTTTGGCGTTCCTGCGGGAGCGCGGCGTGTTCCTGATCGGCCTCACCGGCCGGCCCCGCTCCGCCTTGGGGCGCGCGGCGGACTTGATCATCAACACCGCGGTGCCCGAGGAAGCCTGCCCCTTCAACATCACCCCCACCGCCTCCACCACCGCCATGCTCGCCCTGGGCGACGCGCTGGCGCTTCTGGTCATGGAAATGCGCGGCTTCGGCCGGGAGGATTTCGCCCGCCTCCACCCGGCGGGGTCCCTCGGAAAACGTCTCCTGTTGCGCGTCAAGGATTTGATGCGGAAGGGGGCCGAAAACCCGCTGGTGTCCCAAACCAAGAAAGTGTCCGACGCTCTTCAAGTGATGACGAACACCCGCGTGGGCGCGGCGTCGGTGGTGGACGGCCGGGGCCGGCTGGTCGGGGTGTTCACCGACGGCGATCTGCGACGCCGGTTGCCCTCCGACCCTTCGATCTTGTCCCGCCCCCTGACCGCGGTCATGACGCGATCGCCCCGCACCGTGGCCCCGGAGGATCTGGCGGCCGCCGTGGCGGGGCTCTTCCGTCAATTCGGGCTGGACAATTTCCCCGTGGTGGACCGCCGGGGCCGTCCCGTGGGCCTGCTGGACGAAAAGGATTTGTTGGAGGAAGGCCTTGGGGAATAAAAAAATCGGCGGCTCCCTGAATCAACGGCTCCAACGCGTCCGGCTTTTCGCCATGGACGTCGACGGCGTTTTGACCGACGGCGGCATCATCGTTTTGAACTCCGGCGAAGAAGTGAAGGTGTGGAACGTCAAAGACCGCATCGCTTTTTTTATTTTAAAGCGGTTGGGCGCGCGTTATCCCGTTGCGTGGATCACGGGGCGGAAATCCCGCCAGGTGGCGGACCGGGCCCAGGAAGTCGGCGTGGCCGTCCTCCACCAGAATTGCGATCACAAAGGGTTGGCGTTGGAGGAAACTCTGGCCAAGCTGAAATTGAGCGCCGCCGAATCCCTTTTTATGGGGGACGATTTGGTGGACCTGCCCGCCCTGCGGCGGGCCGGCGTGGCGGTGTGCCCCGCCGACGCCCACCCCGAGGTCAAGAGAGCCTGCCACTGGGTCACCCGGGCGGCCGGAGGCCGGGGCGCCCTGCGGGAAGTGGTGGACCGGGTGTTGACCGTCCAAGGGCGGATGGCCGAAGTCGTCGCCCAATTTGAAAATCCACGCCGTCGGCCCAACCCGTGACCCGGGGACCGGCCGCGCTCGCCGCCCTGACGTTGATCGGGGCCGCGGCTTGCGGCGGACCGGCGGCGCCCTCCGGCGTTGTCGCTCCGGCGATGCCGGACCAGGTCATTCGCGATTTCGTGATGGACACCTACCAGGGGGCGGAGCGGTCCTGGTCCCTGCGGTCTCCCCGGGCGGATATTTACGACGACGACCACCGGGTGGAATTGGCGGCCCCCCGCCTGCGCTTTTTTGAAAAAAACCGTCCCAGTTCGTCGGTGACCGCGGCCCGGGGACGGCTCGACACCGCCACCCGGGACCTGTGGGCCGGGGGCGGCGTGGTGCTGGTCTCCACGGAGGGCGCCCGGCTGGAAAGCGAATGGATGCGCTTCGACAGCGTGGCCGACCGGTTGGTCTCCACGGCGCCGGTCGTCATCACCCGGGGCCGGTCCCGGGTGCGCGGCGTCGGCTGGGAAGCGACCCGGGATTTGTCGACCATTGAAATCCGCCGCCAGCGGGGCGAGATCGCCGGCGAAGACGCCAAGCGTCTGCGTCCCCGATGAAACGAATTTTGTGTTTGACGCTGTGCGTGGGCGCGGCGCCTCTCCGCGCCGCGGAATCGGCGGCCGTCGGCTTTTCGAACGGGGCGGCGCCCGGGGCGGCCTCCACCTCGGCGGCGGTCGTGGTGATTCCGACCCCGGCGGTTTCGATCGGCGCGGGGCCCGTGGCCCCGCCGCCCAAAACCGTGATCACGAGCAAAAAAGTTCAGGTGCTTCAACGGGGCCGGGCCGTGGAATTTACGGGCGAGGTAACCTTGACCCGCGAAGGCGACCGCCTCACGGCGGACCGGGTGGTGACGGAGGAGGGCAACACCGTGGCCCGCGCCTGGGGCCACGTGGCCATGAGTCGGAACAACCCCGTCGAAAATTTGACCTGGGAGGCCTGGGGGGACGAGGCGGCCTACGACACCTCCAATTCCTCCGGCACGTTGTGGGGCGTGTCCGCGCCGGCCCGGGCGACGCGGGCGATGGTTCTGCCCGACGGAAAAAAGGAATTGCGCTTCCAACTGGAAGCCCAACGCATCACGTTTTTTCAGGATCGGTCGGGCGGCGTGGCGGAGTCCAGCGCCCCGCCTTCCATGGCCGACGCGGGCGGCGGGGTGTTCATCCGCTCCGAGGAATCGGCGCCCCGTCCCCGGCGCACGGAATTGTGGTCCGGACGAGCTCTTTTTGACGGGCGGGAGGGCCGGTTGACCTTGGAGGACGGTTTTCGTCCGCCGCCGGGGTTTTCGAACACGATGCCCCCCTCGGAATCGGACCGTCCCTTTTGCCGTCAAACCCTGGGCCGGGAAATCCGCGACGTGTCGGGCGAGGTCATGACCTACCGCCCCGCCACGCGGCGTCTCGTGGTCGAACGGAACGCCATGGCCCGGGTGCTGTTTGAGGCCAAGACCGCGGCGGTCGAGTCCAAATTGAAAAAGGAGAAAAAGAAAACCCGTGGCCCTGCGCGCTGAAGACCTTCGGAAAAGTTACGGCTCCCGTTTCGTCGTGGACGGCGTTTCCGTGGAGGTGCACCCCGGCGAAATCGTGGGCCTATTGGGGCCGAACGGCGCCGGCAAAACAACCAGCTTTTACATGACCGTCGGCCTCGTCCGGCCGGACGGCGGGCGCATCCTCATCGACGATCGGGACGTGTCGGCCTTGCCGATGTACCGCCGGGCCCGGGCGGGGCTCGGGTATTTGGCCCAGGAACCGTCCATTTTTCGACGGCTTTCCGTGGAAGACAACCTGAACGCCATCCTGGAGCACACGCCGCTTTCGCCGGCCCAACGGACCGAGAAGCGCGACCGGTTGTTGGCGGACCTCGGTTTGACCCGGCTGGCGAAGCAGATGGCCCACACGCTGTCCGGCGGTGAAAAACGTCGCACGGAAATCGCCCGGGCCCTCACCACCGATCCCCGCTATCTGCTGTTGGACGAACCCTTCGTCGGCATCGACCCGCTCGCCGTTAACGACATTCAGCAGGTGCTGGGCGAACTCAAAACGCGGGGCCTGGGCCTCCTGATCACCGATCACAACGTTCAGGCGACCCTCGAAATCGTCGACCGCGCCTACATTATCTACGCCGGAAAAATTTTGGTGCACGGAAAAGCCCAGGAACTTTTGCAATCCGCCGAAGCGCGCCGGGTTTATCTGGGGGAAAAGTTTCATCTTTGACCGGCCGGTTCCCGCGCGGCGCGGGGCGTTTCAAATTGAGACGGAAGCGCGCGGGGGCCCGGATTTGACACCCCGTGGGTGAAATTGTAAAGTGAGCTGATTTCAATACCCGTTTTTATCGAAGGATGACCGCCATGCAGATTCACATCACGGCCCGGCACATTGAATTAACCCCCGCGCTGGCCGACTACGCGCGCAAGAAATTGGAACGGGTCGCCCGACATTTCGAGATCGTCCTCCGCGCCCAAGTCATTCTTTCCGTCGAAAAACATCGGCACAGCGCCGAAGTGGTTGTCCACGCCCAGGGGCACCACGATTTTCGCGCCCGGGAAGTGGCCGGCGATCTCTACGCGGCCATCGATTTGGCGGCGGAAAAACTCCAAAAACATTTGTCCCGCGAAAAAGACCGCCGCGTTCGCGGTCGGCGGGGTTCCAAGCCCGGCGAGGAGCGCGGCGCCGACCGGTTCGCCGCCCCCGTGCCGCCCCGGGAGCCCGTGCTCACGCGCATCAGCCGCGTGACGCCGAAATTTTTGTCGGTGGCCGGGGCCGCCCAGGAGTTGGGCGACGGCGAATTTGATTTCCTGCTTTTCTTTGACGAGAGCGAAACGCTCAAAGTGATTTATCGACGAAAAGACGGGACCTACGGCCTCTTGGAGCCGAATCTCTGAGTCGCCCGGCCCCGACCGAGGACGCGCCCCCCATGAAGCTGATCGACATTTTATCGCCCCACGCGATTTCGGTGGACCTCACCGCGCGCACCAAAAAAGACGCGCTCGAGGAAATGTGCCGCTTGTTGGCCCAGGCCGGCAAATTGCCGGACCCGTCCGCCATGGTCAAGACCCTGATGGACCGGGAAGCGCTCGGGTCCACGGGCATCGGCCAGGGCGTGGCCATCCCGCACGGCAAGACGGCCGCGGTGCCCGAACAGGCCGCCGCCCTGGGCATTTCCAAGCGCGGGATTGATTTCGACGCCTTGGACGGAGAACCGGTGCACATCGTGTTCCTCCTCACCGCCCCGATCGACGCCGCCGGCAACCACCTGAAGGCTCTGGCCAAGGTGTCGCGGCTTCTCAAAGACAAATTTTTCCGGCAGGCCCTTCGGGACGCGAAAGCCGCCGACGAAATCCTCAAAATCATCCGGGAAGAAGACGAGTACTGAGACAGTGACGACCGGCGACTCCGCGGCCGCGGCCAAATCCGCGCCGCTTCACATCGAAGAATTCTGGAAGAACCAAGCCGACGCCCTGCGCCTGTCCTTGTTGGCGGGGCAGGCGGGGTTCCGGCGCGTCGTCCGCGTGGCGGACATCAACCGCCCCGGCCTGACCTTGGCGGGTTTTTTTGAATATTACCGGGGCGAGCGGATTCAAGTGTTCGGCATGGGCGAATCGGCCTTCCTGTCCACCCTGTCCAGCGCCCAGCGGATGGAAATTTTCGACCGCATCCTGTCGGTCCCCGAACTGCCCTGCCTCATCATCACCCACGGACGCGAGCCCGTTCCCGAAATGGTGGAACAATGCGACCGCTACGGCGTCCCCCTCTTTCAATCCCAATGGGAAACGGCCCGTTTCATCGGCGAGACGACGGCGTATTTGGAGGAACGGTTGGCCCCCTGCACCTCGGTGCACGGGACCCTGGTGAACGTCTACGGCATGGGCGTGTTGATTTTGGGCCATTCCGGCATCGGCAAATCCGAGTGCGCCCTGGAACTCTTGAAACGCTCCCACATGCTGGTTGCCGACGATCGCGTCGAAATCCGGCACAAACCCGGCGGCATTTTGGTGGGGTCCGGCCACCAGCTGGTCCAGCACCACATGGAAGTTCGGGGGCTCGGGATCATCGACGTGTGGAAAATTTTCGGGGTGGGGGCGGTGCTTCAACGCTCCCTGATCGAGTTGGTCGTCTATTTGGAAATGTGGGACCAGAAAAAAGAATACGACCGCATGGGCCTCGAGGAGAAGAACACCACGCTTCTGGGCGTTCACGTTCCGGAGATTCGCGTGCCCGTGCACCCCGGCCGCAATCTGGGGTCGTTGATCGAAGTGGCCGCCCTCAATCAGCGCCTCAAGCAGCAGGGCATCCATTCCGCGCGGGAGTTGAACGAACGGTTGATTCAGCGCATGTCCGGCCACTCCGGCCGGGCCTGACGGGGAACCCCGTGGCCCGAACCGCCGCCGGCCGGTCCTCCGCCCGGGGCATGGATTGCGTGGTCGTCACCGGTTTGTCGGGCGCGGGCAAAACCTCCGCCCTGCGCGCGCTGGAAGACATGGGTTACTTCTGCGTCGACAACCTTCCCTTGCCGCTCCTGCCCTCCCTGCTTCGCCTTTACCGCACCTGGGGCCATCGCCTGACGCGCATCGCCGTGGGGGTCGACGTTCGGACGGGCCTGCCGGCGCGGGTGTTTCGGCGGTCCCTGGCGGACCTTCGAAAGGAAGGCATCGAACCCCGCGTGGTTTTCATGGACGCGGACAACACCACGCTCTTCCGGCGTTTTTCGGAAACGCGCCGCCGGCACCCTCTGGGCGGCACCGTGTCCAACGGGATCCGCCGGGAGCGCCGGATCCTCCACGACGTGATGGCCGAGGCCGACAAGATCATCGACTCCTCCCATTTGACGCCGGGGGAAGTCAAAGAGATGGTGCTCAAGACCCTCAACATCCGCCACCCCCGGGGCATGGCGGTGGTCGTGACCTCCTTCGGTTACAAGCACGGCGTTCCCCTGGACGCGGACGTCGTGTGGGACGTCCGATTTTTGCCGAATCCCAATTACGTGCCGCGCCTCCGCTCGCTCACGGGGGAAAACCCGGCCGTGTCAAAATTCGTTTTGGAAAATCCGATGACCAAAAAATTCCTCGGGCTGCTGGACCCGCTGCAGGAATTTCTCCTGGACCGCTTCGCCCAGGAGGGGAAGAGTTACGTGACCTTGGCCGTGGGCTGCACCGGGGGCCGCCACCGCAGCGTGGCCATCGCCGAAAGCTTGGCGGCCCGGATCCGCGGCCAGGGACGCTTCGAAGTGCGCGTCCATCATCGGGACGCGGGGAAATAAGGTCGACGATTTGATCGTTGTGACTTGGATCGCGGGGGTCGTTCGCTCATGATGGGAGTCTTGGTCGTCACGCACGGGGGGTTGGGTCGGGAGCTGCTCACCTGCGCCGAAAGCGTCATCGGCCGTCAATCGGCCGTGTCGGTCTTGGGGTTGGACAACGCCCAGTCCCCGGACGAATTTGAGAAGAAAATCCGCGCCGCGCTGGACGCGCTGTCCAATCCGGCCGGGGTGCTGGTCTTGGCGGACATGCTGGGCGGTACCCCCTGCAACGTCTGCCTCCGTCTGGCGCGGAACCCCGGGTACGTGTTCGATCTCGTCACCGGCGTCAATTTGCCCATGCTGATCACCTCGCTCGCGAACCGCCACCTCATGCCGTTGGGCCAGCTGTCCCAGAAATTGATCGAAGACGCCTCCCGGAGCGCCCAGCGCCCCCTGCAGAAATTGCGCGAGCATTTGGAAGGCGGCCCCCGGTGACCTTGGCCTTGGTCCGGGTCGACGACCGTCTGGTGCACGGCCAGGTCATCGAAGGGTGGTTGCCGGTCATTCAAGCCGAACGCCTCGTGGTGGCTTCCGACGCCGCGTCGGCGGATCCCTGGCAGGCGGATTTTATCCGGTTGGCGATTCCCGACGGGGTCCGGTTGGACGTGGTGCCCGTGGCCGCGGCCGCGGCCCTTCTTCGCGACGCCGCCCGGGAAAAACCCCGGGTCCTGGTCTTGACCGCCGGCGTGGGGGATTTGCGCCGCCTCGTCGAGGCGGGGGCGCCCGTCGACACCGTCAATTTGGGCGGGGTGCACGACGGCCCCGGGCGGACGTCCGTGGCGCCGCACCTCTTTTTGACGGAAGGCGACAAAGACGACCTTCGCGCCTTGGAGGCCCGGGGCGTTCGAATCGAATCCCGCGCGTTGCCGACGGACGCGTCGGTCGATTGGAAGGACCTGGACGCCGGCCGCGTGGCGGGCCGTTGATCCCCCTCAACCCCGTCGGCGTCGGGCTGCTCTACGCCGTTTTGTCGCTCGATCATTTTTCCTTCGGTCCCCTCCTCCTGTCGCGTCCCTTGATCGTGGGCACCGCCGGCGGTTGGCTGTTGAATCATCCGATGACGGGATTCGAGGTCGGCGCCGTGGGCGAAGCCCTGTGGGCGTTGGTGCCGCCGACGGGCCCCCGCCAATGGGACGTGGGGTTGATGGCGGCTCTGTCGATGGCGTGGCTGGGCGGCGACGGTGCCGGAACGGCCGCCGTGGACGCCCGCTGGGCCCTGGCCCTGGCCGGCCTGATCGCCTTTCCCCTGGGCCTCCTGGGCCGGCGCGTGGACGCCTGGGCCCGAAAACAAACGCGGCCCTTCGCCGCGCGCGCGTTGGAGGGCCTCGCGCGGGGATCCGACGGCCCGCTTCGAGCCTCCCTGGTGCTGACCGCCCTTCTTTGGATTTTTAAAAGTTGGGTCGTGTTTTTGGTTTTTGAATCCTTCGGCGGCGCTCTTTGGGATTGGGGCGCCGCGCGCCTGCCCGGCGTGTTGCGCCTGGCGTTGGACCGGACCTGGACGCTTTGGATGGCGGTGGGCGCGGGGTCGCTTTTGTGGCAGTTCCTGGGACGCTGGCCCGCGCGCGCCCCGAGGCCGGGAATCGCGGCGTGACGCTGGACCGTTCGGTGTTGACGCGGGTTTTCTTCCGGTCCCTGTGGCTTCAGGGGCTCTGGACCGTTCAGCGGGGGCAGAATTTGGGCTGCCTGTACAGTTTGTGGCCCGTCGTCGATCGGTTGTACGAACGATCGGAGGACCGGGCGGAAGTGGCCCGGACCCACGCGGGTTTTTTCAGCACCCACCCGTACACGGCGGGCGTGGTGCTCGGGGTCGTCGCCGGCTTGGAGACGGACCGGGCCCGGGGAAACGGTCCGTCGAGCGAGTCCATCGCCGCGGCCCGGTCGGCCATGTCCGGGCCTCTGGCGGCCCTGGGCGAAGCGTTTTTTTGGTCCCTGTGGCGGCCCTTGAGTTTCCTGGCCGCCTTGGCCCTCGCCCTGGTTCATCCGGGGCGTCCGGTCCGGATCGCGCTCCTTTTTTTGATCGTTTACAACGTTTTGCATTTGGGCGCCCGGTGGCAGGGATTGCGCTGGGGATACCGTTGGCGGACCGCGGTGGTGCCGCGTTTGGAGCCTCTGCGGCTCCAGCGGGTGTTGGCCGCCGCCGCGGTGGCCGGAGCGGCGGGAACGGTCGCTTTGGCGGTCGCCGCGCTGGCCACGGGCCGGGCGTCCCTCGCGCTGGCGGGGGCCGCGGTCGCGGCCGCGGCCTTGTTGCGTCGCGGCGTGTCGTCGACCGCGTTGTTCGTCGGATCGGCCGTCGTCGCCTTGGGTTGGACCCTTTTAGGAGCGTACCTGTGATCGAACAAACCTTTACCGTCTTAAACAAAATGGGACTGCACGCCCGCCCCGCGGCGATGCTGGTCCGCATCCTCCAGAAATTTGAAAGCCAGGTCCGCCTCCGAAAAGACGATCAGGAGGTCGACGCCAAAAGCATCATGGGCATCCTGACCCTCACGGCGGAATTCGGTTCGAAACTCACGGTCGTGGCGGACGGGACCGACGAACACCAGGTGATCGAAAGCCTGACCGACTTTTTCAACACCCAGGTGCACGAGGAATGACCACGGAACTGGACCCGAAAGTTTTTAAAGGGATTTCCGCTTCGCCGGGAATCGCCATCGGCCGCGCCTTTGTCCTGGAGGACATGGACCTGGCCGTCGGGCGCTGGCAGGTGCCGCCCGAGGCGGTGAAGGCCGAAGTGTCCCGCTTCCGCCAGGCGGTGGCCGACACCCGGAAGGAAATGCTGGCCACCCAGCAGAAGATCCTGAAACTGCTCGGCAAAACCCACGCGCGCCTGATCGAGGCGTACATCCTGATCCTGGAAGATCCCCTGATCGCCAAGGACGTCGTCAAAAACATCAGCCAAAACCGGGTCAACGCCGAATACGCCCTGTCGGAAGCCATTGCCGGCGCCGTCAAGGCGCTGGAGTCCGCCACCGACGAATATTTCCGCGAGCGGCGGCACGACGTGTTGGACGTGGGCCGGAAAATCCTTTTGCATTTGCTGGGGCACGAGCCCCAATCCCTGGACGATTTGAAGGAACCGTCGGTGATCGTGGCGCGGAACCTGACCCCGTCGGACACGATTCACATGCAGACCAAGTTCGCCGAAGGCTTCGCCACGGACATCGGCGGCCGGACCTCCCACACCGCCATCCTCGCCAATTCCATGGGGATCCCGGCCGTGGTCGGCCTGCACGACATCAGCCGCCACGTGCGCCCGGGCGACATGCTGATCGTCGACGGCCACACCGGCACGGTCGTGATCAACCCCTCGCCGGACCTGGTCGACAACTACCGCCGCGAACGGGACATCCGCCTCGCCGAAAAACGCGATTTGGAGAGCCTGCGGGACCAGCCGGCCCAGTCCGTGGACGGCCGCCGTCTCACGCTGGCGGCGAACATCGATTCCCCCACCGAGATGAAAGGCGTTCTCTCGAACGGCGCCGAGGGCGTCGGTTTGCTCCGCACGGAGTTCCTCTATCTAAACCGCGCCGCCCTACCGACGGAGGAAGACCATCTGCAGTTTTACACCCGGGTGGCCCAATCCGTGCTTCCCTACCCGGTCATCATCCGGACCGTGGACATCGGGGGGGACAAGCTGGTGGATTTGGGGTTTGCGCACCTGAGCAAATCCGAACCGAACCCTTTCCTGGGGCTCCGAGGCATCCGCCTATCGCTCAAGCACCACGACCTGTTCCGCACGCAACTCCGGGCCATCCTGCGGGCCTCCGCGGTGGGCAAGGTCAAGGTCATGTTCCCCATGGTGTCGGGGTTGGAGGAGTTCCGGGCGGGCCGAAAAATCCTGTCCGAATGCATGGAGGAGCTCCGCCGGGAGAACAAGCCCTTCGACGACAAAATGGAAGTGGGCCTCATGATCGAAGTGCCGTCGGCGGCCCTGGTGGTCGATCACCTGGCCCAGGAAGCCGATTTCATGTCGGTCGGCACCAACGATTTGATCCAATACACGCTCGCCGTGGACCGCGTCAACGACGAGGTCGCCCATCTCTACGAACCTCTGCACCCCGCCATCCTCCGGCTGTTGGCCCAGACGGTGAAGGCGGCCCACGCCGCGGGAAAATGGGTGGGAATGTGCGGCGAGATGGCGTCGGATTTGGACGTCACGCCCATCCTCCTGGGCCTCGAGTTTGACGAACTTTCGGTGTCGGCCGGCCTGGTTCCCAAGGTCAAGAAAATGATCCGGGACCTGTCTTTCGCCGACTGCCAGGCCCTGGCCCAGGAAGTCCTCAAAGACCCCACCCGCGACAACGTTCAGCGCCTTCTCCGCCAGTTCCAAAAACGCTGAGCCGTCGAACGCCATGAACCCGGAAAACATCCGCAATTTTTCGATCATCGCCCACATCGACCACGGGAAAAGCACCCTGGCGGACCGCCTGCTGGAGGAAACCGGCACCATCGAGAAACGGGAGATGCGGGCCCAAATCCTGGACGGCATGGAGTTGGAGCGGGAGCGCGGCATCACCATCAAAGCCAAGGCCGTCCGCCTGCATTGGCGCCAGAACAACCAGGACTACATCCTCAATTTGATCGACACCCCCGGCCACGTGGACTTCACCTACGAAGTCAGCCGGGCCCTGGCGGCCTGCGAGGGCGCCCTGCTGTTGGTGGACGCCAGCCAGGGGGTGGAGGCCCAAACCTTGGCCAACGCTCACTTGGCCCAGGAGGCGGGGCTCACGATCATTCCCGTCATCAACAAAATCGATCTGCCCTCCTCCGACGTGGAAGGGGTCAAAAAGCAGCTTCAGGAGTCCCTCGGCATCGGCGGCCCCTATTTCCTGACCAGCGCCAAGGAAGGCAAGGGCGTTCGGGAGATTTTGCAGGCCATCGTGGAGCGCGTGCCCGCTCCGACGGGCGATCCCGCGCGCCCTCTCTCGGCTCTCGCCTTCGATTCGGTGTTCGACCCCTACCGCGGCGTGATTGTCTACGTCCGATTGCTGGACGGGCAGATCAAGCCGGGCCTCAAAGTCCGTTTCGTGGCCACGGGCGCCGTGCACGTCGTGGAGGAAGTGGGGTATCTGAAGCCCAAATACGTCAAGGCGGACCTTCTCTCCACCGGCGAGGCGGGATACGTCGTTTGCGGGATCAAGGACATTCACCAGGTGAAGGCCGGCGACACCTTGACCGAGGACGTCCGCCCCACCGAGGCCCCGCACCCCGGCTACCGCGAAATGAAGCCCTTCGTGTTCGCGGGGTTCTACCCCCTGGCCCAGGCCGATTACGAGAATTTAAAGAAGGCCATCGAGAAGCTTCATTTGGAAGACGCCGCGCTCTTTCACCAGCCCGAAAACTCCGTGGCCCTGGGGTTCGGGTTCCGGTGCGGGTTTTTGGGCCTCTTGCACATGGACATCATCCAGGAACGCATCCGCCGGGAGTTCGGCGTGGACCTGTTGGTGACCGCCCCGACGGTGGTTTACCGGGTGACGGATTTGCGGGGGAAAGTGGCGGAGTACGACAGCCCCGCCAAGTTTCCACCCCACGGCGACATCGTCCAAATCGACGAACCCTACGTGTTGTCGACCGTCGTCGTCCCGTCGGATTTTGTCGGGCCCGTCATGCAGTTGTGCCAGGACCGCCGGGGACAATTTTTGGACATGCGTTATTTGACCCCGACCCGGGTGGTCCTCAAATACGAAATCCCCCTGGCCGAAATCGTGGTGGATTTCTACGACGCGCTCAAGTCCCTGTCCAAGGGGTACGCCTCCTTCGACTACGAGCAGGCGGGGTATCGCCCCGGGGACCTGCAGCGCATGGACATTTTGATCAACAACGAGGAAGTGGACGCCTTTTCCTTCGTCGTTCCCACCGTCCAGGCCGCTTACCGCGGGCGGGAAATCGCGGAGCGGCTTCGGGAGCTGATCCCCCGGCAGATGTTCGAAGTGCCCATTCAGGCCCGGGTGGGCAGTCGCATCGTCGCCCGGGAAACCGTCCGCGCCATGCGCAAGGACGTGTTGGCCAAATGTTACGGCGGCGATATTTCCCGCAAGCGCAAACTCCTCGAGAAACAGAAAGAGGGGAAAAAGCGCATGCGGCAGTTCGGGCAGGTGGAGATCCCCCAGGAAGCGTTTTTGGCCGTTCTCCGACGCGACGATTCCGGCAAAAAAGAGGAATAACAATGGAAGAAAAATTATTTTGGATCTCCATGGTGAGCGGCGTCTACGGGTTGGCCCTCAAGGCGTTCATGAAAGTCGAAGCCCGGGTGTCCGACTGGCGGCGGGTGGCGCTCATGAACGGCGTGTTCTGGCTGCTGACGGCGCTGGTGGTGACGACGCTTCTGGTTTCCTACAAAGAATGGCCGACGCCCTCGGTTTTGTCGCTGGTCCTGATCGCCCTGGGCGGGTTCGCCGCCGGCGTGGGGTCCCGGGCGGTCCGTTCCCGGGCCCGGGACATCTCCGTCGCGGTCCTGCGCGACAACCTCGAATGGGCCGACACGGGTTTTTCGGCGATCCTTCTCGCGGCCGTCATCATGTATTTCCTGGTGCAGGCCTTCAAAATTCCCTCGGGGTCCATGCGCAACACCCTGTTGGAGGGCGACCACCTCTTCGTCAATAAGCTGGTCTACGGCGTGCGCATCCCCTACACGGGCAAACGCGTGCTCCGCTTTCGCGCGGTCAAGCACGGGGACGTCGTGGTCTTCCGCTTCCCCACGACCGACACCGCCAGCCCCCATTACGGGAAGGATTTCATCAAGCGCGCCATCGGACTTCCGGGCGACACCATCGAAGTGCGGGACAAAAAAGTCTACGTGAACGGCGCGCCCACGGACGAGACCTACACCCATTTTGAGGACGAGGAAGTCTTCCCCGGCCCGGAGCCGTCCCGGTCCGGCGTCGACCGCCAGGCCGTTTGGGAACGGGGCGATTTGGCCCGGGAGGAAGGGGAAAACGTTCGCGACAATTTCGGCCCCGTGACCGTGCCGGCGGGCCACTATTTCTGCATGGGCGACAACCGCGACCGGTCCTACGATTCCCGCTTTTGGGGGCCCATGCCGGACACCCACCTCAAAGGCCGGGCCTGGTTCGTGTATTGGCCCCTCTCCCGCCGAAAAATCATCCGTTGACCGCTTCGGCGGCCGGCCGTTCCGCCCCGTCCGCGCCCCGGGACACGGGCCTCTACCTTCACATCCCCTTCTGCGACGTCAAATGCCGTTTCTGCGATTTCGCGGCCTACCCCGGACGGAAAAACGACATTCCGCGATATCGGGCCGCCCTGGAGCGGGAGATGCGGGACCGCGCCCGGGAATTCCCGTCGAGACGTCTGGCCACCCTTTACGTCGGGGGAGGGACCCCCACGGTGTACGCGGCGGAGGATTTGACGGCCCTGGCAAAGTTGGCCTCCTCCCTTTTCCCTCCCGCGCCGGGGTGGGAAGCCACGTTGGAAGCCAACCCGGAAGGCGCGACGCCCGAAAAACTCGCCGCGGCGCGGGCCGCGGGGTTCAACCGGTTGAGCCTGGGCCTCCAGTCCGCCGACGACGGGTTGCTGAAAACCCTCGGACGCCTTCACACTTTCGACGGTTTTAAAAAAGCCTTTCGCGACGCCCGGGCGGCCGGCTTCGCCAACGTGAGCGTCGACTTGATGTTCGGCCTTCCCGGCCAAACGGCCGCGGGCTGGCGGGACACCTTGGACCGCGTTTTGGATTTGGGCCCCGAGCATCTTTCCGCCTACGCCTTGACGGTGGAGGACGCGACGTATTTCAAAAAATCGGGGGTGGCGGCGGACGCCGATCTCCAGGCGGATTTGTACGACCTCGCGGCCGACCGACTCGCGGCGGCGGGATTCGTTCACTACGAAATTTCCAATTTCGCTCGGCCCGGCCGGGAGAGCCGTCACAATTTACGCTATTGGCGAAACGAGGAGTGCCTGGGCGCGGGGGTTTCCGCCGCCTGGTACGCCGACGGGCTTCGCCGGAAAAATCACGAATCGTTGACGGACTACCTGGCGGCTGTCGAATCCGGCGTGGGGCCCGTTTTGGAAGAGACGAAATTGGGCGAAGCCGAACGCCTGGGGGAGGAGCTGATGCTCGGCCTCCGCCTCCGGGAAGGGGTCCGGCCGTCGGCCGTGGCGCGGGCGCTCTTCGGTCCGGTGTTGGAGCGGTTCACCGGTCTGGGTTTCTTAAAACGCCAGGGGGACGCTTTCCTCCCCACGCGGCGGGGCTGGATCCTTTCCAATCAGATGTTTGAGCACTTCCTGAGCCCCGTCGATGGTTCCACCTAATATTTACAAATAGGTTACATTAATTTAAGGTTCTTCTCGGCCCGCCTCGACTAAATTAGAGGATATGGGACCCCGCAAAGACGCCCCCCCCCGGCCCACGTCTTGGCATCGATTTTTCGGTGCGTTTTTAACGACCGTCTACTTTGTCCAGAGCGTTCTGTTGGCGGCCGCTCCGGAATCCAATTTTTGGTCCGAGCGCCGCCGATCTCAAACGGCCCAACGGCGCGTCCTGGCTCTGGCGGCCCTCCCCGGACCCTCTCTGGACGCGACACGTGTCACCGCGGCCTGGCCGATCCCCGCGCCGGAATCGGCTCCCATTCGGTTCTCCGTTCCTCCCGCCCTTCGGCAGGAAGTCGCCCGGGTGTTGGAGGCCTTGCCCGCCGAGAACATCAGCGTTCGAGGACTTCTCGTTCCCAAAGGGCCCCCCGCTGCCGTTCTGGTTCACCTTCAAGACGTTCACTTAAACCCCGAGGCCCAGACCAATCTGGGTCAGGCCGTTTCTTCCCTGGCCGCCCACCGCTTGGGCGATCTGGTGGCCCTGGAGGGCGCCTTTGGCGCCGTCGATCTCGCGGCCTACCGGCGCCGGCCCGAGCGCGACGCTGTTCGGTCCACCGCGGATTACTTTCTCCGGGCCAATAAAATCTCCGGGCCCGTCCACGCCCTGGTGACGGCCGCCGATCCCGCGCCGTTATTGATCGGGATCGACGATAAAGACCGTTACAACGCCAACGTCGCCGCCTATTTGCGCTCCGCGCCGATCCGGCCCGCCGTGCAAAAAGAAATCGGCGAGGGGAAGGCCGAGACGGCGGCCCTCAAAAGCAAAACTTTTTCGCCCGCCCTGGCCGAATTCGACGCCGTCGTTCAGCGGCGACGCGACGGACGAGCCGGGTTGGGGGAATACGCCCAGGCCGTGACCAACGCCGCCCCGGCGGGTCTGCCCCAAGCCTCCGTTCGGGCCTTTCTCCAGGCCTTCGCCATGGAAAAGGGCATGGACTTCGGCGCGGTGGAGCGGGAACGCCGACTCCTGCTCGAATCGCTGCTCCCCCGATTGACGGCGGTTCAGACCGGCCAGTTGCTGAATTGGGGCGCTTCCTATCGGCTGGGCGCCCTGTCGGCGGGGGCGTTTTACGCGCGCCTGGGCGATCTTTGCCGGGAGCGCGGGGTCGCGCTGGTTCGTTTCCCGTCCATGGCGTCGTACCTTTACTACGTCCTCGCCGCCGATCGTTTGCGCGCCGACGATTTGACGCGGGAGCTGGACGCCCTGGAAGCCGCCGCCTACCGCCGTCTGGCCGTTTCGCCCGCCGAACGGGCGCTCGTGGCCCGGGACCGCCGGTTTTTCCTGGCCGGCCGGCTCGCGGATTTCGCCCTCTCGCCCACCGAGTGGCGGGAATGGCGGTCCGGTCCGGCGGAAATCTTCGAAAGCGACGTCCGGTTCCAATCCTTCGCCGATTTTTACCGGGAAGCCGAAGCCCGGGACGCGGCCATGACGGCGAAAGTGCTTCAGGCCGTTCGCGCCCAAAGCGCCCGCCACCCCGTCCTGGTCACCGGGGGTTTTCACGCCGCCTCCATGGACCGCCGATTGGCCGAGGCCGGGTGGGTCGTGATTCAAGCCGTTCCCCGCTTGACCCGGGTGGACGCCGCCGCCGGGTCCGCGTACCTCTCCGTGTTCGCCCAGGAACGAACCCCGCTGGAAAAACTTTTCGCCGGAGAAAAATTGTTCCTCACCCCGGACCCGTTGGAGGGCGAGCGGCTCCTGCCTTTCGCCGTCGGCGCCGCCCTGGACTCTCCCGAGGCGGCCCGGGTCCTCTACAACGCGTTCCCCCGGGCTCTGGCGTTGGATTCGGTGGAGCGAACGGACAGCGCGCCGGGCCCCGGCCTGAGGGCCGACTTTGCCGGGGGATCCCGCCTGGAATTCGCCTGGCGGTCGAAAGGCGACGGCCAACGGACCTTCGTTCAAACGCCCTTGAAGCGGGGCCGCACGGTGAGGTCGATTCTGGGCGCTCTGATGGCGGCGGGTTGGCTGGCGGCGACCGGACCCGCGACCCCGGCCGCCCCCGTGAATCCGCCCGTGCTCCTCGCCAACCCCGCGGCCCGCGTCAACGAAATCCTTTCGCTGATTTCCGCCCGGAACGCCGCGCTGACGCCCGAGGAAATGGCGGTCGTTCAACGCCTCCTGTCGATGGAGGGTTCCCTGCGGGCTTTGAACGCGGCCGGCGAAACGCAAGTGCCGGAAGATTTTTATCAACTTCTCCACAGCGTCAACGCCACGCTTCGCCCGCGGGATTTGATCCTCTTTCCCAACAACGCGCCGCCGGGGTTCGCCTTGAACCTGTTGCGCATCCTTCGCGCCTCCCGAATCTACCCCGACGTCTACTACGTGGAACCGCTCGACGGCTACCAGCGATTGCAAACGGTGGAAGGCGTGGACGAACACGGCCGTTACGCCATGGGGTTCACCATCGTCCATCGGAGCGTCAATCGCCGCACGGCGGACAACGTGGTTCGCGTCCTGAAAGCCGGCGACGATCTTCCGCCGGACTATCGGGGGCTTCGAATGGGGGAGGTCTATCGGCGCCAATGGCCCCGGGGCTTGGACGGGGTGGAAAAGGTCGCCGAGGATTTGTTTGAGTCCGCGGCGGTCCACGAAACCGAGCACCGCTTGAACGGCGGCGAGCGCGACGCCATTTTGGCCGAAATCGCCCTGGGGCCCGTTCCCCGCTACAAATTGGAGACGGTCAATTTCATGTACGCCTCGCGGTTCGACGAGAAGGACACCCACCCCTATTTCCGGGCCGTGTCTTGGGTCTTCAGCCGTTTCTGCGAGGAAACGGGGCGAAAAAGCCCCCGGGAATTGGCCCAATGGCTCACGGAAATCTCCGATCTGGACCTTCGACTTTTGGCCGTCAAATCGTACGTCACCGTCAAAGGGCGCCCCCTTCTCCGGGAATCGGCCGCCGTTCTCGCCCCGCGCCTGGGGCTCTCGGTGGAGGACGTCGGCCGCCTTTTGACGGCCCAGGCCGACGCGATGCCCGCCGGCACCGCCAATTTGGAGCGTTACGCTTCCGCCCTGGCGGGACGGTGGTATGAGCGTTACGGGAAATCCGCCGCGGCCAATTGGGTTCGGGCCATGGCGCGAAACGACGCGGAGGTATTTTTTAACGATCCGTCGCCCGTCTCCCCTGGGGAGTTTGCGGCTTACGCGCGACGGCTGTTGGCCGCGCAAGACGATCATTTACGCGCCGTGGCCAACGCCATTTTTGATCGCGCCGAGGACATGAAAAGAAAGGGGGACGTTTCCACCCTCCGGTCGGTGGAATCTTCCTTCGGAAGGTTCCTTCAATTTTCGCGGGAAGCTGTCCAAGACGTCCACCGCAATCATGAGAATCCCGCCTTGCCCCACAGCGTGTTCCGGGCCGTCCTCTATTCGGCGTTTTTCTCCCTGGTCGGGGTCCTCCTGCCCGGGTTGCTCGAGGTTTTCGGTTCCTCCTTGAACGGGGGAATGGAATGGGTGGTCCGCGTTCCCGGGGCCTGGGCCGCTTACCACGCGGGGTTGGCCCTCAGCGGATTGGCCTTGTTGCGACGGTCGGCTGGCCCGCCCCGGGCGGCCACCGTTCGGGCCTTTGAAGAGGAAATCTTGACGGGCGTGTCCCCATCTTGGCGGGCCCACGTGCGCGTGGACGTCGTGAACGGGGAAGCCCTCCGGGCCGAAGCCCGGCGCCGGGGCGTGGGCCGGGAAGCCGCTTTCTTCGGCGCCGTGACCGTTCGGGATCCGGAAGGCGTCGTCGTGTTCGTCCATAAAAACCTGGTGTCGTCGTGGGGTCCGTGGGAGTGGTTGGGAGGGCTTCTTCGTCCCTTGATCGCCCACCACGAATCCCGGCGCGTTCGCCACCTGTTGACACCGGGCCGCGGGCGGTGGATGCCACTCCTGGCCGTGACGGAACCGATCACCTTCCTTTTTCGCCGAGCGGGATTCGCCGGTCTTCAAATGACGGCGGGGGAGCGGGAATCCGGGAAAACGCCCGGGGGGGTCGGCGGTCGGGCCGCTTGGTGGGGATGGGCCGCCCTGTGGGCCACCGGCGTGTTCTTCGCGGTGGATCCGGCCGGCCTTCAGGCGGCGCTCCCCCTCGCGGCGGTGGTCGGGGCAATTCGGTCGGTGTCGACGGGAGCCCGTTTCTCGACCCTCACCGTGCCGGTGAACGTGCTGGACACGGGCAGCGGGGTTCGAAACGGCCGAATCGTCACCGAACGGGCCGTTTCCAAAATTCGCCGCTTGCTGCCGGACTTGGCCCGGGCCGGCGCGGGGGGCGTTTACCTGTACAACGGGCTCTACACCCCGAGCGCTCTGGGCGCCCGGGTGCACACCGTACCGACGGCGGGCGAACACGTGATCGAAGCGGGGGCGGTCAAGGTCCTGGTCCGGAATTATCAAACCAAGCGAATGATCGGTTCGGCCCGGGAAAATGGCCGTTCCCGGGCGGTCCCGCTGTCGGACGAATTCGGAAACAATTTTTCCGTGGACATGTCCCGCTGGAACCCGGCGGCTTTCGACGGAGCGACCAACGAGGCCCGGTGGGCGGAATTGGCCCAATTCACCGCCGACGCCCACCGCTGGGGCCTGCGCGTGACGCTGGATCTGGTTCCCTGGCTTTCCCCCGACGCGCTGAACGAAACCAATTACACCTGGGCGAAGGACAAATTCGAGGTCGCCGGCGACATGGCGACCTGGAGCGACGAGCGCCTCCTGAACCACTATTTCGATCACGCCCTCCTCCGCCTCGTGAAGGACGGGAAACCCACCCGCGTCATGGTCGGGCATTTCACGCCGGGCAAAGACCAGATCGATCCCGACTTTTCGAACCCGGATTACCAGCAATTCTTGATCGACCATTTGAAGCGGTTGATCGACGCCGGCGTCGATCGCGTGCGGATCGACATGGCCCACCGGTTGGGCACCCCGCAAAAAGACGCCCTGTGGCACGCCTGGACCAAGGTGATTTCCGAGGCCAAAGCCCACGCCGCCGCCCGGGGAACCCGGTTTCAATTCCTGATGGAGTCGTACCCCGAATACGGCAACGACCAGTGGCGGTCGGACTTCCTCCGGCTCTATCCCGACGAGCAGGTCTACGAGGTCGATCCCTTCCACGCCTACGAAGCGCTGGTGCGGGGCGAGGGCGACGGGTTGAACCCCCTTCGGAACGCCCTGGAAACCGCCCGCCGGGAACGGAACGGACGATCGGTGGTGTTCCCCAGCAATTACGACGAACCCTCCCTGCGGAACCTGGGCGGCCCCAAGGCCGCGTTCCTGGCGCTCCTCCTGACCTACGAGCGCCTGGGGGTGCCGCTCATGATCGATTTGCGGGAGCTTTCGGACGAGGAAGGCCACAACATCCCCCAAGCCGGCGGCCAGGACGCCCACGGGGACAATTTCCGCCACCCGTTCCTCCGCCAAATCCGCGCGGGGTTCCGGGCCCTTCGGCGCGGGGTGGCGCGGTCGCCCCACGTGGGGTTGCTGACCTCCCTTCGGGACTTTTTTAAAGACGCCCGACGGATCGAAATCCTCGACACCCAATTTCAGAACCGGTATTTCGCCGTGGGGGTGGAAACGACCGGCGGCGACTATCGGATCCGCGTTTTCGATTTCTTTCCGGAACGCGGGCAAAACGACCCCTGGGTCGAATGGCCGCCGGCGTTGATGGAGGACCCGCGTTTGGCGCGCCGGCCGACGGAGTCCGAGGCGGACTGGGAACGCCGCTGGCGCGATTCCTGGTCGTTGGGCGGCGTTTCGGGGCCCCTGCCTTTGCGGGTCGTGCGGGAGGGGACGACCGAACGCTACTACCGTTTGCCGATCCACTTCGAAGATTTCACGGCGTCCTTGACCCTTCAGCGCCGGGAACCGGCGGGCGACGGTCGGCCCGCCAACTCCCTGGTGTTCTCTCTGGCGCGGGCCGGGCGGTGGCCGGCGTCCCTTTGGCGCGGTTTGGATCCCGCGTGGGAAACGGCGGAAAGGAAAGCGGGGGTTCTCGGGTTGGCCCTGGAAATTCCGGGGCTTTTGCTCGCGGCCTTCGGGCTCGACCCGTCGGTGTTTCTCGGGAGCCTGGCCGTTTTTGTGCTGGCCCACGTGTTTTTGGAGGCGATCTCCCAGCGCCGGGACGGGCGTTCCCCGGCGGCGGCCTGGGCCACGGCGTTCTCCCAGCTGCCCGCTCGGTTCATCGCCCTGGCCCCTTACGCGCTCCTTCCCGGCGCGCCCGACACGGCCCACGCCCTGGCGGCCGTTGTTGTCCACCTCGGTTTTGATTTCGCCGTTTTCGGGTGGCCCGCCGTGGCGAACAACCCCCGGGACCGATCGTTCGAACGCGGGCTCCGGTTCCCTTACGATGAAGAATCTCTTTCCCGCCGGTTCGGCAGTTTCCATCTTTCGGCCCGGGACCGGTTTATCGGCCGGAACGGCCGGCCCGCGGCGATCCATTCCATTTCGTTGATGGCCTTTCCCGATCCAAATTCCGAGGTGGGCCGCGGGCTCGACGCTCTGGCCGCGGATTTTTCCCGCCAACCCTTCGCCGGGGCTTTTTACGCCACGCCGTCCCCCAACCGTCATTTGACCGTTCGCCCCTACGCGGTGACGCCCCTGGCGCCGCCCTCCGAGAGCGATTGGAACCGGATCTCCGCCGCGGCCGCGGCCGACTTCGCCCGGACGCCGCCCGCGCTCCATCGGGTGTGGGGGGTGGCCATCGATCCGAATTCGGGACGCGTCGGGGTGTGGGTGGAGAACGATCGAGTTCCCGGGGATCCCCGGGGGTCCGTCACTTTGTTTTCACCGCGGCGGCCCCTGACCGCCCGGGAAGTCCGGGGACTTCGGGCCTGGGCGGTGCGCCATCGCTTCGACGCCTTCGGCGAGTGGAACGTCGAGGAACTTCGTCTTGTTCAAGGCGATGACAGCTATTTCAACCGGCGCCTCCGGGAAAAAACCCTGGCCCTCTCCGCGCCCCGTTCGGGGCCCGGGGGCGACCGGCCGCCGGTGTTTCAACGTTTGAGAATCCGTTCCTGGGCGTCTCTGCCGACCAAAACACCGGCTTCGCCGGGGGCCGAGATCGTCGTTCGCCCCGCGTCCCAAACCTGGGGGATGGTGAAGTCCTATTTGAAGGCGTTCGATCGAATCCCCGCGCCCCTGGCGGCCCGGCTGACGGGCGTCCGAAGCGCGATGCTCCTGGGCCCCGGGGCCAACGCCGACGAAATCGAACTGTTGTGGCGTCGCCTGCCACACGTCCGGGAAATCCACCTCGTGGAACTCGTCCCCGAGCACCTCAAAGCCCAGGACGATTCCCTCGTTCAACATCCCGATTGGGCGGTGAACGCCGTCGGAGACCCCATCTCCTATTTTGTTTGGCGCGCGCCCATGGGCGCCCTCCCGGCGGAACTCAACGGAACGATGGATTTCGTGTTCGACCACCAGGTGCTGGATTTCGGCTCCCTGGGCCGCCTGGGCATGGAAACCGTCTCCCGATCCCTGGGCCGGGTCCTGCGACCGAACGGGCTCCATTTGAGTTTCATTTTTGGTTCCGAGCCCGCCTTGGACGAATATCTGGGGGCGGCCCTTTTCCGGGACGAAAGCGTCCAGATGGCCCTTCGGGGAGCGCCGGGCGTCCCGGCGATGCCCGACGTCCGGCCCGCGGGCGTGTCCGCCCAGGCGGAAGATTTTCGAAACCTGGTGCGCGGCACCCCGGCCCCCGGCGTGGTGCTGAGCCTCGGCTTCGGCACGGGAGACGACGAACGCTATCTGGCCCGGCAACTGCCCGACCGCCGGGTGATCGCCACGACCGTCCGCGACAGCGAATTGCGGGCCGCCCGGGCGCGCCCGGACACGCCGGGGAATTTGGTTTACCTTGACGAAGACATGCGGCGGGGTTTCGACGCCGCCGTGGGGTCCATTCAACACGTCTACGCCCGCCTTTCCCTCCACTATCTGGCCCGGCCCGAACTGCCCGGCGTCGTCCGGGAATTGACCCGCGTCGTGGCTCCGGGGGGGATTCTTTACCTCGTCTTAAAAGGCGAGCGGGATCCCTGGGCCCTTCACCCCAGCGCCCGATGGCACCCCGCCAACGAAATGACTTCCTACGTCGACCGGGGACAAACGGTTTTCCGGCGCTTCGCTTCCGCGGCGGACTGGGTCCGGGAATTTTCCGAATTCGACTACGAGCCCCTGCGGGCGCCGGTGGAGACTTTTGAGCGGCTGTCCGGGGACGATCACGACAGCCATCTGATCACCCTCGTGTTCCGCCGCCGGGCCGACCGGGCCGGGCGCCTGTCGGAGCGGACCCGTTACAAAGCCCGGGGCGGAAACGACTCCGGGTTCAACATGTATTTGAAGCGCGCGGCCCTGGCCCTGGCCGCGGCGGCCTTTTTCGCGACCGGCGCCCCGGCCCAAACCCCGGACCCGGCCCTGTCCCTGGCGCCCCTGGAGGCGCCGGCACGGGCCTTGGTGGATCAGGGCCTTGTCAAAACGTCCGACGGGCGAAGGGCCGTGGAGCGTTTCACCGCTTTCATCGCCGGGGGTGGCCCGGGCACCCAGCGCGTGGGCAATTTCGCTTCCCTGCCCGTTCGGTTCCTGGAGGAGTTGGACCGGTTAAACGACGGGTTGGCCAAGGACCAATTGATGGTTCTCCCCCGGGGAAGCGCTGGCAACACGACGATCACGCCGCTTCGTCGGATCGGACCGTCGTCGTTTTCGGAGCAAGTTCTTCGAGCCACCAACATCCCCGCCGAGACCCAAGCCCGGGGGGTGGGCGGGGAGGGCGGCTTCACGGTACGCCGCCTGTCGCTTATCTACGCCGACCGGTTGGATTTGAAAGCGCGGATCGTGTGGGACGTTCTTCAACTGCCCAAGGGCCGTCGGAACTTGATCCTGCCCGGGTGGGACGTCCTGATCGATCGCCAGTTTCCCATGGGATCGGCCATCGTTTCCCTGGACGCCGTGCGGACAAGTTTTGAAGCGCGCTGGGTGATCCACGAATGGCTGCACCGCGTCGGGGGCAAAGAGCGCGACGCCATTTTGGGGGAGTTCATCATCGCCCCCTGGCTTCAAGTCACCGCCCTGGAAGTGGGCCTCATGGCTTACGCCGGCGGCCCCGGCGGGGAGCCGGAACCCGCCCGACTGGCCGCCCGGGAGGCCTTTCGCCTTTTGGAAAAAGAATTGGTCCCCGGACGCGAGCCCCCCTTGACACCGGCGAGCTCCCTGCAGGCCCTCGCGGCCCGTGGCGATTTGGATCTCCGTCGGGCGGCGGTCCGCGCCTGGGTCAAGGCGGCGGGGCGGCCCTTTTTCACGCCCGACACTCTGGCCCTGGCGGGCAAGGCCGGTCTTTCGACGGAGGTGGTGTCGGCCCTTCAAGGCGAGGAAAAAGCGGCCCTGCCCGAAGGAACGGCGCGGCGCGCCCAATACGAAAACGCCTTGGCGGCGGAGCCCCTCGGCTGGTTCGCGGCCCAGGGGGACTCGCCGACGGCCCGGCGTTATCTCCGCGCCGTGGCGGCCAACGGGCCCCTGGGTCCCGACGCGCCGCTCACGGCGGACACGGTGGTTCAACTGATCCGTCGACTCCGGGCCCGGGAGGTGGACTCCACCTTTAACAACGCGTTGGCCCCCCTGGCCGCCGAACGGAAAAAACTTCCGGCGAATTCCGCCGCGGCGGCCGCCCACGATCGCGGCGTGGCCCTCGCCGCCGAGATGCTGGACAATCTATTGGCCCAGGTCCGGCGGGACCATCAAAACCAGGCCCTTCCGTTGAGCGTCGTCGGGGTGGCCACGGCTCTGGCCCTTTCGGCGGGCGTCCTGTTCGGTGGGTTCGGTCTTCTGGAGGGCGGCTGGCGGTGGCTGTCCCTGTTGCCCGGCACCTGGGTTTTCTACCACGGAGTCCTTCTGGCCGGCGCCCTGGGCGCCCGGCGGACCTTCCCCCGGCACCTTCAAGAATCCGTTCTCAAGGAAGCGGCGAGGTCCTTCCGGGCTGTTTTGGGCGAGGAATCCGTGACCTTTTCCTTTGAAGAGGGAGCCGACGAACCCGGCCGGGTTCACGTGGCCTTTGTTCCACGGGACGAGGTGGTCCGCCGGGCCCGGGCCGCCGCGGGCGACAGCGCCCTTCGCCGGTTCCTGGCCGGTTTCTTTGTGGCGGCGAGCCTTCGACGGGCCGATGGGGAAGGCGTGGACGTTTATTTGACGGAGGGCTTCGCCCGGCCGGTTTCGGGAACCCTCCGGGGTCTGCCGGCCATGGCTCGGCGGCTGGTGTGGTTCCACGAAGCCGAACGGGCCCGGCGCCTCCTGAGCCCCGCCCGGACCCGGGTCCCTCTATTGGCGGTGGAACCCTTCCGGTTCGGCCGGTCGGTCCTGGCCGCTTTTTATCGTCGGGTCGAGGAGATGTTTCCCTTCCTCGCGCGGCCCGCCGCCGTTCCCGCTCCCGGGGAGTTGGGATCCCGCCTGGCCCGGTCCGCCGTCCGGGGCGAGCCCCAGACGGGAATGACGTCCCGGGCCCTGGTCGCCGCGTTGGACCGGTTGATCCCGGTGGAGTCCCTGGACGTGGGTGAAATCCTTCCCGCCGGTCCCCGGGCCGAAGCGTTGGCGGCCCAACGGCGGGAATTTGTCGAGGCTTTCCGCCGCCAATGGGCGGCGTCGACCCAACGACCCCTCTCCTTGAACGCCGTCCGTTCCGCCCTCCCGCCCGCGGTTTTCCCGGCGCGGTCCCCCTGGGCCGGGGCGGTGCGCCGGTCCGAGTCCGATCCCCGGGCCGACCACCTGGTGATTCTGCCCCCGACGGATCGGCCCGACGACCTGCGGGGATTCGTCGAGGCGGCCCTTCGGGCTTCCCGGGGCCGTCGAACTGTTTTTGCCGTTGTCTACGGCCCCCACTCCCAGTCGATTTACAACGACGTCGTGGACTGGTCGCGCCGGATCAATTTCCGGGGAACCGTCTCGGTCACGGCCCTTCCCCCGGGCGCGGTGGACGACGACGAGTCGCCGGTGCTCCGTTTGGGCGTGGTGGCCCGGGAGTTGAAGGGCGTCGCGCCGTCCCTCATCTCGGTGCCGACCTCTTTCTCCATCGATACGACGGACGTGCCCGAGGGACCCTTCCGCACCGCGGTGTTCCTTTTGATCGACGCCCTGCTTCGGGCCGCGCCTCTTCGGTTGGTCGATTTGGAAATCATGGACCGGACCGCCCGCGCCATCGCCACCTCGGCTTAAAGGATTCGTATAATGGGGCCGTCCCCGCGGCGATTTTAATCGGGCGGGCCGCGCGCTCCCACCGGCGCGGTCCCTCGGGTTTGGGAGCGGCGGAGGGGGCGAACTTGATGACAACCCATTCGGAGGCCTTATGAAAAAATGGTTGGCGTTTTTGATGGCGGCGGTTTTTTGCTCTTCCCTGACGGCGATTTCCCGGGCGGAAGGCTCCGCCAAGGGCGGCAAGGCGGGCGCGGCGCGGGCCCATCGCGGGCAGCGCATGGAAAAACACGGCGAGCACCGGGAGAAGCGCGGCGAAAAGATGCAGGAGCGCGGGGAGAAAATGCAGAAGGCGGCGGACAAAGCCGAGGCCAACGGCAACGAGAAAGCCGCCGAACGCTTGGAAAAACGAGGCGAGCATCTGGAGAACCGGGGCGAGCGCCTGGAACGCCAGGGCGAACGGATGGAGCGCCGGGGCGAACGCAAGCAAAACGGCGTGGGCCACACCGAAGACCCGGCCATATAACCGAACAATTTCACGGGAAAACCCCCGGGGGTTCCGGCCCCCGGGGGTTTTCTTTTTCCGTCGATCTTTCCCGTAATTGACAGAAAATCGGCCCTGTGTTATACTGTTAGCACTCCAGGTTTTTGAGTGCTAATTAAAACCCGGGCCCATAAAATGCGAACGCTCTCCCCCATCGAACAGGAAGACCGCAAGCGGAAGCTGCTGCAGGCGATCATCCACCAATACATCAAGACCGCCAAGCCGGTGGGGTCCGCTTTTATCGCGGGTCAAAAACATTTGGACCTCTCCCCGGCCACGATCCGGAACATCATGGGGGAACTGGAGCGCGAAGGGTATTTGACGCATCCCCACACCTCCGCGGGCCGGGTCCCCACGGACAAGGCCTATCGATTTTACGTGGACAGCCTGGTGGAGCTTCAAAAACTGGCCATCAAGGAAGAGGAGCGCCTCAAGCGGGATTACCAATCCCGGGCCCGGGAAATCGAAGAGCTCATGCTGTCGACCTCCAAAACCCTCTCGGCCATGTCCCAGTACACGGGCTTTGTGCTGACGCCGGCCATCGACCAGGAGCGCCTGCAGCACGTGGAATTGATCGCCCTGGAACCCCGGCGGGTTTTGGCGGTGCTGGTGAGCGACACGGGCGTGGTCAAGCACCGGCAGGTGATTTTCGAGCGGCCCTACCCCCGGGAATTTTTGGACGAGCTCACGCGCCTTTTGAACGACCGCCTTCGGGGAAAACCCTTTACCGACGTGCGGGACACCCTGCTGGACCACATCGAGGCCATCCACCAGCGGCAGATGGATTTGTTGGACGTGGCCCGGCGGATCACCCAGCAGGCCTTCGACCTATCGACCGCCGGGGACCTTTATTTGGAAGGGACGGGGAACATCCTCTCGCTCCCGGACTTCAGCGGCCAGGAGGACCTGCGCTCCCTGGTCCACCTGCTGGACGAAAAGCGCACCCTGGGCGAAATGATCGGCCGGGACATGGCCGACGGCCGGGCGCCGTCCTATTCCGGCGTGAAAGTCAAAATCGGGTCCGAAAACAAATCCCCGGACCTCAAGAATTTAAGCCTCGTGTCCTCCACCTACACGGTGGGGGGACGGCAAATGGGCGTGTTGGGCATCATCGGCCCCAAGCGCATGGAGTATTCCCGCATGATCAGCCTGGTGAACCACGTGGCCCAGATCGTTTCACAGACGTTAAGCCGCCGTTTGGAGGATCAATGACCGAGCAACCGGCCGACCCCGTGGCCGACGAAAAAGACGCCGTCCAGGACAAGATTTCCGAGCTGGACATCCTGCGACAGTCCCTGCAGGCGGCCCAGGCCAAGTCGGCGGATTATTACGACCAGCTGTTGCGGCTCAAAGCCGAGTTCGAGAATTTCCGGAAACGCACGGAAAAGGACCGGGCGGATTCCCGGCGGTGGGGCAAGGAAGAAATCGTCCTCCGCCTGGTGTCGCTCATGGACGTGATGGAGCTGGCGGAGGCGGCGGCCCACCAAAGCCCCGACGTCAAATCCATGGTGCAGGGCTTGGACATGCTCTACGGCGAGTTCAAGCGCCTGCTGAAGGAAGAGGGCCTGGAGGAGATTCCGACCGCGGTGGGGGACGCCTACAACCACGCGGCCCACGAAGCGGTGGAGACCCTCGACGGCGAGGAGGACGGCAAGATTCTGGCCGTCCTGCAGAAGGGCTACAAGTTTCAGGGCGGGTTGTTCCGTCCCGCCCGGGTGAAGGTGTCTAAGAAAGCGGGGGCGTAGCACGGCCCCCCACGGAAGAAAAAACGCAAGGCGACGTTGAAATTTTCAGGAGGAACCAATCATGGCTAAAATCATCGGTATCGATCTCGGAACGTCCAACTCGGCCGCGGCCGTCATGGAGGGCGGAAAGCCCGTCATCATCCCCTCGGCCGAAGGCACCACCATGGGGGGCAAAGCCTTCCCCAGCTACGTGGCCTTCACCAAAGACGACCAGCTGGTCGTGGGCGAGCCCGCGCGCCGTCAGGCCGTCTCCAACCCCGAAGGCACCGTCTTCGCCTTCAAGCGCAAAATGGGCCAGGACTTCAAATACACCATCCACGGGAAGACCTACACCCCCCAACAGCTCTCGGCCTTCATCTTGCAGAAAATCAAACGCGACGCCGAAGCCTATTTGGGCGAAAAAGTGGAGAAGGCCGTCATCACCGTGCCCGCCTACTTCGACGACAACCAGCGCCAGGCCACCAAGGACGCCGGCCAGATCGCCGGGTTGGAAGTCGTGCGCCTGGTGAACGAACCCACGGCGGCCAGCCTCGCCTACGGCCTGGACAAGATCGGCCAGGCCCAGAAGATCCTGGTGTTCGACTTGGGCGGCGGCACGCTGGACGTGACCGTCATGGAAATGGGCTACGACAAGGACATCAAGGCCGCGGACTTTAAGGTGTTGGCCACCTCCGGCGACACCCAGCTGGGCGGCACCGACATGGACAACGTCCTGATCGACTTCATCGCCGAGGAGTTCCGCAAGGAACACGGCATCGACCTCCGCAAGGACAAGCTGGCCATGCAGCGCTTCAAGGAAGCCGCCGAAAAGTCCAAGATCGAACTTTCGACCGTGCTCGAAACCGAGATCAACCTGCCCTACATCACGGGCGACGCCTCGGGGGCCAAGCACTTGCAGATGAAGCTCTCCCGGGCGAAACTGGAATCCCTGGTCCAGCCCATCATCGACCGTTGCAAACACCCCATGGAAGAGGCGCTGAAAGGCGCGGGCCTCTCGGCCTCCTCCATCGGCAAGGTCGTCATGGTCGGCGGTCCGACGCGCATGCCCATCGTGCTGAAGTTCGTGGAAACCTTCGTGGGCCGGAAAATCGAAGGCGGCGTGAACCCCATGGAGTGTGTGGCCCTGGGCGCCGCGGTGCAGGCCGGCGTCTTGAGCTCCGACGTCAAAGACGTCCTGCTTCTGGACGTGACGCCCCTGACCCTGGGCATCGAAACCCTGGGCGGCGTCATGACCCCGCTCATCAAAAAGAACACCACGATCCCCACCCGGGCCTCCCAGGTGTTCTCCACCGCGGCCGACAACCAAGAGGCGGTCACGGTCCACGTCCTCCAAGGCGAGCGCGAAGTGGCCACGGGCAACACGTCCCTGGGCCATTTCAACCTGGACGGCATTCCCCTCGCCCCCCGGGGCACGCCCCAGATCGAAGTCACCTTTGACATCGACGCCAACGGCATCCTGAACGTCACCGCCCTGGACAAAGGCACCCAAAAGAAACAGCACATCACCATCGAAGCCAAGAACAAACTCTCCAAGGAAGAGGTGGAGAAGTTCATCAAGGACGCCGAGCTCCACGCCGAAGAGGACAAGAAGAAGAAAGAGGAGATCGAGACCAAAAACGAAGCCGACGCCATCGTCTTCTCCACGGAGAAGGCCCTCAAGGAATACGGCGACAAGGTCTCCCAGGACGAGCGCATGGCCATCGAACGGGGCATCACCGACGCCAAAGAAGCGCTCAAGGGCGACGACCTGGCGAAAATCAAAAAGGCCAAGGAAGACCTCCTCAAGGCCTCCCACAAACTGGCCGAGGAAATGTACAAGGCGGCCAGCGCCAAGGCCGGCGCGGGCCAACCCGGCGGCGAGCAGGGCGGTCCTTCCAATGGTTCCGGGAACGGGAAAAACGGCGGCGACAACGTCGTGGACGCCGAGGTTGTCGATGAAGGCAAGAAATAGTTTCTCAGTTATCTAAGAGCGAAGATGGGATGGGGGAAACCCCATCCCATCTTTTGTTCGATACTTCAGTAAAAAAGTTTCACTAAGAAGAAATTATGCGCCCGGCGTTCCACCGCCAC
This sequence comes from Elusimicrobiota bacterium, assembly GCA_016722575.1. Taxonomy (NCBI): domain Bacteria; kingdom Pseudomonadati; phylum Elusimicrobiota; species Elusimicrobiota bacterium. Next base: position 603,390 of record JADKIY010000002.1, on the reverse strand, counting down.
AACGGAAACGCCCCCCTCCATAACAACCCCACGAAGAAGAAAACATTCCGCGCGTTCCAACGATAACGGTAAAGACACACAAAAACTCCTAATCAGAAACGTAAAGTCGCCGGGGGTTGCCCGGCGGCAACTTACTTTTCTTTGGCCGCCCAAAGAAAAGTAAGCAAAAGAAAACCGCCCCCGACGGCTTGCGCGCGCTTTTTTGAAGGAGCCCGGACCAACTCCCGGCCCTCAAAATCCTACGGGCCGGATCAGACAGGTCCGGGCCGCGATCTTCAAAAAGCGTGCTCATAACGCCTCAAGGGGGGATTTTAGCTACATAGGCATAGGCAACACCCGAAGCCTTTTTTTGACTTTCGGGGGCCCCTTGAGGCGAATCGAGCACGGGCTTTTTGTCGCCGCGGCGGCCGAGGACTGTTTGAGCCCCGTCACGGGCTTTTGACGGGGCGAGTTCCGCATGCCCGGCAAAAAGACCGCGCGCAGGCCGTCTGGGGGGTCTTTTTCTCTTGGTGACTTCTCTTTTTGGACAAGCAAAAAGAGAAGTCACTCGGGTCCAGGGCGAAGCGCCTGGGAAGTCGGTGCCGGGTGTGGGCCGGGAAGGCCCACGACGTTGATTTTAAAAAAGCCTTCGGCAAATTTTTTAGGAAATAAGATTCAACAGCACCCCCCATCCGTACCTTCCCCCTCAAGGGGGGAAGGAAAAAATTTTCGGTAACCAAAGGACAAATAATGGCCTCGAAGCGGGATTACTACGAAACTCTTGGCGTCTCCAAAACCGCCACTCCGGAAGAGCTGAAATCCGCCTACCGGAAACAGGCCCTCCAGTACCACCCCGACCGGAACCAGGGGGACAAGGGCGCTGAGGAGAAACTCAAGGACATCAACGAGGCCTACGACGTTTTGTCCAATCCGGAAAAACGCCAGGCCTACGACCAATACGGCCACGCCGGCCCCCAGGCCCAGACGGGCGGCGGCTTCGGCGGGTTCGAAGGCGCCGACGCCTCGGACATTTTCTCCAGCGTCTTCGGCGACATGTTCGGCGGCGGCCGGAGCCGCCGAAGCGGCCCCCGGAAGGGCGCGGATCTGCAATTTGAACACGTGGTCACCCTCCAGGAAGCCTTCAACGGAACGGAGTCCAGCGTCCGGGTGAACCGCACGGTGGCCTGCGAGAAGTGCCGCGGTTCGGGCGCCAAGGCGGGAACCTCGTCGAAGACCTGCCCCGACTGCCGGGGCGCGGGCCAGGTTCGCGTGACCCGGGGCTTTTTCACCCTCGCCCAAACCTGCTCCAAGTGCCAGGGGGAAGGCCAGATCGTGGAAAGCCCCTGCCCCGACTGCCGAGGGCAGGGACACACCCGCCAGGCCGAGACCATCCGCGTGCGGGTGCCGGCCGGGGTCGAAGACGGCACCGTGTTGCGGGTGTCGGGCGCGGGCGAAGCCGGCGGCCGGGGCGCGCCCCCGGGAGACCTTTTTGTGGTGGTGCGCGTGCGCACCGACGATCGATTTGAGCGGGACGGGGAGGATCTCACGACCCTTCGCCGGGTGTCCGTCCCCCTGGCGGCCCTGGGGGGCGAGGTGGAGGTGCCCACCCTGGAGAAGCCGGTCCGCATCCATATTCCCGCCGGCACCCAGCCGGGCTCGGTGCTCCGGGTCCGGGGCGCGGGCATGCCGCGCATGCGCGGAAGCGGGCGGGGGGATTTGTTCGTCCGGATTTCCATCGAGGTGCCGACGAAGCTCTCCAAGGACCAACGCCGCCTCCTGGCCGAACTGGCCCAAACCATGGGCGAAAAAGGCATTTCCGACGACGAAGGTTTCTTTAAAAAAGCCTTCGGAAAATAACTCTCCGGCCTCTGAGTCCAAAATCATTACACTGTTGTAATATTTCCCTTCGAGGGCTAACCTAAAAGGGTGAAAAAATCGGCCGTCCGTCCCAGCGGCGGTTTTACGCTCATCGAACTGATGATCGTGGTGGCCATCATCGGCCTCCTCGCCGCCATCGCCATTCCCAAATTCGCGGGCCTGGTGGTCAAGGCCCGGGAGGCGTCCATCAAAGGGGCCCTGGGTTCCGTTCGAAGCGCCATGAGCATTTATTACGCCGACAACGAAGGGCGCTATCCCAGCGCGGGGGGAACGGGAACGGGGACCGGTTCGGCTTTCACCTCCTGGTGGCTTTATCCGAAATACCTGGACACCGCCCCCATGATCACGATCCCCGGTTACGCCAACCACGCCAACAGGGATTACGTCGCTTCCGAACTGGCGATGATGTTTCCCGACGGAGGCATGTTTGTGGCCTGGTATGTCCCTCTGGACCCGACCATGTCCTTTCTCACCGGGGAGGTTCACGTCATGTGCACCCACACCGATTCCAGCGGACGGACCTGGAGCCTGTGGTAGAATAGGGGCGTGCCCCACTTCTACGTCCCCCCCGAAAACATCCGCGGCAGCTATTTCTGGCTGAACCGCCAGGAGTCCGAACACGTGGCCCGGGTGCTTCGCAAACAGCCCGGGGAGGAAATCCAGCTGTTCGACGGGGGGGACCGGTCCTTTCGCGGGGTGTTGGAGACCGTGACCCCCAGTAAAGTGGACGGCCGGGTGGTGGCCGAGGAAAAACAGGAAACCTCCCGTTACCGCCTGCGCCTCTTTCAAGTCCTGCCCAAGGGCGACAAGATGGAATGGATTTTGGAAAAGGGCACGGAACTGGGCGTTCACGAATTCATCCCGGTGAACTCCGAGCGGTCCGTGGGCCGGGTGCCCGCCGAGCGCCTGCCCGCCCGCCTCGAACGGTGGGAAAAAATCATCCGCTCCGCCGCCCAGCAGTGCGGCCGCACGGACGTCCCCCGGGTGCAGACGCCCCTGGACTGGAACGCCGCCCTGGCCCGGATCGAGCCGGACCAATGGACCTTTTTGCCCTGGGAATCGGCGGCCGGAACGTCGCTGAAAGCGGGCCTGGACGCTTTCCGACGGGAGCGGGCCGCCGCCCTTCCGACCATTAATGTTATTATTGGCCCCGAAGGTGGCTTGAGCCCGGAGGAAGTTTTCCGGGCCGAAGCCCGGGGCGCCCGGACCGTGACGTTGGGTCCCCGCATCCTACGAACGGAGACCGCCGGCCTCGCCGCCGCCGCGGCCTTTCTTTATGAGCTTTAACACACCTAAACCCAAGAATTCCTGGACCTGGATCGCCCTGTCCTCGACGGCGATCTCGGCCCTGGGTCTTTTGGCGGGGCTTTTTTACCTGCTGGAGCCCATCGGAATTCTCCTGGGCCTCTTTGTGATCGGCCTCCTGGCCGGGATCGTGGCCGGCCGCCAGGCCTGGCTTTCGGGCGTCATCGTGGGCCTTCCTTTTTCCCTTCAGCAACTGACCCGTCACGCCATGACCGAGGCGCCCGCCAT